>CAMBRI010000021.1 GCA_945870205.1 Sulfuritalea hydrogenivorans sk43H | reverse complement strand
TTCGACGACTGCGAAGTGCCCGTCGAAAACGTGCTGGGCGGCATCGGCAGCGGCACCAAGGTGTTGATGTCCGGCCTCGACTACGAGCGCGCTGTGCTCTCAGGCGGGCCGCTGGGCATCATGGCCGCCTGCATGGACGTGGTGCTGCCCTTCATCCACGAGCGCAAGCAGTTTGGCCAGAGCATCGGCGAATTCCAGTTGATGCAGGGCAAGCTGGCCGACATGTACTCGACCTGGCAGGCCACGCGCGCCTATGTCTATGCGCTGGGCAAGGCCTGCGATCGCGGTGACCACGCCCGCACGCTGCGCAAGGACGCAGCCGGCGCCATCCTTTACTCCGCCGAAAAAGCAACCTGGATGGCCGGCGAAACCATCCAGACCCTGGGCGGCGTCGGGTACACCAATGAATACCCGGCAGGCCGTCTCTGGCGCGACGCCAAGCTCTACGAGATCGGTGCCGGTACCAGCGAAGTCAGGCGCATGCTGATCGGCCGCGAACTGTATAACGAGACCATGTGATGAGCCAGAGCAAGCGTGAGGAGTGGCAGAAACTGCAGGACGAAGTGCTGGGGCGCTCCACCGGCCCCGGGGTGCTGACTCTGGAAAATCTGCGCGAATGCTCGGGCCTGGAACTGTTTCAGAAAATGATTGCCGGCGAGTTGCCGCGTCCGCCGATCAGCGACACGCTGGGCTTCTATCTGGTCGCGGCCGAGAAAGGACATGTAATTTTCCAGGGCACGCCGCAGCACCGCCACTACAACCCGATCGGCTCGGTGCATGGCGGCTTTCATGCGACTCTGCTGGATTCCTGCGTTGCCTGCGCAATCCAGACCACGCTTGAAGCCGGGCAGGGCTACACCACCATCGAGCTGAAAGTGAATTACATTCGCGCGCTGACCGACCGTGTCGGCCCGGTCCGCGCCGAAGGCCGCGTCATTCACGCAGGAAAGCAGATAGGCACGGCGGAAGGCAAGCTGGTCGATGCCGACGGCAAGCTCTATGCGCACGCAACAACCACCTGTTTGATCTTCAACGTTTGAGACCGCCCGTGACCACACTCCTGGACACCTATCGCGGCACGGTCTATCCGTGGCATTGCGACCACATGAACCACATGAATGTCATGTGGTACGTCGGCAAATTCGACGAGGGGACCTGGAACCTGATGTCCCACCTCGGCATGAGCGCGGCCTTCCTGCGCGAACACCATCGCGGCATGGCGGCCGTCGACCAGCGCATCAGCTACCAGCGCGAGCTGCATGCGGGGGATACCGTTGCGGTGCGTACCGGCGTGGTCTCCGTTACCGACAAGAAGATCATCTTCTTCCACGAAATGCGCAATGCCGACACCGATGCGATTTCGGCCATCACGCTCCTGACCGGCGTCCACCTCGACACCCAGACGCGCAAGAGCAGCCACCTGCCCAAGGCGGCGGCCGACAAGGCGCGCGAACTGGTGGTTGCCTACCAACTGCCCTGGACATCATGAGCAATCCCGTGAAAGTCAGCGCCGGCGGCACGGCGATCCGCGTACTTGGCGTCGAGCATGTCGCCGAGCTGGAGCAGGTGCGCCAGTTTTTTCGCAACTACGCAGGCTGGCTCGGTGTCGACCTGTCTTTCCAGAATTTCGACGAGGAAATGGCGACCCTGCCCGGCCGCTACACGGCGCCGGAGGGCCGCCTGTTTTACGCCGTGATCGATGGTCAGGGCGCCGGTTGCGTCGGCATCCGACCGCTGGCGGAGGGCGTCTGCGAACTCAAGCGCCTGTATGTCGATCCCGCATTCCGCGGCCTCGGCGTCGGCCGCGACCTTGCGCTGGAGGCCATCCGTGCCGCGCGCCGGATCGGCTATCGCAAGATCCTGCTCGATACCCTGCCGGCGATGCGCATCGCCGTAAAGCTCTATCGCGAACTGGGCTTCGATGAGGCCCCCGCCTATTACCAGACCGCCGTCGAGGGCACGCAATTTCTCGCTCTCGACCTCGAAAACTGGTCCGAGGACGCAATTAACAACCGAACCCTGCATCACTTGTTCGACTTCAATCGCGCCTGGTCGAACAAGATGCGCGAGGTCGATCCGGGCTATTTCGAAAAACTCTCCCGCCTGCAGACGCCAGAGCTTTTGTGGATAGGCTGCTCGGACTCGCGGGTTCCGGCCAACGAAATCGTCGGCCTGTTGCCGGGGGAAGTCTTCGTCCATCGCAATGTCGCCAACGTCGTTGTGCATACCGACCTCAACTGTCTGTCGGTGATCCAGTTCGCTGTCGACGTGCTCAAGGTCAAGCACATCATGGTCGTCGGCCATTACGGTTGTGGCGGCGTCAAAGCCGCGCTCGACGGCGCGCGCGTCGGCCTCGTGGATATCTGGTTGCGCCACGTGCGTGACGTGCGCGCCAAGCACTTGCGCGAAATCGACACCCTGCCGCCAGAGGCGCAGCACGACAGGCTATGCGAGCTCAATGTGCTGGAGCAGGTCGCCAACGTCTGCCAGACCTACGTCGTGCAGGATGCCTGGCAGCGCGGCCAGCCGCTGACCGTCCATGGCTGGATCTACGGCCTCAAGGACGGCCTGATGCGCGATCTCGACATCACCGTCAACGCTGCTGACCAGCTTCCCGGCCGCTACACCGTTGCGCTTTCAACCTTGATCTGAAGGAAAACCATGTCTGACTCCATTGTCATTGTCTCCGCAACTCGTACGCCCATGGGCGGCTTTATGGGTGACTTCGCCTCCATGAGCTGCGCCCAGCTCGGCAGCGTGGCGATCAAGGCCGCCGTCCTGCGCGCCGGCTTGAAGCCCGAGCAGGTCGACGAAGTCATCATGGGTTGCGTGTTGCCTGCCGGTCAGGGCCAGGCCCCGGCGCGCCAGGCCAGCCTCGGCGCCGGGCTGCCGCTGGCGGCGGGTTGCACCACGGTAAACAAGATGTGCGGTTCCGGCATGCGCGCCGCGATGTACGCGCACGACATGCTGCTGGCCGGAAGTGTAGACATCATGGTCGCCGGTGGCATGGAGTCGATGAGTAATGCACCCTACCTGCTGCCCAAGGCGCGCGGCGGTTTTCGGCTGGGTCACGGCGAGGTCAAGGACCACATGTTTCTCGACGGTCTCGAAGACGCCTATGACAAGGGTCGCCTGATGGGGACCTTCGCCGAGGACTGCGCCGGCAGCTACAAATTCACCCGCGAGGCACAGGACGCCTTCGCCATCGCCTCCACCACCCGTGCCAAGCAGGCAAATACCGACGGTAGCTTCGCCTGGGAGATCGCTCCCGTCACAGTATCGGGCCGCAAGGGCGACGTGGTGATCGACAAGGACGAGCAGCCCTTCAAGGCACAACTGGAAAAGATTCCGGGCCTGAAGCCCGCCTTTCGCAAGGATGGCACGGTGACTGCGGCCAACTCATCGTCGATTTCCGACGGTGCCGCCGCTCTGGTGATGATGCGCGCCTCGACCGCGACGAAGCTGGGCCTCAAGCCCGTCGCCACCGTCGTTGGCCACAGCACCTTCGCCCAGGAGCCCGGCCTGTTCACCACTGCCCCGGTCGGCGCCATGAAGAAGCTGTTGGCAAAGAACGAGTGGAGCGTCGACAGCGTTGATCTCTGGGAAATCAACGAAGCTTTCGCCGTGGTCACCATGGCGGCGATGCACGATCTCAAGCTGCCGCACGACAAGGTCAATGTTCACGGCGGCGCCTGTGCACTGGGTCACCCGATTGGTGCCTCCGGCGCGCGTGTCATCGTTACCCTGATCGGCGCGCTGAAGAAGCAGGGAAAAAAGCGCGGCGTTGCCAGCCTGTGCATTGGTGGTGGCGAGGCCACTGCCGTCGGCATCGAGCTGTCCTGAATCCGTCATGACCCTGCAGACGCTGACCTACAGTACCGAGGGGCGCATCGCGCGCATCACGCTGAATCGCCCCGAGCGGCTCAATGCCATCGTGCCGGCAATGCCGCGCGAGATCCGGATCGCCGTCGACCGCGCCAATGCCGACGACGACATTCACGTCATCATCCTGCAGGGCGCGGGCCGCGCCTTCTGTTCCGGCTACGACCTCAAGGATTTTGCTGAAGCCGATGTCGATACGCCCTGCACGCAGTCCATGCCCTGGGACCCGATGGTGGACTATCGCACCATGAAGGGTTTCACCGACGATTTCTTCAGCCTCTGGCGCAGCCACAAGCCGACCATCTGCAAGGTTCAGGGCTTCGCGGTGGCCGGCGGCAGCGACATCGCGCTGTGCTGCGACCTGGTGGTGATGGCCGAGGACGCCAAGATCGGCTACATGCCCTCGCGCGTCTGGGGTTGCCCGACTACGGCGATGTGGGTCTATCGCCTTGGTGCCGAGAAGGCCAAACGCATGCTGCTCACCGGTGACACCATCGACGGCAAAACGGCGAAGGACTGGGGCCTGGTGATCGATGCCGTGCCCGAGGCCGAGTTGGAAGAAGCAGTGCTGAAACTGGCGAACCGCATGGCCGGCGTGCCCAAGAACCAGCTCATGATGCAGAAGCTCATGATCAACCAGGCCTACGACAACATGGGCCTGGCCAACACCCAGATGATCGCCACGCTGTTCGACGGCATCACGCGCCACTCGCCCGAGGGCCAGTGGTTCAAGCATTACGCCGAAGAACAGGGCTACAAGGAGGCCGTGCGCCTGCGCGATTCCGGCGAGCCGATTCCCGGCAGCAAACATTACGAGAACTACAAATGATTCTTACGTCCGAGCAGGAACAGATCCGCGACATGCTGCGCGATTTCGCCCGCGAACAGCTCGCGCCGAAAGCCGCCGAATGGGACCGCACCTCGCATTTTCCGCGCGAGGAACTCCGTGCCCTGGGCGAACTCGGTGTCTGCGGCATGGTGGTGCCGGAAGAATGGGGCGGGGCGGGACTGGACTATGTATCGCTGGCATTGGCACTTGAAGAGATCGCCGCCGGCGACGGTGCGACCTCCACCATCATCAGCGTGCAGAACTCCGTGGTCTGCGGCCCGATCAATGCCTTCGGCACGGATGCCCAGAAGGAGAAATACCTGAGGAAGCTTGCCAGCGGAGAATGGCTGGGCTGCTTCTGCCTCACCGAGCCGCATGTCGGCTCCGACGCTGCGGCGATCCGGACGAAAGCCGTACGTGACGGTGAGCACTGGGTACTGAACGGCGTCAAGCAGTTCATCACCACCGGCAAGAATGGACAGCTTGCCGTGGTCTTCGCCGTCACCGATCCGGGCGCCGGCAAGAAGGGCATCTCGGCCTTCATCGTGCCTGCCGACACGCCGGGCTACATCGTCGCCCGTGTCGAGGAAAAGCTCGGCCAGCACGCGTCGGACACGGCGCAGATCCTGTTCGAGAACTGCCGCATCCCGGCTGGCAACCTGCTCGGTGCAGAAGGGCAGGGCTACCGCATTGCTCTCTCGAACCTCGAAGGCGGCCGCATCGGCATTTCCGCGCAGGCGGTTGGCATGGCGCGCGCCGCGTTCGAGGCAGCTTTGCACTACTCGCATGAACGGATCAGCTTCGGCAAGCCGATCTTCGAGCATCAGGCGGTGAATTTCCGGCTGGCCGACATGGCGACGCAGATCGAGGTCGCGCGGCAGATGGTGCATCACGCGGCGGCGCTGCGTGATGCCGGCCGGCCCTGCCTCAAGGAAGCCTCGATGGCCAAGCTGTTCGCCTCCGAGATGGCCGAGAAGGTGTGCTCCGACGCGATCCAGATCCATGGCGGCTATGGCTACGTCAGCGACTTCCCGGTCGAGCGCATCTACCGCGACGTGCGTGTCTGCCAGATCTACGAAGGCGCGTCCGACATCCAGCGGCTGGTGATCGGACGGGCGCTGGCCGGTATGACATGACGAGCAGGCATCATGATCGGCATCATTTGATGCTATATTTGATGCCTGCTGCCCATCCCCGGAGACTCCGATGAGAACCACTGTCACCCTGGACGACGAACTGCTGGCCGATGTCGAACAACTCAGCGGTATTCGCGACCGCTCCCAGCTGCTGCGCGAAGCATTGCTGGAAATGCGACATCGACTCGCCTCCCAGCGGTTGGCATCGCTTGCCGGCACGGAACCTGCCGTCGTGGTCGCGCCGCGCCGCCGGCCGCCTCATTTCGTTTCGGAGCCAGTGGCGACACCCTATCGGGCGAGGAAACGCTCGAAGGCAGATTCATGAGAATCCTTGCCGACACCTCGGTCTGGGTGGACTGTCTGCGCCACAAAAGCGCACCCATCCTCGATCATCTGCGCCTGGGCGACGTGGTGATGCACGACTTCGTGGTCGGCGAAATGGTACTCGGGGGCATCAGCCAGACCAAGCTCGCCATGCTCAACCAGATGCGTCGTTGCCACTGCGCCAGCCACGCCGAAGTGATGCATCTGATCGCCGAGCGCCATTTGGCCGGACGTGGCCTCGGTTATGTCGACAGTCATCTGCTCGCCGCCGCACTGATCGACCGCCTGCAACTGTGGACGCTGGACAAGGCGCTACAAAAAGCGGCGCACGAGTTCGGCTGCGGACTGGCGGTGCATTGAGAATGCTAGGCGGCTTCGACACCCATTTCGCTGTTACCGTGGATCGTCCTGAAGGAGAATGCTCGTGACAGAACAATCCCCCATCGACTTCTGGTTCGACTTTTCCTCGCCCTATTCCTACCTCGCCAGCGAACTGATCGACGAACTCGCGGCGAAGCACGGCCGCAAGGTGAAATGGCGGCCGATGATGCTGGGCGCCGCCTTCAAGGCCTCGAACATGCCACTGCTGGTCAGCATTCCGCTCAAGGGCGAATACAGCAAGCGCGACTTCGATCGCTCGGCACGCTTCATGGGCATACCCTACAAGTTCCCGCCGAAGTTTCCGATTGCCACGCTGGCCGCCGCGCGCGGTTACTACTGGCTGCACGGGCAGGATTGTGCCAAAGCGAGGGAGTTTGCCCACGCCGTGTTCCGCGCCTATTGGGCAGAAGGCCGCGATATAGGCGAATTGTCCGTGGTGCTGGAAATCGCGACCGAGCTTGGCATCGATGGCGACGCCTTCGCGGCGGCCATCGCCACACAAGAAGTCAAGGATCGCCTGAAGCAGGAAACCGATGCCGCAATTGCCAAGGGCATGTTCGGCGCACCCTATTTCATGGTGGATGGCGAGCCCTTCTGGGGTGCCGACCGCCTGCCGCAAATCGACAAGTGGCTTGCCACGGGAGGATTCTAGTGTCTGTCATCAAATCGAAACTCAACACGCGCAGCGATGAGTTCAAGGCCAACGCCACGGCGATGAGCGCGCTGGTCGCCGACCTGCGCGAGAAGACCATCGCCGTCTCAGGCGGCGGATCTCCGGAGACCGCGGCCAAGCACAAGGCGCGTGGCAAGCTGCTGCCGCGGGAACGCATCAACGCGCTGCTCGACCCCGGCGCTTCCTTTCTGGAGTTCTCGGCGCTGGCCGCGATGGGCATGTACAGCGGTGATGTCGCCTCGGCGGGTGTGGTCACCGGCATCGGCCGGGTCCAAGGCGTCGAGTGCATGATCGTCGCCAACGACGCCACCGTGAAGGGTGGCTCCTACTTTCCGCTGACCGTGAAGAAGCATCTGCGCGCGCAGGAAATTGCGCTGCAGAACCGCCTGCCCTGCATCTACCTGGTTGACTCGGGCGGCGCCAACCTGCCGACACAGGACGAGGTATTTCCCGACCGCGACCACTTCGGCCGCATTTTCTACAACCAGGCCAACATGTCGGCGCAGGGCATTCCGCAGATCGGCATCGTCATGGGTTCCTGTACGGCCGGCGGCGCCTACATGCCGGCAATGTCCGATGAGTCGGTGATCGTCAAGAACCAGGGCACCATTTTTCTCGGCGGCCCGCCCTTGGTCAAGGCCGCTACCGGCGAAGTGGTCAGCGCCGAAGACCTCGGTGGTGGCGATGTGCATACGCGCATTTCCGGCGTCTGTGACCATCTGGCCGAAAATGACCACCACGCCCTTTCCATCGCGCGGCGCATCGTCGGCAACCTGAACTGGCAAAAGCCCGTGTCGCTCGATATCGCCACCCCGGAAGAACCGCTCTACGACCCGTCCGAGCTCTGGGGCGTGATTCCCTTCGATACCAAGAAGCCCTATGACGTGCGCGAAGTCATCGCCCGCATCGTCGACGGCTCGCGCTTCGACGAGTTCAAGTCGCGCTACGGCACCACGCTGGTGACTGGCTTCGCGCGACTGCACGGTTATCCGCTGGGCATCGTCGCCAACAACGGCATTCTCTTCGGCGAGTCGGCGCAGAAGGGCGCGCACTTCATCGAACTGTGCTCGCAGCGCGGCATCCCGCTGCTGTTTCTGCAGAACATCACCGGCTTCATGGTCGGCCGCAAGTACGAGAACAGCGGCATTGCCAAGGACGGCGCGAAGATGGTCACCGCCGTGGCGACCACCCAGGTGCCGAAATTCACCATGATCATCGGTGGCAGTTTCGGCGCCGGCAACTACGGCATGTGCGGCCGTGCCTACAGCCCGCGCATGCTGTGGATGTGGCCCAATGCGCGGATCAGCGTGATGGGCGGCGAGCAGGCTGCCTCGGTTTTGTCCACCATCAAGCGCGACGGCATGGAAGCCACCGGCAAGGAGTGGAGCAAGGAAGACGAGGAGCGCTTCAAGACGCCGATCCGTGAGCAGTACGAGACACAGGGCCATCCCTATTACGCCACCGCGCGCATCTGGGACGACGGCGTGCTTGACCCGGCCCAGACGCGGCGTACGCTTGGCCTGGGAATCTCGGCGTCATTGAACGCACCCATTCTGCCGACCAAGTTTGGCGTCTTCCGGATGTAGATTAAATGCGAACCACAGAGACACAGAGGCACAGAGAACATCTTGTGCGTCTCTTGCCTTTCCTCTGTGTCTCTGTGCCTCTGTGGTGAAAGGAGTTTGAATGTACAACAACATCATTACCGAAATCGACCTCGGTGTCGGCATCATCACCCTCAACCGCCCGGAGCGGCACAATGCCTTCGATGCGGCGCTGATCGGCGAACTGTCGGCGGCGATCGAATTCATGGCGACCGAGCCGGCGGTGCGCGTGCTGGTGATTTCGAGCACCGGCAAAAGCTTTTGTGCCGGCGCCGATCTCAACTGGATGAAAAGCGCGGCAGGCTACAGCTCTGAAGAGAACCTGCGCGATGCCCGCGCCCTGGCCGAGATGTTGCGCGGTCTGGCGCAGTGCCCGAAGCCGACCATTGCCCGCATTCAGGGCCCGGCCTATGGCGGAGGAGTCGGCCTGGTGGCCTGCTGCGACGTGGCCATTGCCACCTTCGATGTCGAGTTTTCTCTGACCGAGGTCAAGCTGGGGCTGATCCCCGCGGTGATCAGCCCGCATGTCATCGCCGCCATCGGCGAACGCTATGCGCGGCGCTACATGCTCACAGCCGAGCGTTTCTCGGCCGCCGAGGCATACCGCATGGGCTTATTGCACGAGATGGTGACGGACGATGCCGCGCTGGACGAGGCGGTGGGCGAAATCGTTGATGCGTTGCTGAAGAACGGGCCAGGCGCGATGACCGAGTGCAAGGCGCTGATTGCGGCAGTGGCTTGGAAGCCGCTGTCGCCGGAGGTCATCGACGACACGGCGCAGCGAATCACCCGCCTGCGTGCCAGCGAGGAAGGCCGCGAAGGCATGACCGCCTTTCTTGAAAAGAGGAAACCCAATTGGATTGCTCAGGGCTGATGCCATGTTCACGAAAATACTGATTGCAAATCGCGGCGAGATCGCGTGCCGGGTCATCAAGACCGCGCGGCGCATGGGCATCCGCAGCGTTGCCGTGTATTCCGAAGCCGATGCCGGCGCGCGCCATGTGCGCCTTGCCGACGAAGCCGTCTGCATCGGCGCACCGCCGCCCAAGGAATCCTACCTGGTGGTCGACAAGATCATCGCCGCGGCACTGGCCACGGGCGCCCAGGCCATTCACCCCGGCTACGGCTTTCTTTCCGAAAACGAAGAGTTTGCCGACGCCTGCGCCAGGAACGGTATCGTTTTCGTCGGCCCTCCGGTGACGGCGATTCGCGCCATGGGCTCCAAATCTGAAGCCAAGAAGCTCATGGAAAAAGCCGGCGTGCCGCTAACTCCGGGCTATCACGGCGACCGGCAGGAGCCCGATTTCCTCAGGCAGCAGGCAGACGATATCGGCTATCCGGTGCTGATCAAGGCGGCGGCTGGCGGCGGCGGCAAAGGCATGCGCGCCGTGAACAAGAGCGAGGAGTTCCTCGATGCGCTGGCCTCTTGCAAACGCGAGGCGGCATCGTCCTTCGGCGACCAGCATGTGCTGATCGAAAAGTATTTGCAGCGCCCGCGTCATATCGAGATCCAGGTCTTCGGCGACAGCTACGGCAACTGCGTCTATCTGTTCGAGCGCGACTGCTCGGTGCAGCGCCGCCATCAGAAAGTCGTCGAAGAGGCTCCCGCGCCCAACATGCCGCCCGAGCGTCGCGCCGCCATGGGCAAGGCCGCTGTCGATGCCGCCCAGGCCGTCGGCTACGTCGGCGCCGGCACGGTCGAGTTCATCGTCAATCAGGATGGCACCTTCTACTTCATGGAGATGAACACCAGGCTGCAGGTCGAGCATCCGGTGACGGAGATGATCACCGGGCTCGACCTGGTCGAGTGGCAACTGAAAGTGGCTGCTGGCGAGACACTGCCGCTGCGCCAGGAACAGCTCGTGATCCGCGGCCACGCACTGGAAGCGCGCATCTACGCCGAAGACCCTGATAAGGGCTTCCTGCCGTCCATCGGCCGCCTGATTCACCTTGCGCCACCGGCGGAGACGCTGCATGTGCGGGTCGATACCGGTGTCGAGCAGGACGATGAAATTTCGCCGCATTACGATCCGATGATCGCCAAGCTGATCGTCTGGGACGAAACTCGGGAACGGGCCCTGGCGCGCATGCTGCAGGCGCTGGCCGACTATCGCGTGGTCGGGGTGTCGAACAACATCGGCTTCCTTTCGCGGCTGGTGGCCTGCCCGGCCTTTGCCCAGGCTGACCTCGACACCGGGCTGATCGAGCGCGAGCGCGCCTTCCTTTTCCCCGAGGGCGCCGAGCCGCCGGCCGAAGCCTGGCTGGTTGCCGCGCTGGCCGAGTTGATACGCGATCAGCAGTACGCGGCGGCGGAAGCCGACGAAAGCGGCGATCCGTTTTCCCCCTGGCATGTGCGCGATGGCTGGCGCCTGAACGGCAATGCACGACGGGAAATCAAGCTGCGTTGCGGGGAAGTCGAAAAATTGGTCAATGCCGGCTACGCCGCGGACAGCTTCACGCTCGAGTTCGAAGGCCAGACGACCACGGCGGCCGGAAGCTTTGCCGGCGCCGGCGAATTGCGCGTCGATCTTGGCGGTCGTCGCATCAATGTCACGGTGGTATCCGCCAACGAAAAGCGTCATGTCTTCATCGACGGCGTCTGCTTCATTTTTTCCGCCATCGATCCGCTGTTTCACGCTGGTAGCGGAGGCGGTGCCGAGGGCGGACTGACGGCCCCGATGCCGGGCAAGGTTATCGCGCTGATCGCGCCGGTGGGTGCCAGAGTAGAAAAGGGCGCGCCGCTGCTGATCCTCGAAGCGATGAAAATGGAACACACGATTGCCGCGCCGGCGGCGGGTTTGGTGAAGGCTTTCCTTTTCAGCGTCGGCGAGCAGGTCAGCGACGGCGCCGAACTAGTAGAATTCGAGGTCGAAAAGAAATAGCCTTAAAGCTCATGGCAGCAAGTTCCATCTGCGGAGAATGAAACACGCGAAAGGCGAATTGAAGGCCCGCCCCTCCCATCCTCCCCTCGCGGGGAGGCTTCTGGTTGGCTCGCTACGCTCGATATCACCAGTCGCTCCGAATGAGTAGTTTCACGTTAAAGCACACATGACCCTTCCCAGCAAAGTACGCATCGTCGAAGTTGGCCCTCGTGACGGGCTGCAAAACGAAAAAACGCCGGTGTCGACCAAGGTAAAAGTCGAGCTGATCCGGCGGCTTGGCGCGGCCGGTTTGAAGACCATCGAGGCGACCGCTTTCGTCTCGCCCAAGTGGGTGCCGCAGATGGCGGACAATGCCGAAGTATTTGCCGCCATCGAGAAGCTGCCCGACGTCACCTATCCGGTGCTGACGCCCAACATGAAAGGCTTCGAGGCGGCGCTGGCTGCAGGGGCGAAGGAAGTTGCCGTGTTCGGTGCCGCCTCCGAATCCTTTTCGAGGAAGAACATCAACTGTTCGATCGCCGAATCGCTGGAGCGCTTCCGGCCTATCGTCGAGGCCGCCAAAGAAGCCGACATCAAGGTCCGCGGCTACGTCTCCTGCGTGTTGGGCTGTCCCTACGAGGGCGAAGTCGCACCGCTGGCCGTGGCCGGCGTGGCGCAGGCGCTGCTTGAAATGGGCTGTTATGAAATCAGTCTGGGCGACACCATCGGCGCTGGTACTCCGGAGCGCACCCGCGCCATGATCAAGGCCGTCGCGCGACAGGTTCCGCTGAAGAAGATCGCCGGCCATTATCACGACACCTTCGGCATGGCCACGGCTAATATCTACGCCTCGCTGCAAATGGGCATAGGCATTTTCGACAGTTCCGTCGCCGGCCTCGGTGGCTGCCCTTACGCCGTAGGCGCGTCGGGCAATGTCGCGACCGAGGACGTGGTCTGGCTGTTGTCGGGGCTAGGCATCGACACCGGCATCGACCTCGACGCGCTGGTCGATACCGGCGTCTGGATCTCGAAACAACTCAAGCGGCAGCCGGCTTCGCGCGTGGCGCATGCCGTCCTCGCCCGGCGCGCCATGCTGGCTGCTCGAGCTAATGAATAAATCTACTGCGCGTGCCGGATCGGGGATTGGGCGGTGCTCTTCCACGACCCGGTTTGCACACCGGGTCGGCTGCGGCGGCGCAAAGCATGCTTTGCGAAACCCCGCCTCGCCCTCACGTATAACCACATACGTTCCGGTAGCTGCGCTCCGGCCGCACCCCGCTGCGGCCCGCTCGCTACGATTTCTTCATCAGCTCGGCACGTGAAAGTGGGCCTGCCGGGACCAGAGAGGGCGGCAAACCTTGCTGTAGTGTCGCCCTGCATCAATGTCTGCAAAATGGAAGCGGGCCTGTGCGTCGGCTGCCTGCGCACCCTGGGCGAGATCGCCGGCTGGGCCAATGCCGGCGACGACGACAAACGCTTGATTCTTGCTGCCGTGGCCAAGCGCCGCACGCAGCGCTCGCCGGCATAGTCATGATGAAGCTGCCCGACTCGATCCAGGTTATCGAGCGTGGCTGGCTGTCGTCCAACAACATCCTGTGCTTCGAAGGCGAGTCAGCAACCCTGGTGGATGCCGGCTATGTCGGCCACGCGGCGCAGACCGTCGAGCTTGTAAGGGTGGCGCTGGCGGGCAGGGGGCTCGATCGCCTGATCAACACCCATTCGCATTCCGACCATATCGGTGGCAATGCCGCGCTGCAGGCGGCATTCGGCTGCCGCATCGTGATCCCCGCCGGTATCGAGCGCATGGTCAGCGACTGGGACACCAATGCCCTGCTGCTCGATGCGGCCAAACAGCGTGGCGACCGCTTTGCCCACGACGCAGTGATCGAGTCCGGCAGCGAATTCGACATGGGTGGGCTGAGTTGGCAGGCGTTCCCGGCCCCTGGCCACGATATGGAAGCGCTGATCTACTACTGTGCCGACAAGCGCATCCTCATCTCCGGCGACGCCTTGTGGCAGGACGGCTTCGGCATCATTTTCGGCGAGGTCATGGGCCGCAAGGACGCGCTGCCGGCAACGCGCAACACCCTTGAAATGATCGGCCGCCTCGCTGTCGATATCGTGATTCCTGGCCACGGCACGCCCTTCGATGATTTCGACGCCGCCATGGCGCGTGCCATGCGGCGGCTGGAATCCTTCGAGGCCGATTCCACGCGCGTCGGACGCAACGCCGTGCGCGCCTGCTTCACCTTCAACCTGCTCGACCTCGAGCGCCTGCGCGAAGATGAGTTGGCGGCCTACCTCAAGAGCGTGCCATTTTTCGACAACGTCAATCAGCGCATGCTGGGATTTTCAGACGAAGATTTCGCCTCGTGGCTGCTCGGGGAATTGCTCAGGTCGCGGTCCATCGAGGTCAAGGACGGCTGGATATTGCCGACCATGGCGCCGTAGCGCTTGCGTTAGTCAGTCGTCATCGAGGGCTGCGGGACCCCTGGACGATCTCATCCAATGCATTGCGCGGAGCGACAATGTGCAAGTCTGCGAGCGGGTGCAGAGTCAACAGGTCATCGTCGCCGCTAATCAGGCGATTCACCTCGGCAGCCAAGGCGGTATGGATGAAAACATCGTCGTTCGGATCTCGCGAAAAGCGGCGCGTCGCGATAGCCGGTGGCACCTTGACCCATGCCGCGCTGGCGCTGAATTCGCGCAACAGAGCTTGCCTGCGTTCGATCGACAGATAGCGATCGAACTTCGGTTTCCAGATGCGGCTCTCCAGTTCGGCGAAGGTCGGCATGGAGAAGACCAGGCGGCCGTCACGCAGCAGCCGGTCGACCAGAACTGCCGGCACTCCATAAGGCGCAAGGGCCGCACTCAACAGCACGTTGGTGTCGACAACAACGCGGCGGTAGCAGACCGCGATGCCTTCCTCAGCTTTCATCAGCCAGAAGTTCGGCCAGCTTTCCCTCGGTTAGTCCGTTTGCTGCGGCCGCTTCCGCGCTTTCGCGCAAACTGTGGCGCAGGCGGTCGGCATAATAGGCACGCATCGCCTCATAGTCCTGCGCGCTTACCATCACACCGACAACCCTGTCATGTCGCATTACGCGCACCGGCTCACGTTGAGCGATATCGAGAAATTCTCCGAATCGGGTCTTGGCTTCATTGGCCGTAAAGGTTTGCATCGGGGCCTCCTGATATGGGCTTGATATGTTGTAATTTATCAAAATCGTTCGATTCAGTCAAATTGAACGAATAACGCGATGTTGGTGGTAAGCTTGGGCTGCGAGTTTGGCTGCGCTCGCGCTCGATCGAAGTACGCGACGGCTGGATTTGGCCGACCATGGCGCCCTAGCCGGGCGCCTGCTTCACACGTGAGGGAAGGCGGGATTGTGCGCAACTTCCCAAAGGAAGCCGTCGAGGTCGGTGAAGTAACCCGAATAGCCTCCCCAGTCCGTAACGTGTCCCGGCTTGGTCACGGTCGCTCCATACGTGGCGACGCGTGCCAACAGCGCATCCACCTCGGATGTTGAGCGTACGTTATGCGCCAGCGCAAAGCCGCAAAACTCGGTGCCTTCGGCGGCAAGACCGGCATCGGCGGCGAGGCTTTCCCGGGGCCAGAGTGCCAGCCAGGTCTTTCCAAGCTCGAAAAAGGTGATCGACGGCGGCGTCTGGATGCGCGGCAGGTCGAGGCATTCGGCATAGAAGCGCGTCGCTCGTTCAAGGTCGGCGACACCGAGGGTAATGAGGCTGATGCGCGGTTCCATGCTGCTCCCCTTCGAATATCGCATTGTGCCTGCAAGTGAGATGCCCGGTCTCGCCGCGGGTATGTCAAGGCTGATGCGGCTGAACTCACTACCCAAGTCGTCCAATGGCAAAAAAATTGGTTGCTTTCGTTATGTGCCCATTGGAGGCAGTCGAGGAAAATGGAAGCCGACCTTGGTCGGGAACCATCGAAAACGAAAAGCTGCCGCTCGCTATGCGACTGCGATATTGAATGCGGGACTACGTAGTTTCCGCAGGTTTCTGCGGTAGACACGGATGACAGATGAAACTCAAAAATGACAATATCGTTATCGATGGGATGCCATCAGGCCGCAACCCGCACTGATATTCAGTCTCCGGAGAAGATCGCGGCTTAAAAACTGGGCTAATCCCAATGCTCGCTTGGATACTTCAACGGTTTGCGGGCATCTTTCTGTTCGTGCTTTCGCTGGCCGCCCACGCCCAGCCGGCCACCAACGCGACCCATCCCCTGACTCTCGCGGTGGTGCCGCAATTCACTTCCGTGCAGATTCACAAGGACTGGACGCCATTCATCGAAAGGGTCTCGCGCGACAGTGGCGTCGCCCTGACGCTGAAAATCTATCAGAGCATCCCGAAATTCGAGGCCGACCGGGTCAAGGGCGTGCCCGACTTCGCCTTCATGAATCCCTACCATGAGGTCATGGCCCGGCGCGCCGCCGGCTATCTGCCGCTGGTGCGCGACAACACGCCGCTGACGGGTGTCCTGCTCGTGCGCCGCGATAGCCCGGTGCGAACCGTCAAGGATCTTGCCGGCAGCAAGCTCGCCTTCCCGGCGCCCAATGCTTTTGGCGCCTCGCTCTACATGCGTGCCCTGCTCACCGAGCAGGAGGGCGTGAAGATCGAGCCGGTCTATGTCAAGACGCATTCCAATGTATTCCGACAGGTCATCGTCGGCCAGGCCGTCGCCGGCGGCACCGTGAACAACGCCCTTCAGCGCGAACCCGGCACCGTTATTGAGCAGTTGCGCGTGATCTTTGAAACGCCCGCGACGGCGGCGCACCCGCTGGCGGCGCATCCGCGCATTCCCGAGGCACAGCGCAAGGCAGTCACCCAGGCCATCCTGAAGTTGCGCGACGACCCCACCGCCGCTCCCTTGCTGCAAGCCGTCCAGATGGCCACCCCGGTCGCCGCCGACTACGGCCGCGACTACCGCCCGCTGGAGCGGCTCAAGCTTGAGAAATATCTTGTGACCGAGCCGGACTGATTCCGATGGGTGTGCTGGAACGTCTCCTGCCGCGCCGCTTCACCCTGCAACTGGTGCTGGTCGTCGCCGGCTCGATGCTCATCGCGCAAGCGCTCTATACCCGCCATACCGCCGATGAACAAGGCGACGTGATCGAGCAGGTGCTGCGAGCACAGGCGCAGGCGCTGGCCGTGAACATCGCCGCGAACGCCATCGCCGCTCTCATCGGCAATGATCTCGACGTGCTCGAACAAGTGCTGATCCAGTCGGCGCGGTTTCCAGGCGTGCGCTCCTTGCAGATCGTCGATCCGGCGGGCCGGACGCTGGCCGATGTTCTTGCCGTCGCCAACGGACGTCCGCAACTTCGGTTTGGCGGCCGCTTCCCGCCGCCGGCGGCGGATTCCGCCTTAAGCGTGACAGCAATCGAAGAGGGCGCCGCCCTGCTGGTCTGGCAGCCGATCCGCCTGGATCGCATGATCGGCTGGGTAAGAATCGACTACAGCCTCGACCAGGTACAGGCGACGAAACTCGAGATGTGGTGGGACAACCTGCTGGCGGGACTGTTCGCGATGATCTTCAGTACCGGCACGGTCCTGCTTTATCTGCGCCGGCCCCTGGCCGACCTGCGGCGGGCGGGAGAATTCGCGGCGCATCTCGGCAGCGGCAGTGACGCGCAACTGGCGCTGCCGCATGCCGTCAGCGAAGTACAGGGATTGGTCCAGGTGCTCAATCAGGCATCGACGACCCTCGCCACTTCGCGGTGCGAGGCCGCCCTTGAAGCCGCCAAGCTGGGTGCGAGCGAAGCGCACAGCCGCGCCATCCTCCACACCATGCAGGATGGCGTGGCGCATATCGATTCACGCGGCACCCTTCTCTCCGTGAACGACCGGATCACGGACATGTTCGGCTACGACGAGGGCGAACTCATCGGGCGCAACGTCAGCCTGCTGATGCCCGAACCTCACCGCAGCGCCCACGATGGCTATCTGGAGACCTACCGTACGGGCCGGCGACCGAAAATTCTTGGCCGGCGGGTCGAAGTCGAAGGCATAACCAAAGACGGTCGGTGCTTTCCCCTCGATCTTTCGGTCAATGAAATGGTCGATGACGCGGGCAGCACCTACATCGGCGTGATTCGCGACATCACCGCGCAAAAGCAGGCAGAGCAGGAACTGAACGCGGCGCTGGTCATTGCACAAACGGCTGCCGAGGCGCGAAGCAGCTTTCTCGCCAACATGAGCCATGAGATCCGCACCCCGATCAACGCGGTGCTGGGCTTTTCCCACCTGTGTCTGAACCTGGAACTGCCGGAACGCGGCCGCGACTACGTGACCAAGGTTCACAGCGCCGCCGAGTCGCTGCTCGGAATCGTTAACGACGTCCTCGACTTTTCCAAGATGGACGCGGGCAAGCTGGAAATGGAATCCGTTGCCTTCAGCCTCAACGAGGTTCTGCAGCGGGCGGCCGACATGTTCAGCCTGAAGGCCCGCGAAAAAGGCATTGAACTGGTCGTCGGCGCCCTCCCCGAGGTGCCCGAGCGCCTGCAGGGCGATCCCCTGCGCCTGGGCCAGGTGCTGATCAACCTGTTGGGCAATGCGCTGAAGTTTACCGAACGCGGCCAGATCAGCGTGATCGTGCAGGCCATGACTGTCACCGCCGAGGCGGCCAGCCTGCGCTTCGAAGTGCGTGACACCGGCCTCGGCATGAGCCCGGAGCAACAGGGCCGCCTGTTCGCCGCCTTCGCCCAGGCCGACAGCTCGACGACGCGGAAATATGGTGGTACCGGCCTCGGGTTGGTGATCAGCAAGCAGCTGGTGCAGTACATGCACGGTGAGGTCGGCGTCGACAGCGAACCCGGCGTCGGCTCGTGTTTCCACTTCACGGCGCGCTTCGGCCTCCCCCCCCGGCGAGGCCGAGCAGGCACCCGCACGTTCTCCTCTGACCGGCAGAAGGGTCCTGATCGTGGACGACAACCGGGTCATGCGTACTCTGCTCGAACGGCTCGTGCAGGCCATCGGCTGCGAGGTCGAGACCTTCGACTCTGCTGAATCGGCACTGGTCCGGCTTCAGGCCGGGGCCGATGTCGACCTCATCCTGCTGGACTGGTGCCTTCCGGGTCTGGACGGGCTGGCCACGGCCCGCTCCATCCGCGCGGCCGGCAACCCGGTGCCGATCATCCTGGTCACCGGTGGTGAACCGGAGATGGCGCGGGCGCAGGCAAGCCGCGGCGAGATTCAGGCCTTCCTCATCAAACCCGTTACGCGCTCGACCCTGCACGACACCATGGTCGCCGTCCTCGGCGGACACGCCACGCTGCCCCCGCCTGCTGCCCGCCAGGGCAAGGCCCCGCTACTGACCGACAAGCACATTCTCCTTGTCGATGACAACGATTTCAACCGCCAGGTCGGCCGCGAGTTGATCAAGCTCACCGGGGCCGCGGTGGACACGGCCGACGATGGCGCGCAGGCTGTCGCTGCCGTGACCAGCGGCCGTTACGACCTGGTGCTGATGGATCTCCAGATGCCGGTGATGGACGGCTACACCGCCGCCCGCATCCTGCGCGAACGCTGGCCCGATCTGCCGATTCTTGCTCTCACCGCCCACGCCATGGTCGAAGAGAAGGCACGCGTACTGGCTGCAGGCATGAACGACATCGTCACCAAACCGATACTTCCAGCCAACCTGTATGCCATGCTTACCCGCTGGTTGACTGACGGCGGGCAGGCCGCCGAGCGGCCCGATTCGCAATCCGTGGTGCCGCCGGCTGTGCCGCGGGTGTCCGCGGTCTTTGATCTGGCTGCGGCGCTTGCCCGCGTGAATGGCGACCGGAAAATGCTCAACCGCTTTCTGCACCTGTTTCGTGAAAGAAACGCCGGCAGCCTGGAGGCGATCCGTGTGGCCCTGGCCGCGCAGGACATCGAATCGGCGCGGCGTTTCGCCCACACGCTGAAAGGCGGAGCCGGCACTATCGGCCTGATCGAACTGCAGGTATCGGCCGCAGTCCTGGAGGCGACGCTGGCGCGGTCCCTGCCCGGCATTGACGATTCGCCGCGCCGTGACGAGGATTTCACTGCGCTGGAAGGCTGCTGGGTGCGGAGCATGGCCGCGCTGACCGCACTGCTCGATACGACCGCCCTGCCTGACACATCCAGCCAACCCCAAGACAAAACACCACAAGGAGCAGCATGATGGACGAATTGTTCGACACAAGCCCCAAGGCGACCGAGCCCGCCGGCCGCATCCTGATCGTCGATGACGATCCGGTCGTGGCCGGCATGCTCGGGATCTCGCTGGGGGCCGCCGGCCACGAGATCATCGAGGCCAATTCGGGCGAAGAAGCGCTGGCCCGGCTCGCCGGGCAGAACGCAGAGCAGCTGCCGGACGTGGTATTTCTCGACATCGAAATGGGCATGGGCATCGACGGCTACGAAACCTGCCGGCGCCTGCGCGATTCCGATCTTACGCGCGAGCTACCGGTGATCTTCTTGTCCGGTCACGATGAACTCGATGACCGGATGCTTGCTTACGACGCAGGTGGCAGCGACTTCATGGCCAAACCCTTCGTCCCCGACGATGTGTTGCGCAAGGCCCGCATAGCGATCCGCCACAAGCGCCGGCAGGAGGCTGCAGTTGCCGAAAAAAGCAGTTCGTTCGAGATGGCCATGACGGCGATGACCAGCCTTGGCGACACCGGGGTCATGCTCAAGTTCAGCCGCGGCGCGCTGGGTTGCCGCACCCAGCGCGCGCTCGCCACGCTCACCATCGAGTCGATGCGACCCTTCGGCATCGACTGCCACGTCCAGTTGCGCACGCCCGCCGAAGTGATGACGCTGACGCCGAGAGGAGCGGCCTCGCCGCTGGAGGAATCCGTGATCGAGCGATCGCGAGCCATGGATCGAATATTCAGCTTCGGCAACCGGCTCATTGTCAACTATGACAATGTCTCGCTGCTGGTCACCAACATGCCCGTCGCTGACAGCGACCTGTGCGGACGCATCCGCGATCTCGCGGCAAGCATTGCCGAAGCCGCCGAACTGGCGGTCGGCAACATTGCGCTGCGCACCGATGCGATGCAGCGCGCCGCCGATTTGCGTACGCTGGCCGATGTCAGTCGGAAGGCCGTCGAGACCTTGCGCGGCAGCTACCGCGAGATGCAGCTGGCGACCCGCCTCGAGATGGAAACCATGACCAATACGATTGAGGGCATGTACGTGCATCTGGGTCTCACCAACACCCAGGAATTCACCATCAGCGACACCGTCCGCGGCTCGGTCGACCTCGTTCTGACCCTGTTCGAGGGCAACAGCGAACTCGATCGTCACTTCGCCAGCATTGTCGATGGCCTGACAAAAGCCGGCGACTACGCGGTCACCCAGGAGGATGAGGCACCGCCAACGGTGGAACTCTGGTAGGAGTGGCTGACGCTCATGGCGGCGAGAGCCGCCCGCCGATGATGAAGCACTCGAAAAGCGAATTAAGGGCTCGCCCTCCCGTCCTCACAGGGAGGCTTGCACTCGGCTAGTCTCGCTGGGATATCACCCGTTGCGCCGAATGAGCTGCTTCACATTAACGGTTTGGCGCCCGGCCTGGCGGACCTTTTGCTGCGCGGGCAGCCCTCAGGGCTGGGGCAAGTGCAGGCAATGTGTTGTCAGAACGCCACCGGCTTGAGTTCGAACTGCGCCATGCAGTTTGTGCCTCGGCGACGTCAATCTGGCCGGTGCGCTGGTTAATGGCCAGGGCACTGGCGAACCGGAGACGCACCATGCGGCGGAAACGAGTTCATCGGCGAGCCCGTTGGTCCGAGACGCAAGGTAATTTGCGTTGCAGGAAGCTTCGCGGCGAGGCCGGGCAATACTCTCGCGAATCCGCTATCCTTTCACCCATGCAAGTCGTGCTCATCAGTGGCCTTTCGGGCTCCGGCAAATCCATCGCGCTCAACGTGCTGGAGGATTCCGGGTATTACTGTGTGGACAACCTTCCGGCGCCGTTGTTGTCCGATCTGGTCGGCCACCTGAGGCTGGAAGGTCATGCACAGGCTGCCGTGGCGGTGGACATGCGCGGCGGGTCGAGCATCGCCGCGCTGCCGCCGCAGCTGCGCAGCCTCGAGGCCGACGGCATTACGCTGCGATTCGTGTTTCTCGATGCGCGCAACGACGTACTGATCCAGCGTTTTTCCGAAACCCGCCGCCGTCATCCGCTGGCAGGCGACGACGTGACTCTGGAAGAAGCCATCGCCCGCGAGCGTGAGGCGTTGGAAATGCTGGCTTCGCTGGGTCACCACATTGACACCAGCAATCTTCGGCCCAACGCGTTGCGTGCCTGCATCAAGGAATTCGCCGCGCTGGATGAGCGCAGCGGGCTCACGCTGCTGTTTGAGTCCTTCGGTTTCAAGAACGGCATTCCGCTCGATGCCGACCTGGTGTTCGACGTGCGCTGCCTGCCCAATCCGCATTACGATCCGGCGCTGCGCCCCTTTACCGGGCGTGATGCCGAGGTGATCCGCTTTCTCGAAGCACAGCCTGAAGTGGCGCGCATGGAGGCTGATCTGCGCCGCTTCATCGGCGATTGGCTGCCGGCCTATATCCGTGACAATCGCTCTTACCTGACGGTGGGCATCGGCTGTACCGGCGGTCAGCATCGCTCGGTGTATCTGGCGGAAAGACTTGCCGCGCATTTTCGTGAATTGGCGCGGGTGCTGGTGCGACACCGCAGTCTCATTGAATGACGGACAGGATTCCCGACGGACTGCGTGAACTGCTGGCGCACGCCGCGGGGGAAGGCCACGCGCCCTGGCGCAGCCTGCTTAAGGCCGGGGACTGGTTGCTGCTGCTGGCGGTCGGCGTGCTGGTGGCGGCGTCCTATCCTCTGCTGTGGCGGGGCGGCGTGGCGGATCGGGCGATCGTCAAGCGCGATGGTCAGCTGGTTACCGAACTGGCACTGAATGTAGCGCGCAAATACGAAGTCACCGGAGCCATCGGCACCACCGTGATCGAAGTGCAGCCCGGCCGTGCTCGCGTGCTCTCCGACCCCGGTCCGCGCCAATACTGTGTGCAGCAGGGCTGGCTGACGCGAGTCAATGCGGTCGCGATCTGCGCGCCGAACCACGTTACGCTGCAACTGACCGGGCGCAGTGGCCAGAATGGTGCTTATGACACCCTCAACTATTGAGCTGACGGTCACCGAAGACGACTACCGCATTGCGCGCTATGCGGCGGCGGCAATTGCGCTCTCGGTCGCCGAGGCGGCGCTGCCCAGTCCCTTGCCCGGCATCAAGCCGGGCCTGGCCAACATCATCGTGCTGGTGGTGCTGGCGCGCCATGGCTGGACCGACGCCGCCTGGGTCAGCCTGTTGCGGGTGGTGGCGGGCAGTCTGGTGATCGGCCAGTTTCTCGCCCCCGGATTTTTTCTGGCGCTGGCCGGCGCCTTGTGCAGCCTTGGCATGCTGTCGCTGGCGCAACATTTGCCGCCGCGTTACTTCGGGCCGGTCTCGGCCAGTGTGCTGGCGGCCTTCGCCCACATCGGCGGGCAACTGGTGCTGGCCCGCGTCTGGCTAGTGCCGCACGATGGCGTGTGGTACCTGCTGCCGCTGTTCGCCACGGCGGCGCTGGTATTCGGTACCATTAACGGACTGGTCGCAGCACGTCTGCTGGCCTCACCCGTGGTGCCCAAGGCCGAGCCATGATCATTCCGCTGTTTCCCCTGCAATCGGTGCTTTTCCCCGGCGGGCGCCTGCCGCTGCGCATTTTCGAGCAGCGTTACATGGACATGGCCAAGGTCTGCTTCAAGGAGTCCGGTTCTTTCGGCATCTGCCTGATTGCGCGCGGCGAGGAGGTCACGCGGCCCGGACAGAAGCCCGCCGAGCCCCACGCGGTGGGTACCCTGGCGCATATCGCCGACTGGGACATGCCACAACTGGGCGTGCTCAACATCATCGCCCAGGGCGGTGAGCGCTTTCGACTGCTGCGCCACTGGACAGAGGAATCCGGCCTGCTGCGCGGCGAAGTCGAACTGATTGCCGCGCCCCCGGTGTTGCCGGTTCCGGGCGCCTATGCGCGGCTGGTCCCCTTGCTGCGCGCCCTGGTCGAGGAACTGGCGGCCGGTGCTCCCCATGCGCCCGCCACGCCGCACCGCTTTTTTGATGCGGGCTGGCTGGGCATGCGTTACGCCGAGTTGCTGCCTATCCCCATCGTCGCCAAACAGAAGTTGCTCGAAGTCGAGGACAGCATCGACCGACTCGAGATCATTTTTCGTTTTCTCGAAAGCAAGGGCCTGCTGCCTGATGCGTGAGCGGTGAGCCTTTCCGAGAATTGCGATAACGCCGCCCGGTCGCAACGGCGAGCCCGCCTCTCCCCGAGAATGGACGTGAAGCGGTCGCCGCGGCATTACCGCGGAATTGCGTGTCTGATCGCCCCCGCTGCAGGCAATGGTTTCGCCTAGTCCGCGGGTGGGCGCTCAACGGGCAGCAGGATCAGGCCACTGAACACTGGTGACCACACGGCTGCCGTTGTTCTGGTATTCGACGCTGTCGAAACTGACGGCTTTCGACATCGCTATGCCCCTGCCGTTAAGGTCAAAGACACGTTCCGGGCTGAATTCAACATACGCCTGCCAATCGAAGCCCTTGCCCTGGTCGCTGATGGTCACGCGGCAAGCGGTGGCGGTCTTCTCCAGCACCACGTCAACATGGCGACTCGAGAAATCGGGGTGTTCGAGGCGGGCCTCAACTTCCTCCAGCCATCGCCCGTCAATCAGCAACTGACTTTTTTCGGCATAGGAAATGCCGAGATTGCCATGCTCCACCGCATTGATCAGGAGTTCCGAATAGCCAACGACTGTGCGCGCCGGGTTCAAGCTGGCATCCGCCAGCAACAGTGCCAGATCTCTTGCGTCCGACAAGGTTCTGCAACAGAACTCGGCCCGCCGCAGAAGATTCAGATTGTTCGCGTGGCGGCCGATCAGCGCGCGCAACTCGCGCCTCTGGCGAAACTCGTCCAGTGCATTCTTGATGACGAGCTTCAATACATCCGCGGTCGATGGTTTGGTCAGATAGTAGTGAGCACCTTCCGCCAGGCCTTCGATAACGTCTTCCTGCTGGCTGTCGCTGGTCAGCATGACCACGGGCAAATCCTTGAAGCGGCTATCTGACTTCATCCTTTTCAACAGGGCAATCCCGCCCAGTCGCGGCATCTGCTTGTCGAGCAGCATCAGATCGAAGCGGGAGGGATCGCTGTCTATCTTTTCCCACGCGACCAGGCCATCCTCGGCGATGTCAATTGAATACCCGCCGTCCTCTAGCACGTCCCGGACTACCTCGCGGAGCAGTTCGTCATCATCAACGATCAACAAATTCGCCGCCATATTCAACCCTCCGATTTCAGTCGACTTCGTAGACGAGCCCGAAAAAATGGTCAGGCTGTCGGTCGATCACTTCCGATCAACGCAATCACCTCGTTGCCCTGGGTGTTGTAGGACAGACGTGAGGCCAGGCTGCGGACAAGCGTCAGACCTCGGCGGGCGGTCATCTGATCATCCGCCAGGGTTGCATGCTCGGGCTCGTTCACGTCGAAACCCGTGCCACTATCCGACAACATGAGCCGCAAAACCTGTTTTCCCTCGAAAGCATCGAGATCCATCTCCACCGCGATGAAACCGTCCGACAGGGCATCCACGCGCCGTTGCTTTTCCTCGACGAATTTCATAGGGCCCTCGCCAGACTGGTACTTGATTTCCGAAGACAGGTTCAGTACGCCGTGCTCAAGTGCGTTGGCGAACAACTCGGTGAATATCGACACCAGCCTTGGGAAATGGGCGACAAAGCCGAGTGTCCTGGCCATGGACAGGGTCGCATCGAGAATGTCGGGCTGGCGCAAGGCCTCGACGCCAAGCCGCAAGGAAAGACTTGTCGTGGATAGTCGAATGGTTTCAATACCATGCCGCTTCCTCTGCAACTCCGTTTCTCTCATCGTCACTACCACGGTCGACAAGTCGTCGGCCTGCCCGGCTGTGATCGCTGCCTCGATCAGGGCATCCATCCGCCCGGATGGTGGCGTGGCTGTGAGCAGGCGTTCCATCCGGCTGGCTGGATCGTCCCCCGAAAATGCCGAGTTTTCCCAGATTCCGTCGGAAAACAGAATAAGCTGATCGTCAGCAGTAAACTCAATACGCTGCGGCTCGAACAGACCCGGATCGTCATCGTTGACCCCGAGAGCCACCTGCATGGAGTCCACGCGGGCCGCAAGCTGCCCGTCAGCCTTGACCAGCAATGCTGGAGGGTTGCCGCCATTCCAGACGTCAATGAATCCTGAATCGAAATCGATGCTCACCAGGGTCGCCGCAACAAAGCGGTCAACAGGCAGCAGATCACGTACGCGTCGGTTGAGTTCGCGCGCCACGGTCGCCAACGGGAGCCCTTTGCGGGACATTCCATCGAAGGGGAAGAACAGTGGCAGGATATTGATCGCCGCCGGCAAACCGTGCCCGACTGCATCTGCCAGCAAAATGTGCAGCCGCCCGCTGGGTGTTCGTCGGGCCAGGATCAGGTCGCCGCTGAACAGCACAGAGGGGACGACCCGGTATTGCAGGGAATGACCGTCCGGCGGTTCCGTATTCGCCAGCACCCGCCCCATGACAAATGACGCAACCTCGCTCTCGCTGCGCATTTCGTCGTTGAGCAATTCGATCCGCTGCTGCTGCATCCTGAGCGTGCGCTGGGTCTGCACCAGTCGTATGAATGCGCGCAGCTTGGCGCGCAGGATGGCAAGGTCGATAGGCTTCGAAATGAAATCGTCGCCCAGTTCCAGCCCTTCGAGCATCGTCTTCTGGTCGCTCATGGCCGTCAGGAAGATGATGGGTGTGCGGATGTCGCCAGCCGCCTCATTGATGCGGCGCGCAGCTTCCAGGCCATCCATGACCGGCATCATGATGTCCAGCAGGACGAGATCCGGATGTTCCCGTCGATGAAGTTCCACCGCTTCGCTGCCGTTGCCGGCGACAACGACGGTATGCCCCTCCTTGCGCAGGAAGACTTCCAATATGCGTTGATTGACACGCTGGTCGTCGGCCACCAGGATCTTGATCCCGGTATCGCCGAGCGGCAGCATCGGCGTTGCCCCTAAGCCGGACATGCTGGAAAATCCCGTGACGACGGCGCGCGCGCGGGGGCTCCGCGCGCATGGGATTTCGCTCTATGGATATGCAAGCTAGCCCCACAAGGATCCGATGCCTCCCCGTGCTCCGGTTGGCAAATGCTTTGAACTTTGTTGCTCACGAGCGTATCGACCCCGGCGACCAGACATCAGACGATGGAAAAAAGCCTTTCGAAGTGGGCAATATCGAGCGCCTGCTTGACAATGCCGCGGGGATTGGCCAAGGCAAGTCCTTTCTTTGCCTGATTGGCCTTTTCGCGCAGCATCAGCAGCATTCCCAGCGCAGAACTGTCGATGTAGTCCACATCCGCAAGGTCCACCGTGACAGTTTCGAGATCCTTGTTTTGCAAGGCCGTATCCATGACTTCGCGAAATTCGCGGTGTGCGCTGAATTCGAATCGTCCCGACAGCCGCACGACAGCCTGTTTTCCATCTGCCCTCATTGTTATCTGCATGCTGGATCCCTCCCGTTAGCTCATGGGCATCTTCGCATCTCGTTCCCGGTTCTGCACTACGTAGAGACCGCAGTTTGTCGCGTAATACACGGATATACAACGCGGCCCCACTTTGAGATCATTCTTTCCGATTAAGTGCGAAGATTCGGGCCGCCAGCGTTGAACCGCGTAGCCGCCGGATGCGCTGAGCTTTTAAGGGGAGGTAGGATGAGCACGAACATTCGGGCGACCAATTTGGCGACGACGAGGCCGTCCATTTTTATGGATGGGCGAGTCGTAATGGCATGCCAGCAGCGGAAACCCCGCATTGCCATGCGTGCAGCAACTTGCAGAGCATGAACATGCCGCCGGACAACACAGTCAAGCCCCTGAATTTCTTTAGCAAGAGCTTCTGGATTGGCATCGGCTGGGTCATCCTGGTCGGTGGCGGTGCATCCTTGGCGTCCGATACCGGGTTCGGTTTCTCGGGTTGGGCCGCCCTGCTGCTGGCAGCCATTGGATGGCAGGCCATTGCCATGTTGTCAGGCAAGGGCGATGTCCAGAGCGCTGCCAGCCAGCAGCGACTGAAAAGCGAAGAACAAGCCTTGCTGGACGAGTTTCATCGCCTTCTGGAGGAATGTTCGAGTCAGTTTTCCGGGCAAATGGTCATTGTGCGCAGCGAACTTGGCCAGGTGCAAAACCTGTTGTCCGAGGCAATCGTTAGTTTGACCAGCAGCTTCAACAGCATGCATGAGCATACCCGCCACCAGCGGGAAGTGACGGTTTCAGTCACATCGAGTTCGGACAGTGAACAGAGCCGAAGTCGTTTCGACGATTTCGTCAAGGATACGTCGGCGGTCATGCAGCGGGTAGTAGATAACATCGTCGGCAACAGCAAGCTGGGTATGGAACTGGTCGAACTGACCGACAGCATTGGCGCGCGCACGCAGGATATTCAGTCGATTCTGTCGGAGATAGGCTCGATCGCAAAACAGACCAATCTGCTCGCGCTCAACGCCGCCATTGAAGCGGCGCGTGCCGGCGAGGCCGGACGCGGCTTCGCCGTCGTGGCCGACGAAGTGCGCGATCTTTCCGGGCGCACTTCGCAGTTCAGCCAGCAGATCAACAAGGTTATCCAGAACATGCAGGTGACCGTGGAGCAGACGGAAGTGGCAATTCAGCGCATGGCCAGCCATGACCTTAGCTTCGCCGTCGAGTCGAAGCAGAGCATCGAAGACATAATCGCGACCATGGAGTCGCAGGGCCAGTCGCGTGCCGTGGCCATCGGACAACTCGGCGGCATCGCGGATGAGGTCGATATTCAGGTCGGACGCGCTGTTACCGCACTGCAATTCCAGGACATCGTATCCCAATTGCTTAGCCATGTCGGGCGGCGGATTGACGCCATCGACGATGTATCGAGGCATCTTGGGGTGTTGGCGACGACGCTTCAGCGCAACGCCGTGACTCCCGATGCGGCGGGTGCCCTGCAATCCATGCAAAGCGAAACCCGTCGTGTTTCGGAACGGCTGCAGGATATGGCGCAGAAAACCGCGAACAGTCCAGTCAGCCAGAAAGAGATGCATCGGGGTGAAATCGAACTTTTCTAAACTGATCTGCTGCCGATTCCCTTAGGGAGTACCAATATGTCCAAAACCGTTCTTGTCGTCGATGATTCCCCCTCCATCCGCCAGATGGTCACCTTTACCCTCAAGAGTTCCGGTTACGAGGCGGTTGAAGCCGTCGATGGCATGGAGGGACTCGACAAGGCAAAGTTCAAGAGCTTCAACCTGATTCTTACCGACCAGAACATGCCTCGCATGGACGGGCTGACGCTGGTCAGGAGTCTGCGTGCTCTGGCCCAGTACAAAACCACGCCGATCCTGATGCTGACTACGGAGTCATCCGACGCCATGAAGGCGCAAGGGAAGGCGGCTGGCGCAACGGGCTGGCTGGTCAAGCCCTTCGATCCGCAAAAACTGATCGAAGTGGTGAAGAAGGTCATAGGTTGAGTCAGCCAGACCAGGATCGGGAGGCCACATGTCGATCGACATGAGCCAGTTCTATCAGGTGTTCTTCGAGGAATCTCAGGAACATCTGGCCAGCATGGAAACCCTGCTGCTGGAGCTGGACATCCGCAATCCGGATGCCGAGCAGCTCAACGCGATTTTTCGTGCCGCACATTCGATCAAGGGCTCGGCCGGCACCTTCGGCTTTACCGATCTTGCCGAAGTCACCCACATTCTCGAAAACCTGCTCGATCGCATACGCAAGGGAGAACTGGCCCTGCGCCCCGAAATGATCGATGCCTTTCTGGATGCTGGCGACGTCCTGAAAGAGCTACTGGAAGCACATCGGGGCAACGGCGCCGCCGATCCGGGGCTGGTTGCGACGATGTGCAAGCGTTTATCCGAACTGACCATGAGCGCCGCTGTGCCGGCCCCCGTCATCGCTGTGTCAGCTGTCGAGACAGGGGTGCCGACCATGCTTGCGCGGCCCGAGGGACTGGACGTCAGCTTCGTTCTCGACATGGATGCCGATGCCGCCGCCGCGACAATTGACAATCTGGTTGCGGAATTGGGTCAGCAATGGGGTGTTGCCGTAACCGGAAGGGCAAGTGCTGCTGACGCTCCGTGGCACTTGCGCATCGCCGCCGACGCCGACATGGAGACCGTGCGCGGCATGCTGGAGTTCATTGCCCGCAGTGACAGCATTCGCATCGAACCGAGTGGTTCCACAACTCCCACTGCAGACAGCGGAGAGGATGCTTATGGCTTTTTCGACGACGTATCGTCAGCCGCCAGCGTCGAGGCTCACGAGTCATGGGGCCTCTTCAGCGATGCTTCCGCAGAAGCAGAAACGGCAAGCCCTGCAGGTGGCGACTCTTACGGGTTCTTTGTCGATCTGCCCGCTCCGGCATCCGCCGACGCAGCGCCATCAGCTTCATCCCTTGCGGCCGAGGCAGGAAGCGAGGGCGATGGTTTCGGCTTCTTCGTCGATGTCCCGGCCGCCGTGGTCACCCCACCCAGCCCATTGCCTGCGGGCGCCGACACCGCCATGGAACTCCCGCCGCCACCGGCCAAGCCCGTGGCTGACAGGCGTGCCACGCCCAGGGGCGGCGCTGGCATGGAAACCTCGATTCGCGTCGACGTCGACAAGGTCGACCAGTTGATCAACCTGATCGGCGAACTGGTCATCACTCAGGCCATGCTGGCGCAGTCGGCCTCCGATATCGATCCCGTAAAGTACGAGCGGCTCCACAACGGCCTGGCGCAACTGGAGCGCAATACGCGCGACATGCAGGAATCGGTCATGTCGATCCGCATGATGCCGATCTCCGTGGTGTTCTCCCGCTTCCCGCGCGTGGTGCGCGATCTCGCACAAAAACTCGGGAAGCAGATCGAACTCAAGACACTGGGCGAAGGCACGGAACTCGACAAGGGCCTGATCGAGCGTATCAGCGATCCGCTGACCCATCTGGTGCGCAACAGTCTCGACCATGGCATCGAAATGCCCGAGGAGCGAATCGCGAAGGGCAAGTCGCCGATCGGCACCATCACACTCAAGGCCTATCATCAGGGCGGCAGCATCGTCATCGAGGTCAATGACGACGGCGCCGGTCTCGATCGCTCCCGGATCCTGGCCAAGGCCCGCGAGAAAGGCCTGCCCGCCAGCGAACAAATGAGCGACGGCGAAGTCTGGCAGTTGATCTTCGAACCCGGGTTCTCCACCGCCGAACAGGTGACCGAGGTCTCCGGGCGCGGCGTCGGCATGGATGTGGTCAAGCGCAATATTTCCGCAATGGGCGGCAGGGTCGAGATCGAGTCCATGAGTGGTATCGGCACCCGCATGACAGTGCGCCTGCCGCTGACCCTGGCAATCCTTGACGGCATGTCGGTCGCTGCCGGCAAGGAGACCTACATAATCCCGCTGGGTTATGTCATCGAGTCGCTGCAAGTCGAGCGCGCGATGATCCGCAGCGTCTCGGGCGTTGAACGCCTGATCCAGGTGCGCGGTGAATTCCTGCCGGTGGCCGCTCTTTATGAAGCCTTCGGCATACCCGGCACCGAGCGGCAGCTGGAACGCGGAATCATGGTGGTCGTCGAAGCTGACGGCGCCAAGGCGGCACTGTTTGTCGACGCCCTGCTGGGGCAGCACCAGGTAGTGATCAAGAGCCTGGAATCGAATTACCGCAAGGTGCCGGGAATATCCGGTGCGACCATCATGGGTGACGGCCACGTCGCGCTGATTCTGGATGTGGCGGCATTGGTGCAGATGGCGAAGACCACCCTGCCGGCCGCCGCGTGAACGCACCGCCGAAGCAACGAAACAAGGAGCAACGATGATTCAGGAACATTCGAGGACGGCCAGGAAAGACGGCCGCGAGAGCGGCTCTGCCGAGGAGTA
>CAMBRI010000020.1 GCA_945870205.1 Sulfuritalea hydrogenivorans sk43H | reverse complement strand
AGGCGCCGATTGATCACGATGACGGCCAGCAGCACCAGCATCAGGAAGTAGTAGTACTTGATCGGGCCGCTGAAAACCAGCCCGGCGAGCGTGTCGGTACTCGAGAAATTCAGCGGTCCGATCTGGAACGGGTCGATGCGGTTGATGCCTTTCGGTCCGTTCGTCAGATTCACCGGCGAGGACAGATTGTTCATGAAAATGCGCACGATCTCGCCGAAGCCGAGCGTGACAATCGCCAGATAGTCGCCGCGCAGGCGCAGTGTCGGCGCGCCGAGTATCACTCCGGCAATGCAGGCCACGGCGGCGCCGATCGGCAGGATGACCCAGAACGGCAGGTGCAGTCCGAAATGCGGCGAGGCCAGCAAGGCATAGACGTAGGCGCCGACGGCGTAAAAAGCCACATAGCCGAGATCGAGCAGGCCGGCAAAGCCGACCACGATGTTCAGGCCCAGCGAGAGCAGGACAAACAGCACGGCGAAATTGGTGATACGCACCCAGGCGGTGCCGGCCGAGGCGAGGACGAAGGGCAGTGCGATCAGCGCGATGGCGATCAGGGCGAGGCCGAGTTTTTCGCGGTTGGTGGTCATGCCCGCTCCGAAACGCGTTCGCCGAGCAGACCCGAGGGGCGAAACACCAGCACCAGGATCAGCATGAGAAAGGCGAAAACATCCTGATAGTTGCTGCCGAACAGCACGAAGTTACCGCCGTCGGCGCATTGCATGCTCATGGCGCCCTGGATCATGGGCCAGGTGCAAAGGTCGGTCAGTTCGCCGATGTAGCCTGTTCCCAGGGCTTCGACCAAACCGAGCAGGATGCCGCCCAGCATGGCGCCGGCTATGTTGCCGATGCCGCCCAGCACGGCCGCGGAAAAGGCCTTGAGGCCGAGGTTGAAGCCCATCGTGTAATGGGCGATGCCGTAGTAGCTGCCATACATCACTCCCGCCACGGCGCCCAGTCCGGCGCCAATGACGAAGGTGGCGGCGATTACGCGGTTGGCATTGACGCCCATCAGGCCCGCAATGTGCACGTTCTCGGCCGTCGCGCGAATGGCGATGCCGAAGCGGGTGCGATAGACGAACCAGGAAAGGCCGGCCATCATCGTCAATGACAGGAGAATGATGGCGATCTGCACGCTGCTGATCGTCGCGCCGCCGATGCCGAACACCTGGTTGTCGATGATCTGTGGAAAGGCCAGCGGGTTACGGCCCCAGGCCAGCAGGGCCAGATGCTGCAGGATGATGGACATGCCGATGGCGGTGATCAGCGGCGCCAGGCGCGGCGCGTGGCGCAAGGGCCGATAGGCGACGCGTTCGAGCAGGTAGCCCATGGCCATGCAGGCCGGAACCGCGGCCATGACGCCAGCAAGGACGATGACCAGCGGCGGCAGGCTGCTGCCGGCCAGTGAGGTGATGACGGAAAAGGCCACCATGGCGCCGATCATCACCACCTCGCCATGGGCAAAGTTGATCAACTGGATCACGCCATAGACCATCGTGTAGCCCAGCGCGACAACGGCATATACGCTGCCGGTGGTGAGGCCGTTGATGATCTGCTGGATCAGGATTTCCATGGCTGCGGGCTTGCTGAGTGTTCCTCGGGGGACTGCGTAGCCGGCATGCCGGCCGAAACAAAAAAACGGGGAAGCCGCCATTGGGCGACTTCCCCGTTCGCTTCAGCAGATGCTTACTTCTTCGCTGGAGCGGCAGGAGCAGCCGGGGCCGGAGCCGCCGCCGGAGCTGCTGCCGGGGCCGGAGCAGGTGCAGCCGCCGGAACCGCTGCAGCAGGCGCCGCAACCGGAGCTGCGCCGGGAGCCGGAGCAGTCGCAGGAGCGCCGCCGGGTGCGGGCGCCGTTCCTGCGGCCGGGGCGGGAGCCGCCGCCGGTGCCGGAGCAACGGGCGCCGTGGCTTGGGCGTACTCGTCGAGCGTCATCGATTTGCCGCTCTTGAGGATGGCGACAGGCGTGATCTTGCCCTCCTTCAAGGTGAAGATCGTCATCTCGGCGTCCTTGCGGTCGCCCTTTTCGTCGAACTTGATGTTGCCGCTGGCACCGGTGTAGTCGATTGCTGCGAGCACCGGCAGGTATTTCGCCGGGTCCGGCGAGTCGGCTTTCTTCATCGCCGCGATCAACAGGTTGGCGGCGTCATAGGTGAAGGGCGAGTAGAGAATCGGGTCGACTTTGAACTTGGCCTTGTAGGCATCGAGGAACTTCTTGCCTGCGGCCTGCACCGGTATCCCGGCCTGCGAGCAGAGCAGGCCTTCGGCCGCGGGACCGGCGAGCTCGGCCATCTTGTCGGTACAGGCGCCATCACCAAAAGCGAACACGGCGGTCATTTTCAGTTCGCGCGCCTGCTTGATCAGCGGGCCGCCGGTGGCGTCCATGCCGCCGTAAAACACGGCGTCCGGCTTCTTGCCCTTGACCTTGGTCAGCACGGCCTTCCAGTCCACCGTCTTGTCGGTACCCTTCTCGCGCGGCAGGACCTTGACACCGGCCGCCTTGAGAGTCTTCTCGACTTCATTGGCGAGGCCTTCGCCGTAGGCTGTCGCGTCATCGATGACGGCCACGGTCTTGGGCTTGTTCTGACCTGCGAGGTAGTTGGCAATGGCCGGGCCCTGCTGGTCGTCGCGCCCGACGACACGGAATACTCCCTTGAAGCCTTGCTCGGTCAGCGCCGGATTGGTGGCGGAGCCGGAAATCATCGGCAGCCCGGCCTGGTTGTAGATGGCCGAGGCAGGAATGGTGGTGCCGGAATTGAGGTGGCCGACAATGCCGGCGACCTTGGCGTCAACCAGCTTCTGCGCCACGGTGTTGCCGACTTTCGGGTCGGACTGGTCGTCTTCCGACAGCAGTTCGAACTTGACCTTCTTGCCGCCCAGCGAGACGCCGGCGGCGTTGGCTTCATCGATGGCGAGGCGGGCGCCGTTCTCGTTGTCCTTGCCCAGATGCGCGATGCCGCCGGTGAGCGGGGCCACGCTGCCGATCTTGATCACCATCGGTGGTGGCGGCGGGGGCGGCAGGGGCGGCGGCGGGGGCGGTTCTTTCTCGCAGCCCATCAGGGCGACAGCGGCGAGCACGGAAAGCGAGAGGGCTTTTTGAGCGAGTTTCATGGCGAGGCTCCGTAGAGGTCGGGAAACGGATGGAAAATGAATCAGCGGGGCGATTCTTGCCTTCTGCTCCCTACTTGTCAATGCCGTCTGGACACTGGGGCGGGGCAACAAAAAAGCCGGACCCGCGATTGGCGGGACCGGCCTTTGACTGGCGCGACGGCGAGGATTACTTGGCGCCGGCGAGAACCCACTTGATCAGGGTCTTCAGGTCTTCATCTTTCACAGCGGCATTCGGGGGCATCGGGATCTGACCCCAGTTGCCCTTGCCGCCCTTGCGAACCTTTTCAATCAGCATCGCCTCGTCAGCGGCCTTGTATTTCTTCGCCACTTCCTGATAGGCGGGTCCGACCAGCTTCTTGTCGGTAGCGTGGCAGGCCATGCAGCCGCTCTTGGTGGCCAGGTCCTTGTTGGCGAAGGCCGGAGCCGACACCATGACGCCGGCAGCAACCAGCGCAGAGATCAATACAGATTTCATGTTGAGTTCCTTGTTGTGTGGTTAAGAATGTGTGCCGCGCAAAACCGGGTTTCCATGAACGCCTGCGCCACTAAAATCAGCATCGAGCGCGATAGCCGAAACCAAAAACCTGCACATGCTACCGGAAGCGCCCTTTACCAAAAATGCTTCAAATCAATAAACCAGTTCTTTCAAATCCGCCGTTGGGGCTGAGCAAGTAACGCCGCGACATGCCCAGGCGTTGACGTGATCGCTTTCAGGCTTGGCCAGAATCGCCGGCAGGTCAGCCGTTCCGTTGGGCAGGGCGAAAACCAGTCGACGCGGATCAGCGCCCAGCGCACGCTGCCAATCCGTCATTCCGGCAGCCGGTCCGCGCAGAATAATGATTTCCGGTGGAGTGAGCGCTTCTTCAAGCGCCCTCAGCAGGCCGCCGAAGCCGGCCGGAGAGTGACGAATCTGCGGCCAGAACAGGCGCAGTGTTCTTTCGGCGGCGCCCAGGTAGCTCGTCTCGCCGAGCAGGTGTCCGAGGCGCTGCAGGGCAACCGCAGCAATGCCATTGCCCGCAGGAGTGGCATTGTCGTGCCCGGTCTTGGGGCGGTGGATCAAGGCCTCGTGGTCGTGTGCGGTGAAAAAGAAGCCCCCCGCTTCCTGGTCTTCGAAGCGGACCAGCAAGGTGTCGGCCAGTTCCACGGCGAAGAGGAGATCCTCGCGGCGGAATTCTGCCTGCATAAGTTCCAGCAGTGCGGCGAGCAGGAAAGCATGGTCGTCGAGATAGGCGTCGAGGTGGGCACGGCCATTCCTGGAGGTCGCCAGCAGGCGACCATCGCGCCACATGGTCTTGCGGATGCAGTCCATTGCCCGTTGCGCCGAGACAAGCCAGTCGGTGCGGCCGAACACGCGCGCGGCATGGGCCATGCCTTCGATCATCAGGCCATTCCAACTGCTTAGTACCTTGTCGTCGCGACCGGGGCGAATGCGCCGCTCGCGTGCGGCAAAAAGCTTCCGGCGCGCAGATTCGAGCACGTCCTGCTCGTCGGGAAGCAGTTCGCCCGCGAGCTTCGGGTGCCAGTGGTGGTTTTCGAAGTTCGGCGGGCCGTCGAAGCCCCAGCGCCGCGTCGCCAGCGCCCACTCTTCGGGCGTCAGCAGGCTTTTCACTTCGTGACGGTCCCAGACGTAGTACTTGCCTTCCTCACCTTCCGAATCGGCATCAAGTGAGGAGTAGTAGCCACCATCGGCCGCCTGCATTTCGCGCATGACCCAGGCGGCGGTTTCCTCTGCGACGCGAGCGTAAATGGCTTCTTTGCTCAGGGCCCAAGCATCGGCGCAGAGCCCCAGCAAGGGTCCGTTGTCATACAGCATTTTTTCGAAGTGCGGGATCTCCCAGCGCTCGTCTACGCTGTAGCGGCAGAAGCCACCGCCGATCTGGTCGTAAATGCCGCCTTCGCACATGCGTGTGAGCGTGGTCAATGCCGTCTGGCGCGCGGTCGCGTCATTCCGACTCAGCAGGAAGGCCAGGTCGGTCGGGTGCGGAAACTTCGGTGCGCCGCCAAAGCCGCCATGAACCGGATCGAAGGCCCTGGCCAGCAAAGCCTGTGCGGCAGTCAGCGGCGCGGCATCTAAGGCGCTTGTCGTCGCGGCGGGTTCAGGCACTGTCGCTGCGAGCGCCGCGCGAATTTCGGCGGCTTGGGCGGCAATGTCCTCGCCGCGATCGCGGTAGGCTTCTGCGACCCGCACGCAGAGGTCGGCGAAACCGGGCAGGCCGTAGCGGGGCTCCCTGGGGAAATAGGTGCCACCGAAGAAGGGCGTGCCGTCCGGCGAGAGGAACATGGTCAGCGGCCAGCCGCCATTGCGCTGCGTCAGCAGGTGGTGCGCGCTCTGGTAGATCTGGTCGAGGTCGGGGCGCTCCTCGCGGTCGACCTTGATGTTGACGAACAGGCGATTCATCACCGCCGCGACGTCTTCGTCCTCGAAGGACTCGTGGGCCATCACGTGGCACCAGTGGCACGCCGAATACCCTATGGAAAGCAGGATTGGGCGGTTCTCCTGGCGTGCCAGAGTGAGCGTTTGCTCATCCCAGGGCTGCCAATGCACTGGATTGCCGGCGTGCTGCAGGAGATAGGGCGAGGTTTCGGCTGAAAGCCGGTTGGACAGGGATTGCGACATGAAAGGCCTCGGGAAACAGGCACTCAGTATACCCGATTAAAATAGTCAAGTATGGCATTCCGCCAGCGTCATGGCGTTGGTAGCGAACATGGATCGCAAAATCCCCGCTGCGACGTAGCAAAGAGTTTTCATTCCCGACACAACCGCCCCCCTGCCATCGCATTGAATACGTCCCATCGGATGGGCGAGGTGATCGGGATGAAAACGATGGCTGTAGTGAAAGGCTTTCTGGCAAAGGCGGTGCGTCCGCTGGTGATGCTCGGCGGCACCATGGACGGTCGCCTCGGGCGGTTCTGGGCCTTCGTGCGCCTCAGCGCCCGGGTTGAGTCCCTGGATGCGTCGGTCGTGGTTCAAGGGATGCCCGAACTGCACGGCACCGGCCGCATCCGCTTCGGCCGCAATCTGTATCTCTACCGCGAGCTCTATCTGGAAACGCGGGAGGCGGGCAGCATAGACATCGGCGACGACGTGGTCCTGTCGCGCGGCGTACATATCGTGGCCTACGCCGGCATCGAGATCGGTAGCGGCAGCATGATCGGCGAATACGCCAGCCTGCGCGACGCCAACCATCGCTTCGGCCCGGGACTCGCGCCGCGCGATTCCGGCCACGACGCCCGCCCCATCCGCATCGGCCGCAATGTCTGGATCGGTCGCGGCGCGACGATACTTCCGGGCGTGACCGTCGGCGACGGCGCCGTCATCGGCGCCAACGCCGTGGTGACGCGCGATGTCCCGGCTGCCCGCGTCGTCGGCGGGGTTCCGGCGCGGTCGCTGCACCAGGGAGCCGCGGCATGAACGCGCGCAAGATCCTGCTGGTGGCCTATCAATGCGGTCCGGGCATGGGTTCGGTGTCGCAGATCGGCTGGGAATGGTATTCCCGCCTGTGCGCCGACAATTCCGTGACGCTGGTGACCCACGTGCGCAACCGCGCCGCGCTCGAGCAGGCCGGCGCCCCGCTGGGCGACAGCGAGGTCATCTACATCGACACCGAGTGGTTCGCCGGCCCGCTGTATCGGTTGGCGAAACGCATCTTCCCGCGCAGCGAGCACAGCGTCTTCCTGGTGTCCTCGCTCGACTATTTCGTCTTCGATTTTGCCGCCTGGCGCCAGCTGCGCCGCCGCCTGGCCGATGGCGCCGTGTGGAGCGTCCTGCATCGCGTCACCCCGGTAACCCTGGCGGCGCCGACCTGGCTGGGGCGGCTGGGCCTGCCGACGGTGATCGGCCCCCTCAACAGCGGCCTCACCGACCCGCCGGGCTTCGCCGCCATAATGAAACAGGAATCGACCTGGCTGATCAAGGTGCGCGAACTGGGCCGGCTGGTGGACGCCGCGCTCGGTTCCTCGCGCAGTGCCGCCCGCATCCTGACCGCCAGCCGCACGACCTTGCGCGCCATCGCGCCGCGTAACCACGCGCGCTGCCGCACGATGCTGGAAAACGGCGTCGAACTGTCGCGCTTCACCGTCACGCCGTGGCCGCCCCTGCCCACCGACACGCGCCCCCTGCGCGTCCTGTTCACCGGTCGCCTGGTGCCGATCAAGGGCCTCGACATGCTGCTGCAGGCACTGGCGCGGCTGCGCAACGAGGGCCTGCCGGTCCGGCTCGACGTCGTCGGCGACGGCCCCATGCGCGAGGAATGGACGCGGCTGCGTGACCAACTGAAGCTTGCCGGCCGCGTGAGCTTCCACGGCGCGCTGCCGCTCGATGGCGTGGCCGGCCACATGAAGGCCTGCCACGTGTTCTGCCTGCCCTCGGTGCGTGAATCGGGCGGCGCCGTGCTGCTGGAAGCCATGGCCAGCGCCCGCCCGGTGATCGCGCTGGACTTCGGCGGCCCCGGCGAAATCGTCACCGACCAGATCGGTGCGCTGCTGCCGCTGAAAAGTCCGGCCCAGGTCATCGATGCCCTGTGCATCACCTTGCGCGACGTCCTGCGCGATCCTCTGGAATGGCAGCGGCGCGGGCTCGCCGGCCGGCGCCAGGTCGAGGAGCACTACAGCTGGCCGGCCAAGATCGCCGCCGCCGAGGACATCTACCGCGAAATCATCGTCGAAAGGGCATTGTCATGCTGCTGAATTCCGCCACCCTGCTGCCGCGCCTGCCGCATCTCGAGCCGGCGCTGAAACCATCCCCCGGCCCGCGCACGGAATCTGCCGTGCCGACCGGCAGCCGGCAGGCCGGCCGCGTCCGCATGGCCTACCTGGTCAGCCGTTACCCGGCCATCTCGCACACCTTCATCCTGCGCGAAGTCCTGCAACTGCGCCGGCGCGGCTTCGACATCGAGGTCGCCTCGATCAATGCGCCGGACAGCGCGGAGCAGGACATGGGCGTCGAGGAACGCAGCGAAGCCGGACGCACCTATTACGTCAAGCGCCACGGCATCCTCGGCGCCATCGCCGCACACCTGCATGGGCTGTGCCGGCCGGCCGCGTGGCTGCGCGGGCTGCGTTTCGCCGTCGGCCTGGGCGGCTGGGACCTGCGCCGCAAGGCCTACGGGCTCTTCTACTTCACCGAGGCGCTGATGCTGGCGCGCTGGATGGACAGCCGCGACATGAAGCACCTGCACGTGCACTTCGCCAGCGCCGCCGCCAACGTCGCGCTGGTGCTGAAGCAGTTCGCGCCTGTCGGCCTGTCACTGACCGTGCATGGCCCGGACGAGTTCTACGATGCGCCCGGGCAGTGGCTGCCCGAAAAGATTGCCGCCGCGGACTTCATCGTCTGCATCGGAGCCTACGCCCGCAGCCAGTTGATGCACCTCTCGCCGGCCAGCCAGTGGCACAAGTTCGAGATCTGCCCGCTCGGGGTCGACCCCGAGCGTTACGTACCGGCAAGGCGGCCCGCGACGGTGCGGCCGTTCACCATCCTTTGCGTCGGCCGCCTGACGCCGGCCAAGGGGCAGCGCATACTGATCGAGGCCTGCCGGCAGTTGCACCAGTCCGGTCGCCAATTGCGCCTGGTGCTCGTCGGCAGCGGCCCGGACGAAGACCAGCTCAAATCAGCCGTCGCCGCAAACGGGCTGGAACACCTTGTCCGCTTCACCGGCGCGCTCAACCAGACGGAGGTGCGCGCCTGGTATGCCGAAGCCGATGCCTTCGCCCTGGCCAGTTTTGCCGAAGGCATCCCGGTGGTGTTGATGGAAGCCATGGCCAGCGGCATTCCCTGCGTCAGCACGCGCATCACCGGCATTCCCGAGCTCATTCGCGATGGCGAGGACGGCTTGCTGGTAACACCTTCGGACAGCGACGAACTTGCCGCGGCGCTGGCCCGCCTGATGGACGACGCCCCGTTGCGCCACTATCTGGGACGCAGCGGCCGCGCCCGCGTGCAACAGAAGTACAGCCTGACGCGCAATGTCCAGCGTCTCGGCGGCGTCTTCGCAACCCGGTTGGGAGCACCGGCATGATCGCCAGCCTCCTGCGCCGGATGCTTGCCGCCCATGCGCTGAAGACGGGGCGCCTACTCGGCCTCTACCGGCGTATCTGCAAACCCGACGGCAAGGCCTGGGCCGCCATCGTCAAGCGCCACGCCGGCCTGATGGCGATGGGTACGGGCTGCCATATCCAGATGAACGTTGCCATCACCGATCCGGCCTATGTGCGCCTGGGCAACAACGTCCATCTCACGGGTTGCACCCTGTTCGGCCACGACGGGGCGGTTTCCATGCTGAAACAGGCCTACGGACTGAGCCTGGACAAGGTCGGCCGGATCGACATCCGCGACAACGTCTTCGTCGGCCACCAGGCGATCATCATGCCCGGCGTCACCATCGGCCCCGATGCGATCGTGGCGGCGGGCGCCGTCGTCACGCGCGACGTGCCGCCGGGCAGCATCGTCGGCGGTGTCCCGGCACGGGTGATCGGTACAGTCCCGGACCTGATCGAGCGCCTGCAGGCGGAAACCGCGAGCCTGCCGTGGCACGACCACCCGTTCATGCAAGCCGGGTATGCCGGACCGTCCGATGCCGCGCTCGATCGCCAGCGCATCGAGCACTTCTTCGGACCCGGCGCCGCGAGCGCCGCCGAAGCGGTGGCATAGGAATTCGCCATGACCAGCCTTGCCGCTTTTTTTGAGGTCGCTGCCGCCGTATTGCTGGTGCCGACGCTTGTCGGCACCCTCTACCTTGCAGTTCTCACCCTGGCGGGCAGCCTGCCGGCGCGCCGCCGTGCGGCGGGTGCGCTGCCCGGTCGCCTAGCCATCGTCGTCCCGGCGCACAACGAGGCCGCCGGGATTCGCCGCACCATCGACAATCTGATTGCCATCGCCCGCGCCGACGGCGACGCCGACGTGGTGGTGGTGGCCGACAATTGCAACGACGACACCGCCGCCATCGCCCTCGCCGCCGGTGCCCGCGTGCTGGAGCGTCATGACGCGACACGGCGCGGCAAGGGCTATGCGCTTGACCACGCTTTCACCACGATGGCGGGCGAAGGTCATGTCGTCTACATCGTCATTGATGCCGACAGCATGGCCACCGACAACCTGCTGACCAGCCTGCGTTGCCATTTCGCCGGCGGCGCCCTGGCGCTGCAGGCACGCTACACGGTACTCAACGGCGACGCCGCGCCGCGCACGCGCCTGGCCGAGATCGCCCTGGCCGCCTTCAACGTGCTGCGCCCGCGCGGCCGCGACCGCCTCGGCCTCTCGGCCGGCATCCTCGGCAACGGCTTCGCCCTGCGCCGCGAAGTGCTGCAGCGGGTTCCCTATACCGCGAGCTCCGTCGTCGAGGACCTCGAATACCACCTCAAACTGGTCGCCGCCGACATCCGCGTCGGATTCGCCGACGACTGCGAAGTCCGCGGCGAAATGCCGACCGGCGAGCAGGGCAACCGGGTGCAGCGCGCGCGCTGGGAAGGCGGACGCCTGCGCATGCTGGCCGAGCACGGCCCGGCGCTGGCCGGCGCCGTCATGCGCGGTCGGGGGCGTTTCCTCGAGCCTCTGGCCGACCTGCTGCTGCTGCCGCTGGCCTACCACGTCATGCTGCTGCTGGCCGCTCTGGCGCTGCTGGCGCCACTGGCGAGTCCTTTGGCTATCGTCGCCGGCGCCAGCCTCGGCATCGTTGCCCTGCATACCCTGGTCGCCATGCGCGTGGCCCGCCTGCCCTGGTCGCGCCTGTGGTCTCTGGCACGCGTCCCCCTTTACCTGCTGTGGAAGCTGCGCATGCTTGCCACCACCCTCGCCGGCGCCGCCCGTGGCAGCGTCTGGATCCGAACCGATCGCAACGGTTCCTGACCTGGAGAACCTCACCATGAATTCCGGCAATGCCCCCGAAGCTTCCGTCATCATCGTTTCCTACAACACCCGCGACATATTGCGGGCCTGCCTAAACAGCCTCTATACGGCCATCGGCCGGCGCGAAATCGAGGTCATCGTGGTCGACAACGCCTCGCGCGACGCTTCCGCCGACATGGTCGCGCGCGAATTTCCGCGGGCGCACCTGCTGCGCAGCACGACCAACCTCGGCTTCGCCGCCGCCAACAACCTCGGCTTCAAGTCGGCGCAGGGCCGCTACGTGATCCTGCTCAACCCGGACGCGCAGGTCGAGGCGCACGCCTTCGCCAACGCCATCGAGCGCATGGATGCCTCGCCCGCTGTCGGCATGGCCGGCGGCCGCCTGGTGGACGGCTACGGACGCGACCAGCCGTCGGCGCGGCGCTTTCCTTCCCTGCTCAACGAAGTGCTGGTGATCTCCGGCCTGGCCGCGCGCTTTCCGCGCTCCCGCCTGTTCGGCCGCTTCGATCGCACCTGGGCCGATCCGGCGCAGCCGGCCGATGTCGACTGGGTGCCCGGCGCCTTCGCCATCATGCGCCACGATGCGCTGCGCGCGGTCGGCCCCTTCGACGAGCGCTTCTTCCTCTATTACGAGGAAGTCGATCTCTGCCGCCGCTTCAAGGCCGCCGGCTGGCAGATCTGGTACTGGCCGGACATCGTCATCCGCCATCTCGGCGGCGAATCCTCGAAGACGGTCGAGAACGCCGAGATCTCCTCCTCAGGTTCGCAACTGGTGCTGTGGCGCATGCGCAGCGCGCTGCTCTACTACCGCAAGCACCATGGCCGCCTCGGCGCCTGGCTGTTGGCGCGCCTGGAAACCGGCTGGCATGCCCTGCGCCGGCTCAAGGCGAGCCTTGCCGCCCGATCGCCCGCAGTCGCCGTCAAGGCCGCCGAGTCGCATCGACTGGTCGGCCTGATGCAGCGCGCCTGGCTCGAAACCCATGGCGGCGCGGTCAGCCCGCCGCGTCCCTGGTAAGCGCCGGCATGTCACAACAAGTTTGCAACCGGTTTGGACTTGCTTCGCAATCGGGCACCCCGCAGGCGTTCCAATACGCACTACGGCAAACCCAACGCGAACCCACCATGATCGAAAACCTGAAAGAAGACTGGCAGACCTACGAAGGCGACATCTGGCGCCAGGGCTTGTGGGTCATGTGGGTCTATCGTTTCGGCCAGTGGCGCTACGGCATCCGGCCCGCCTTCCTGCGCAAGCCCTTCTCGCTGCTCTACAAGATTCTGCGCACCGGCTGCCAGATGCTCACCGGGGTCGAACTGCCGTGCGAAACCCGGGTCGGTCGCCGGCTGCGCATCGAACACTTCGGCGGCATCGTCATCAGCGGCGATAGCGTCATCGGCGATGACGTGGTGCTGCGCCACGGTGTCACCATCGGCCTCAAGCGCACCGGCCAGCGCGGCGCACCGCGCATCGGCAACCGGGTCGACATTGGCGCCGGCGCCAAGATCCTCGGCGACATCGTCATCGGCGACGACGCCGTGATCGGCGCCAACGCCGTGGTCCTAAAGGACGTACCGCCCGGCACATTTGCCGTCGGCATTCCCGCACGAATCATCCACCAGGAGACACTCACATGATCAGCATACTTTCGCGCGTCGGCGTTTCGACACGGCGCATGCGGGCGGCCGCAAACGCCATCACCGCCGCCGGACACGACGCAAGCCGGAACCACTCGGAACTCGATGCGGCCGACGGGTCGTGGCGCATCATCCGCGACCGCTACCAGATCGAACACGTCCTGCGCCATATTTGCGACACGAGGCAGGAAGTGACTCTGGCCGGGCGCAACCAGTTGCGCAGCGGGCGCAGCCGCATAATCGGAATCGACGCCGCCGGCCACCTGCTGGTGGAACGCGTCGCCGACGATGGCACGCACGCCGCCCTGCTGCGGGAGGCCTACGTCAATCTCGGCAGCCGCTTCATGGAACTGCCCGTCATCTGCACCTTCGACATCACGCAATCCGTCGAAGCGGCAGGGAAGTCCTGCTACCGCGCAGCTTTACCGCAGTGGTTGTTGTTCTCCGAGATGCGCGACGCGCCGCGTGTTCGCCTGCCCGACACCGAGCCGGCAAGGCTGGTTTTGAGCGGGCCGGGCAGGGCGCCGGTCGAAGCAACTGTGTTCGACCTCAGCGAAGGCGGCACCGGCCTGTGGTTACCGCAAATACCGTCATACCGCCCGGCCGTCGGCGATCGCTGGATGAGCGCGATGCTCCACACCCATGACGGCGAAACCTGCACCCTGAACCTTGAACTGCGCCACGTCAGCAGCACACTTGATGGCGGACATCGCCTCGGCGTCACCATCCGCCCGACCTCGGAAGGCGACCGTCAGCGCCTGCACCGACTGATCGTGCGCCATCAGATGCTGTTCGCGGAGCCGAACTAAGCTATGGACCCCTGGCCCGACATTTTCATTTGCCCGGCGGCCAGTCCCGCCGCGACCGACACGCTGGCACGCGGTTCTGAACAAAGCAAGAGTTCATATGCTTGAGCTTCTAACACGGGCCAGCGCGCTCGCGAAGCAGGTTGCCTTGCCGGCATTCCTCACCCGAGGCGAAAGCGTTGACCGCCCGGATCCCCGGTTTGCGCTTGAAGTCGACGCCAAAGGCATGGATGGTCCCTGCCAGATCATCAGCAACAGACGACAAGTCGTGAAGGTGTTGCAGCAACTTCTCGATGCAAGAAGCCCGATCGGCCTGACGGCGCGCAGTGTCGTGGGCACTTCCCCAATTCGGGTGCTGTCGATAGATATTGCCAGTGGGCGCCTGCGGCTCAGGCAAGTGACCAACGATTTCAGCCACGCCCGTGTCATCCTCGATGGGCGAGTAAATATCACGGCGCACCACAACAATGCCCCTGTGTTCTTCACGCTTGACCTGCTCGGGTCGGGATATTACGGACGGATACCTTGCTACATTGCTGCCATCCCGGAGTGGATGCTCCTTGTTCAAATGCGTGAAAGCTTTCGGGTTCGCCTGCCACAATCGCTGGATGCAGGCCTGATCTTTGATGTGCCGCGTGTTGGCACTCTCAGGGCGCGAGTGCTGGATATTTCGGAAAGCGGAATCGGTGCGTTGCTCCCCTGGTCGATGGCAGGCGCGATGGTAGCCAACCAGACTTTTCTTGACGCTTCACTGGACATGTGCGACGGATCGCTGTCCCCCATCGGATTTACTCTGCGTTACGTCGGGAGTGCGACGGGAGGGGCACGGCGGATCGGAGCGGTACTGAATCTATCGACCGAATCCCTTCGTCAAAATTTAAGGCGACTGGTCCTGCGCCATCAACCGTTGCGCATGAGCTTGGAGTAATCGATGATTCCCAGGATTATTCATTTTATTTATGTCGGCGGCCGCGCCTTTTCCTTCATCCACTTTCTTGCGGTCTATACGGCGTGGAAGGTCAACCGTCCCGACGTCATCTACTTTCACCACACCGAAGAACCGACCGGCGACTGGTGGGTAAAGGCCCGGCCGTTCATGACGCTACATCGGGTGGCGCAGGTGCACGAGATCCACGGCAACCCGATCACCTACCGGGCGCACATGGCGGACGTCATCCGCCTCGAGATGCTGCAGCACTTCGGCGGCATCTATCTGGACCTCGACATCGTTTCGCTACGGCCCTTCGACCCGCTGCTGCGCCATGAATTCGTCATGGGCATGGAGCCCGGCACCGGCTTGTGCAATGCCGTGATCCTCGCGCGCGGCGACGCCGAATTCCTTCAGTTGTGGCGCGAACAGTACCGCAGCTTCGACGGCAGCCGCTGGAACCACCACTCGGTGGTTCTACCCTGGCAGATGGCGCAGGCGCATCCGCAGCTGATCCACGTCGCGGACAAGTACGCCTTCTTTTACCCGACGCACAACGATCCCGTGCATCGCTACCTTTGGGGCGAGCGGCCGACACTGTGGGAGCGGGTGACCCGCCTGGCGAAGAATCTGGTCCGCCTCGCGGCCGAACCCTTCGGTGGCCGGCGCGATGCCGTCCGCCAGGCCTACTACCGCACCTTCCACGCCCTGCGCGGACGCGAGTGGCACTACCGGCGCGCCAGCCAGTCGTATTGCCTGCACTTGTGGGAAGGCCTGTGGGGCGAGTCCTACCTCAAGGCCGTCACGCCCGCTTACCTGCGCGCCTCGTCAGCGAACTTCGCCCGCCTGCTGCGCGGTGTATTGAGCCCGGCCGAACTCGACGCCATGGAGAAGCCCGGCACGATGCCCGCAGCCGAACATCTGCCGCCCGCTCAGGCCGAGGTCTTGCCCTGCTTCGCGGGTTTGGCCTCCGTCTCGCCGGCGCCGACTTTCTCGATGCGATAGCCCCAGCCGTAGACCGGAATGATCTGCCAGCCGCGCTCCGGCCCGATGCCGAGCTTGCGGCGGATGCGGCTGACATGAGTGTCTACCGTACGCGTGTCGACGTTGGCATTCAGGCCCCAGAGCTTTTCCAGCAGATGCACGCGGGAGAGCAGCTTGCCCGGGCTCTGGAACATGTAGCAGGCGAGCTCGAATTCCTTCTGCGTCAGTTCCACGGGCTTGCCGTCGATCGCGATGCTGCGCCTTTCCTGATCGACCTCGTAGGCGCCGAACTTGACCAGGGGCGGGGCCTTGGTGCGCCGCGACAGCGACTCGATGCGTGCCAGCAGTTCGTGGTATTTCGGCGGCTTGACCACGTAATCGTCGGCGCCGGCGCGCAGCGCCGTGACCACATCCACCTCGCTGTCGCGCGAGGTTATGAAGATGACCGGGAGTTCCCAGCCGAGGTTCTCGCGCACCCACTTCAGCACCACCTCGCCGCTGCTCTCCGGCAGCATCCAGTCCAGCAGCAGCAGGTCGAAGCGCTCCTTTTGCAGCGCGTCGATGAAGCTGCGCGCCGAGTCGTGACACTGGCAGCTGTGCGGCGGTGAACCGAACCAGAGCTTGTACAGTTCCTGTTGTGCCGCATCGTCTTCGAGTATGCCGATATACATGTCGTGTCCTGTTGCGGATGCCGAAAGCGCGTAGGAAGCCTCCCAGATGAGGCTTTTCGGCTTGGAATCATACCCTGAAGCAGCGCGCCGGAAAGCCGCGGCGGCAGCGCAGGTCGCGCCGGCGCATGCGGCCGCTGCGAATACTCCTTTTCAAACAGTTTGCAGTTCGGACACATCCGCCTGCCGGCGTTTGGTGAAATGCGCAGCATACAAACAGCCTGGATCCGCAAGCGCCATGAGCAACGCCACTTCCATCAAAGACCAGCAATTGAAGCGCCTCGAACAGCGGCTGACGCCCTCGGTGCGGCGCGCAGCGATGGATGCTGCCAAGCGCCTGGCCTGGCGCCTTTCGAGCCGCGCCGGCGGGGCCGCCAAGCGCCTGTTCGACATCCTCGTAGCCTGCGGCGTGCTGATCCCGGCGCTGCCGGTGATGGGGCTGGCGGCTATCCTGATCAAGCTCACCGATCGCGGCCCGGTGCTGTTCTGGCAAACCCGGGTCGGCAAGTGGGGTCGCGTCTTCCGCTTTCCCAAGTTCCGTTCCATGGTGGTCAATGCCGAGGCGCTGCAGCAGCAGATCATGAGCGCCAACCAGCACGGCGACGGCATCACCTTCAAGATCCGGCGCGACCCGCGCATCACCTGGATCGGCCGCATCCTGCGCAAGACCAGCATCGACGAACTGCCGCAACTCTGGTGCGTCCTGCGCGGCGACATGTCGCTGGTCGGTCCCCGTCCCGCCCTGGAAAAGGAAGTGGCGCGGTATACCCTCGACGACCGCCGCCGCCTCGATGCCATCCCCGGCCTGACCTGCATCTGGCAGGTGTCCGGGCGCTCGGAGATTCCTTTCCCGCAGCAGGTGGAGCTGGACGCCGAGTACATCGGCAAGCAAAGCCTGCGCGAGGACTTCAAGCTCCTGCTGCTGACGATACCGGCGGTCATCACCGGCCGCGGCGCCTACTGAGCTGCGATCATGAGCACCATCGTTCCCGCCAGTCTCGACATTCGCGGCATCCGCCTGCTCAATCTCGCCATGGACGAAGCCCTTGCCGCCATCGACGCGGCCCTGGCGGCGGGGCAGCCGACGCGGATCAGCTTCGTCAATGCCGATTGCGTGAACATTGCTGCGGTCAATGCCGCTTACCGTGAGGCCTTGGCGACAACGGACTGGGTGTTCATCGACGGTATCGGCATGCGCATCGCCGGCAGGATCATGCACCAGCCGGTACGCGACAACGTGAATGGCACCGATCTGTTTCCGCGCCTGTGCCAATCGCTGGAGCAACAAGGCAAGCGCCTGTTCCTGTATGGCGCGCAGCCCGGCGTCGCGGCCGCCGCCGCCGGCTGGGCGCTGGCCCGCTTCCCGGCGCTGCAGATCGCCGGCACGCTGCACGGCTACCAGCCGGCAGGAGCCGAAGCCGAAACCATCGACGCCATCCGTGCCAGCCGGGCCGACGTGGTCCTCGTCGCCTTGGGCGCACCCGCCCAGGAAACCTGGATCGCGCGCAACCTGGAGAAAACCGGCGCCACCGTGGCGATCGGCGTCGGCGGCCTGTTCGACTACTACTCCGGCCGCATTCCGCGCGCCCCTTTGTGGATGCGCCGGCTCGGCCTCGAGTGGCTGTTCCGCCTGATTCAGGAACCGCGTCGGCTGTGGCGGCGCTACGTTGTCGGCAACGCGGTCTTCCTGAGCCGCATCGGCATCGACTGGCTGCGGGCCCGCATCAAGGGGTCGCGACCGGACAAACTTGTTCCACGGAGGACATCATGACGCACCCCAACCCATTCGCTGATCGCGCGGATGCCGCCATCCTGCTGGCTACGCAGCGATCGACGACGGCCGACGATGCCGGATTCAGCCTTCCCTCCATGCTGCTACCCCTGCAGGGCCGCTCCTTCCTGCAGCGCGCCGTCGAGCATCTGGTGCGCGCCGGATGCCGCCATATCCACGTCGCGGTCGGCGATGCGGCCGCGCCGGTTCGTGAGCTGCTGCAGGACGGCGAACGCTGGGGCTGTCGCGTCAGCTACCACTACCTGAATGGCGACGAATCGCTGGCGCGCTTCGTGCGCCGCTTCGACCTCGATCCGCAGCGCCGCTACTGGTTGGCCGACGCGACCCGGCTGCCCGTCGCGCCCCTGCCGGCGATTGAAACGGCCGGCGAACCTTCGGCAGCCGGTCATTCTCTGTGCTGGAACGAAGGTACTGTGACTCGCTGGACCGGCTGGGGCCTGTTTTCCGGCGCATGGTTGCAGGCCTGCGAACACCTGCCCGAGAGTTCGCAGCTCGAACAGTTCGTTTTGCGTGACCCACGGCTTGGGGTGCAGGCCGTTGTGCGACCCCTGGCCGCCGCTACGCGGGGGGAACTGCTCGGCGCCAACCGGTGCCTGCTGGCGGCACGGGCGGCGGCTTTCTCCGCGGGTCGCGGCAGCGAAATACATCCGTCGGCGCAGATCGTCGCCCCGGTCCATATCGGCGCGGGGGTGAAGGTGGCCGCCGGCGCGGTGATCGGGCCGAACGTGTCCATCGAATCCGGCAGCTTCATCGATCGCGGCACGCATCTGAGCAACAGCCTGGTATTGCCCGACACCTATGTCGGCGAAGACCTCGATTTGCATGGCATCATCACGAATGGCAGTCTTCTGGCCAACATCCCCTTGAACACCGTCACCGAGATATTGGATCCGAACCTGCTGGCCGGACTGCCGCGCCAAGGCGCGGCGGACCTGCCGGGACAGCGCGCCCTGGCCCGGGCCCTGCGTCTTGCCCTGCTGCCGGTGCATTGGCTGGCGCGCTGGAGGACACGTCATCAGCGCGAAGAAAGCGGCCTGCCGGCAGTTGTCCCCTTTCCGCAGCCCGGCCGCACCGATCCGGGCCGGATAGCCGTCGTCCTAGCCCTGCCTGAAGCGCTCTCGGGGGGCGAGTCGCGCGACTGGGCAACCCATTTCTGCCGCACCTTCTACCCCGGTCTGCGAGAAATGATGGGCGGTCGCCTGCAGCTTGGCGGTCCGGCGTTGCGCAGTCACCGCGAGGTGCGCCGCTTGCCGCCGGAATGGCGCCGGCTTTACGCCCTGAACCGCTGCGGACTGCTAAATGAGTCGCTGTTGCAGGATTTGGCCGCATCCGACTCTGACGGCCAGTTCGCTGGTGACGTACTCGCATGTGCAGCACAGGGTGATTTCCGCGTCACCTGGAAATTGTTGCGCACATACCTCGGCCGCGTGCTGCGCGACCTGCGCCGGTCGCCTCCGACCCCCGCATCAAACCCGATTGCTGCTGTGCCATCCGGCGCAGCGGACTAAACCCAGCAGTGCACCACCCACCCATTTAACAGGAGATCATCATGCAACTCGACATCGAAAAGATTCAGGAAGGCAAGGGAGCGATTGTCATCGTCCAGAGCGAAAATCTGGATGCCGGTAACGTCAAGGCGTTCAAGGATAGGCTGCTCCCCGTGTTGGAAGACCACCAGAACGTTCTAATCGACATGAGCAAGCTTAGCTTCATCGACAGTTCCGGGCTGGGCGCCTTGCTGTCCTGCCTGCGCACCATGAACGGCAAGAAGGGACAGCTCAAGCTGTTCGCCATGGCCAAGCCGGTGCAGGCCCTGTTCGAGCTCGTCCGCATGCACCGCATTTTCTCGATCTACAATACCCGCGAAGAAGCGCTGGCCGCGCTGTGAGCGACCCGGCAGCAAGACCAGGAAGGGGCGGCATCATGGCAGCCGACGGACAGGCAGGCAGGAAGGCGGTTCTCGTCGTCGGGGGTGCAGGCTACATCGGCTCACACATGGTCAAGGCGCTGCTGGAAGGCGGTTACGACACGACCGTCTTTGACAACCTTTCTTCCGGCCATCGCGATGCCGTGCTCGGGGGCCGCTTCGTTCAGGGCGACCTGGCCGACACGGCGGCCCTCGATGCCCTGTTCGCCGCCGGTCATTTCGACGCCGTGATGAATTTCGCCGGCAGCATCCAGGTCGGCGAATCGGTACAAAAGCCCGGCTTGTACTACCGCAACAACGTCGCTAATACCATCAACCTGCTCGATACCATGGTCCTCCATGAGGTGCGCCATCTGGTGTTCTCCTCGACGGCAGCGATTTTCGGCGAGCCGGCGTATGTGCCGATCGACGAGAAGCATCCGGCGCAGCCGGTCAATCCTTATGGCCGCGGCAAGCTGATGGTTGAGCAGATGCTGGCCGACTTCGACCACGCCCACGGACTCAAGAGCGCCTGCCTGCGTTATTTCAACGCGGCGGGGGCCGATCCCGAGGGCCGCATCGGCGAGCGCCATGAACCCGAAACCCACCTGATTCCGATCGCATTGGAAGTGGCGCTTGGGAAGCGGAAGCAATTGTGCGTCTATGGCGACGACTACGACACACCGGACGGCACCTGCATCCGCGACTATATCCATGTCGATGACCTGTGCCAGGCCCACCTGCTCGCCCTTGAAGCCCTGCAGCGAACCGGGCAGAGCCTGGCGGTCAACCTCGGCAACGGCCAGGGCTTTTCCGTGCGCGAGGTCATCGACACCGTGCGCGCCGTCACGGGGCGCGCCGTTCCGGTCAGGATCGAGTCGCGGCGGGCCGGCGACCCGGCGCGGCTGATCGCCGATAGTCGGCAGGCGCGATACCAGCTCGGTTGGGTTCCCCGCTACCCGGCCTTGCGCGACATTGTCCGCGATGCCTGGCGTTACGCCCTGGGGCATTCCGGGCCGGAGCAACTCAAGCAGGTTGCCTAGCGGATGATGGTGCTGCAGCGGAAAATCTTTCGACCGGCGCAGGAATCCGGCGAACCGGCTGCAGCGAAAGGGATAATGTCGGCTGCTGCCCGCTGCATGGCGACAGCTGCTTGCGTTACGGAATTGCTGCCTGGTGCAGAATTTCGATTTGCCAATTTCAAGGCGCGACAATGAAAACAAGGTTTCCCGGCAGGATTTTCACGCTCCTCTTGAGCCTTTTCGGACTGTTTTTCCATTCACTCGCCGGCGCGCAAACGGGCGACGGGTACAAGTTTTCGCCGGTGAATCAATACGGCATCAACCTGACGGCCGGCTACTGGAATCCGATCCTAAATTACGTATCGCAGAAGAGCGGCGTGAAGCTCAGCCTGAAGATAGGCCGGACGTCGGCGGACACCACGAGTTTTGTTCTCGCCCGGGAAGTGGATTTTGCGTTTACCAATCATTTGTTCAGTCCGGAACGCCAGCAACTCGGCTGGAAGGTCTTTGCCCGGCGCAAGACACCGCCGCTCCATGCGCAGCTGATCGCCGCCGCCGACTCCCCGGTTACCGACATCTCCCAACTCGCCGGACAGGAGGTGGCTTTTGCCGGACCGGAAGCCCTCGTCGCCTACAAAATGCCCTATGCACACTTGCTGTCCAAAGGCATCGACGTCAAGGTGATCTTCGGCGGCAACATGGATGGTGCGCTGGTGCAACTATTCAGCGGCAAGGTCAAGGCCGTCGGCGCCAATTCGCAGCTGGTCGAGGGCTTTGCGCGCCGGGAGAAAAAGGCCTACCGGGTATTGTGGAGCTCCGAGCCGGTGCACGACCTCGCGCTGATGGTTTCGCCGGCGGTGCCGGCGAAGGATGCCAAGGCCATCGCCGATGCCTTTGTCGGAATGGCCGGGGACCCGAAGGGGCTGGCGGTCATCCGGGAGGCGTCAAGGCAGGTCGAACTGCCCGACGATGCCGTGTTCATCGCTTCGGATGGCAGCGAGTATGGCGCTTACATCAATTTTTTCAAGACTGCTCCGGCGCATCTGCGCTGAACCCGGCATGAGCCTTATCGCCCGCTGCCTGCCCCGATCGCTCGCCAGCCGGATCTTTGTCCTCTATTCGGTGAGCCTGTTCGCGCTCACCTTCGCCGGCCTCGGGCTTTTCTACTATCAGCAATTCACCCAGGCGATCGACGACGCCTACGAATCGACCAGCATCCTCGCCGATGTCCTGACGCCGACCTTGTCCGACAGCGCCGTGATTGGCGACTACGACACCGTCAGGCGCACTCTGGCGAAAGCTGCCGTCGGCTCGATGCTCTCGTCGGCGGAGTTCATCGATGTATCCGGCGGCCGGGTGCGCGCCGAAAACAGCCTGCAGAACATGGTCAAGCCGCCGGACTGGATCAGCGCACAGGTTGCCGGGCGCCTGTATCCGATCAACCGCATCATTCTGGTGGGCGGCAAGGACTATGGCGTGTTCCGCCTGAACTTTTCGCCCGAGTCGATCGCCAGCCAAGTCTGGACCGTCACCAAGATTTCGCTGCTTTTCGCGGCGCTCTGCCTGCTGCCCGGGCACCTGTTGATCTGGGTCCCGCTGCGTCGCATGGTGGAAGACCTGAAGGTCACCGCAAGATTCGCCGGCGAACTCCCCAGCCATCTCGGCGGCATGGTTGCGACCGACAGTTCCGTCAGCGAAACGCGGGACCTGGTGACGGCCTTGAACCGGGTTTCTAAGGAGTTGGCGGCGCAGCACCAGGCCCTGACCGATAGCGAAAGCCGCAAGAGCGCGATCATGGAGGCTGCACTGGACTGCTTCATCACCATTGATGATGCGGGTGCGATCGTGGACTTCAACGCGGCAGCCGAACGCACCTTCGGTTTTCTCGCCGCGGAGGTTCGCGGCCGGACCCTTTCCGAAACCATCATTCCAACCGAACACCGCGCTGCCCACGAGCGTGGCATGAAGCACTACCTGGCCACAGGCAGCGGCCCGATCCTGAAGCAGCGCATCGAGATCACGGCGATCCGCCGCAGCGGTTACCAATTCCCGATCGAAATAGCCGTTGTCCCCTTCGAGGCTGAGGGCCGCACCTACTTTGCCGGTTTCATTCGCGACATTACGGAACGCAAGGCCCTCGAGGCAGAGCAGGTGCGCGTCAATGGCCTGCTTAGCCAGTCCCTGCGCGAACTCGAGTACCAGAAATTCGCGCTGGACCAGCACTCGATCGTCAGCATCGCCGACGCGACGGGGGCAATCACCTACGCCAACGAGAAGTTCTTCGAGATTTCAGGCTACAGCCGCCACGAACTGCTGGGACAGAATCACCGCATGGTCAGGTCGGCAGTGCATTCCCCCGCCTTCTATCGCGAGCTTTGGGAAACCATTTCCTCGGGAAAGGTCTGGCACGGACAGATCGCCAACCGCAACAAGAACGGAAACCTCTACTGGGTGGCTGCGACCATCGTTCCCTGGCTCGACGCCGCCGGCCTGCCCTACCAGTATGTCGCGATCCGCACCGACATCACGGCGCAGAAGCTCATCGAGCACGACCTCGCCGACGCGCGCCGCCGCGAACTGGAGACGGGCAGCGATATCCAGCGCTCGCTGCTGCTGGGCGATTTTCCCGAGGGCATACACGGCGCCCGCCTGGCAACCTATACCGAATCATCGCAGGGCATCGACGGCGACTTTTTTGCTGTCACGCGCTTCCGCCCCGACTGCTTCGAGCTTCTGGTCGGCGACGTGATGGGGAAAGGCGTTCCGGCTGCGCTGATCGGTGCTGGCGTAAAGAGCAGTTACAACAAGGTCCTCGCCGAGCTTTTCGCGCAGCGTGCCGACGAACACCAGCTGCCGACGCCGGCCGAGATCATCAATGCCCTGCACCACAACCTGACGCCACGGCTGATAGAGCTCAGTTCCTTTGTTACCCTTGCACTGTACCGCTTCGATATTGCTGCCGGTACCCTGTGTGTCGTCAATGCCGGTCACACACCCGGGCTGCTGGCGCGCGGCACTGACGGCAGCATCCTGCAGGTTATTGGCGACAACCTGCCCATCGGCGTGATCGAGGACGAGGTCTATTCGCAGCAGAAAGTAGAGTTGGCATCCGGCGACGCGCTCCTGGTCTATTCAGACGGCATTACGGAGTCGTTTAACGGGCACCGCGAGGAATTCGGCCTGCCCCGCCTTTGCTCCATTCTCGGTGCCGGCCGCGCTGTTTCGCTGCCGCCGAGTTCCCTGCTGCAGTCGATGCGGCAGCAGGTGAGGAATTTCGTCGGCAGCGATGTCCTCGACGACGATCAGACGGCGATCATGGTCGAGGTGCTGCCTGGCCGCACTCCACCGCGAGGTAGCATCGAACAGCGTACCAATCCCAGCCTGCTGATCCTGCCCTGGCGCCTTGATGCATTGGGCGCGCTGCGCGCCCGAATCGCCGAAACGGCCGGGCCTCTGCCGGATGACGAGGTGCAGGCGGTCATCCTGGCCAGCTTCGAGGCGGCGACCAACATCCTGCGCCACGCCAAACCCTATTTCAACGACGCCACCATCGCTTGTCGCCTGACCCGGCGCAGCGATGAATACTCCGTCGAGCTGATCTACCCCGGCCCCGACTTTTCACCGCCCGACGACCCGCAGCCCGATTTCAGCGGCAACAGCGATGGCGGCTTCGGCCTCTACATCATCAACAATTGCGTCGATGCCGTCGAGTACGCCAGACCCCTGCCCGGCGTCAGCAGCATCCGCCTGATCAAGCGTGCGGCCTGCGAGCGTGACGCTGCCATGCCCTCATGAGCAGCGGGAAGGAATTGCAGGAGTTGGCGCTGGCGGCACGGCGCGCCATCGATGCCTTGTGCGCACGACTCGATGCCCCGGGTGCTGTCCTGCCCGACGCTTCGGTCGTGCAGGAACTCGCCAGGTCTGCGGCAGACCTGCTGTCCCGCCTCGGTGCCGGCGCATCGGTCCCGCCTCAGGCCTCCGAACAGGCGGCGCGCGTTTATTTCGACTATGCCCTGACTGGGATACTCGAGACCGACCGCGACGGGCTGGTGTTGCGCGCTAATCCCGCGGCCGCGAGCATCACCGGGCGCGACGTCAAAGTGCTTTGCGGCAGCCAGTTGCAGGCGCTCACCAGCCCGGCTTCCGCGGCCCGGCTCGAGCGCCACCTGAAGCTCTTGCACGAGCAGGGCATCAGCCAGGCAGAGCTGCGGGTCGCGCGCAGCGACGGAAGAGAGATCGTGATCGAACTCGCCTCGATCCAGGTCGACGATGACCACTATGGCCACGTTTTCGACGACGTCACGGAACAGCGCCAGGCGACGGCGGAGATCGAGCGGGCGCGCATTGCGGCCGAGGAGTCGAACCGTGCCAAGAGCGATTTTCTGGCCAATGTCAGCCACGAACTGCGTACGCCGATGAACGGCATCATCGGACTGAGCCAGTTGGTCCTGCTCACCGAGCTCGATTCGCGGCAGCGCGATTTCATCGGCAAGATCGCCCGCTCCGGACAAAATCTGCTGCGCATCATCAATGACCTGCTCGATGCCGCCAAGCTCGAATCCGGCCGCATGGAGTTCGAGCACGAACCCTTTTTGCTGGCGGAACTGCTCGATGAACTCGCAGCCATCCGCAGCCAGGTTCCCGCCGGCATGCCGCTGGAGCTGGGCTTTCACCTTGCTCCCGAAGTGCCTGCCTGCCTCTTGGGTGACCGTCTGCGCCTCGGCCAGTGCCTGACCAACCTCTTGGGCAATGCCATCAAATTCACGGCGGCGGGCCGCGTCGACCTGCATGTCGATGTGGCCGGCGACCCCGACGCGCCGATGCTGCGCCTGTGCGTGGCCGACACCGGCATCGGCATTCCGGCCGAGGCCCTGGCGCGCCTGTTTGCGCCCTTCACCCAGGCCGACGCTGCCACGGCGCGGCGCTATGGCGGCAGCGGGCTCGGGCTGCACATCTCGCGCGAACTGGCGCGCGGCATGGGCGGCGAGCTGCTGGCGGAAAGCAGCGTCGGCAGCGGCAGCCGCTTCACCCTGATCCTGCCGCTGCAAGTCGGGGACGCAGCCACCGCGAAGATGTCGGCGGCCGCGACGGCATCTGCGGAAGTGCCACAGGAGTTTCGCGGGCGCCGCATCCTGGTCGCCGAAGACGATCGCGTCAATCAGCTGGTGATCACGCAATGGCTCGGACGAGCCGGAATCGCGACGATCGTTGCGCAAGACGGGCACGAGGTGCTCGAGCAGATCGCGGCGGCGGCTCCGGATCTGGTGCTGATGGACGTGCAGATGCCCGGAATGGACGGCCTCGAGGCGACCCGCCGCTTGCGGGAACTGGGACACGAACTTCCGATCATCGGCCTTTCGGCCGGTGTCAGCCGGGCCGAGCAGGAAGCCTGCATGGCGGCCGGGATGCACGACTTCATCGCCAAACCCATCGACGTCGACGAACTCTGGGGCTGCCTGACGCGCTGGCTGCATCCGGTCGAGGGCGCCGGCGCAGGGCCCGACGACGACAATTCCGTCGAGGCCCGTTTCCTTTACGACCACGAGGCGCTTGCCCATGCCCGTGCGATCTTTCTCGAAGACCACGGCGGCGATGCGGCGCGACTGCGTGCGCTCTGCGCCGGCGGCGACACGGCGGCGATGGGGCACCTGGCGCATGGCCTGAAAGGTTCGGCGGCAACCCTCGGGCTCGATGAACTGGCTGCAATGGCGGAGGAGCTGGAAACAGGCGCCGGCGGGCCGGAGCGGGCAGGTCCGCTGATAGACGGGATCGACAGGCTGCTGGCGGCCTGCAAGGGGGAATTCGCGCGCCGCTGAGGCTCGTCCTTTTCCGCCATTGCCGTGGCAGGGCTGTTTTCGAAGAGTTTGCAGTTCGTTCACATCCCCCATGGGCCGCCCGTGTGTAATGCGCTCACCCGCTTACACAAGGAAGCCACGATGAAAGCCCTGATACTCGCCGCCGGTCGCGGCACCCGCGTCCGCCCGCTGACCGACCGCATGCCGAAGCCGATGATCCCTATCATCAACAAGCCCGTGATGGCCTTCCTGGTCGAGCACCTGCGCCGCTTCCGCATCCGCCAGATCATGGTCAACACCAGTTATCTGAGCCCGCAGATCGAAGCCTATTTCGGTGACGGCGCGCGCTACGACGTCGACATGGCCTACTCGTTCGAGGGCCGTGAGGAAAACGGCCGGCTGATCGACGAGCCGCTCGGCTCCGCCGGCGCCATCCGGAAGATCCAGGACCATTCCGGCTTTTTCGACGAAACCTTCATCGTCCTCTGCGGTGATGCGGTAATCGACTTCGACATCTCCGAACTGCTGCATTTTCATCGCCGCAAGGGCGGCCTGGCGACCATCGCCCTGCTCGAAGTGGCACGCAATCAGGTATCCAGCTACGGCGTCGCGGTGCAGGACGGAGAGGGCCGCATCACGGAGTTTCAGGAGAAACCGAGCCCCGAGGAAGCAAAGAGCTGCACCATCAATACCGGCATCTACATTTTCGAACCGGAGGTCCTGCAGCATATTCCCGCCGGCGGGCCGTTCGACATCGGCAGCCAGCTGTTTCCGGCCCTGGCGAGTGCCGGCCAACTCTACGGCATGACCGCCAGCGTGCCCTGGCAGTGGCTCGACATCGGCCGCATGCCCGACTTTCACGAGGTCAGCATGAGCGCCATGCGCGGCGACATCAACGGCTTCCGCATTCCGGGCAAGGAGGTACGCCCCGGCGTCTGGATGGGCATCAACGTCAAGGCCGATCTCGATCGCTGCCACGTCGTGCCGCCGGTCTATATCGGCGGCAGCGCAGAGATCCAGGACGGCGCATCCCTGATAGGCCCGGTGGTCATCGGCGCCGGCGCCGTCATCGAAACGGGCGCCCACGTCGAGGAAAGCGTGGTCACCGAGCACACGCGCGTCGGCGGCGGCACCTATTGCCGCGGCAAGATCGTCGGCAGCAGCTATTGCGCTTCCGCCGATGGTACCGTGCTCGACGGCAGCCACACCGACACCGCCTGGATGTTTGGCGATGCGCGCAGCGGCGAAGCGGTCCGGAACCGGACGCAGGAAGAGATCCTTGGCTACGCGCTGCTGCGCGCGGCCTGAGCAAAGAGCGAACCCCATGTCCGAAGCCGTCACCGCCAGCCTGCCCGGCCGCGGCATCAAGCCCCTGGTCAGCCTGCTCGCCCATCCCCGGCTGGCCCTGGCAGTATTCCTGATCGTCCTGCTGGCCGGTATCCCGGTGAGCTTCATCAAGGGGCAGGCCATGTATGCCACCACCGCCACCGTGCAGGTGGCGCCGCGCTACATGAAGAACCTGCGCGACGACGGCGAGCTGAGCTTCCCCTCGAACACGCAGTACCGCGAATTCCTCGAGCACCAGACGCGCAGCGTGCTGCGCTACGATATCGTTCAGGATGCGCTGCGCAGCTTCGGCGACAAGGCCGCCATCTGGCGCCAGCCGGCGGAAAGCGAGCGCCAGGCGATCGACCGCCTGCGTGCGCAGATGTCTGTGCGCACCGTGCCGGACACCTACATGATCGAGATCTCGCTGCAAAGCCCGAAGCAGGAAGGCCTTGCCGACCTGGTCAACGCCGTCGTCACGGCCTACGTCGAACGCATGAAGACGGAGCGCATCTATGGCGCCGACGTGCGCCAGCGCAACGTCGAAGGACGCGAAGCGGAACTGATGCGCCGCGTCGAGGAAAAGACCACGAAGCGCACCGAGCTGGCCCTGCAACTGGGCATTGCCAGCTTCGACGAGAAAGTGGAGAACCCCTATGACCGCGTTCTAAACGCGCAGCGCACGGCACTGGCCGAGGCGAGGCACAAGCGCTTCGACGCCGAGTCCAAATTGCAGGCCTTCCAGAAACGCGGCGAGACGGACATCACCACGCGCTCTGTGCAGGAAGCGGTGCTGATCGATCCGGGCCTGGCCAACCTCAAGTCAAACCTCTACAAGCGTCGCGCCGAACTGCTGACCACGCTCTCCGGCCTCACGCCCCAGCACCCTGCGTATCGCGAATTGACCGATGAAATGAAGCGCATCGAGACGGAAATCGAAACCCAGATCGGCTCCCTGACGAAGATGGTATCCGGCAGCGTGCTGGCGCGCTATCTGACCACCGTCGACCAGGCGCGGCAGGTGGAAACGGAACTCGCCCGCGATTTTGCCGAGCAGGAAAAGAAGGGCGCGCGCTTCGCCGGCCTGTTCAACCAGGCGATGACGCTGACCCACGACCTCGAGCAGGACCGCAAGGAACTCAACATGCTGCGCGAGCGCCTCAACGAGTTCGCCGCCGAGGAAAACTCCTTTGGCTTCGTGCGCCTCGTGACGCCGGCCCTGCCGCCCGAACTGCCCTTCGGTCCGGGCAAGAAGAAGCTGCTGCTGATGGTGCTGGCCGCGGCGCTGGGCGCCGGCCTGCTGGCGCCGGTTGCCCGCGACCTGCTGGATCGCCGTGTGCATACCGTGAATGACGTCGAGCGCGTGCTGGGCATCCCGGCCCTGGGCTGGATGGTGGAGGACGCCGACGGGCCCACCGCGATGCTCGGCGAGGATCTGATGCGGCGCATGGCGGGCAGCCTGATACGCGAACAGGCCGAGAACGGCACGCACGTATTCGCCTTTTCCGCCGTCAAGCCGGGTGCCGGTTCCAGCGAAATGGTCCTGGCACTGGCGCGCACGTTGACGGCGTTGGGTTATCCGTCACTGGCGATGGAAGCCAATGCCTTCAAGCCGGATCCACGCATGCGGCAAGGTGCGGCGGACAGGCCTGGCCTGGCCCGGTGCCTGAGCGGCGAGGCCGCTGTCGCCGAGTGCATCATCCCGGCCGCGGGCGATCTGCCGGCACGGGTCTGGGTCGGCGATACGGCGGGCCGACGCCATCTCGACCGCCTCGACCGCGTCAGCGACGTCGCCGCCGGATGCAAGGCCGACTTCCGTTTTGTCCTGGTGGATATTCCGCCCCTGCTGCTGTCCGCCGACGCCGAGATCCTGGCGCGCAATCTGCAGCACCTGGTACTGGTGGTCGAGGCCGCCGGTATCACCGGCGGCGAACTGCGTCGTGCCGGGCGCCAGCTCGAACGGGTTGCCCCGGCCGCCGTGGGCACCGTGGTCAACCGCGTTCAGCCTTTCTCCGGCGGCGGCTACCTGCGCGAGATGCAGCTTGAATACCTGACGGGCCGCAAGACGTCCGAGTACTTTACCGAGCCAGGCTGGCGCACGGCCCTGCGTGCCGGACTGACGGCGCTGCCGGCCTGGCTGTTCCGTACCCCTGACTTTCTTGGCAGGTTGAGGCACCCGCGATGATGAAACACGCGAAAGGCAAATTGAAGGCCCGCCCCCCCATCCCCCCTCGCGGGGGGCTATTAATCCGCTCGCTTCGCTCGGCGATCACCAGCCGCTCCGAACATGTCGTTTCACGTTAACTTCTTCGCAAGGAAATCGCAATGCAACTGATCCAGCACTTCCAGCGCAGCTACATCGTCAACCTGCCCGAGCGCGACGACCGTCGCCGTGAAATGAACGCAGAACTGCAGCAGGCGGGCCTGCGCGCTGACGGCGAGCGCATCCGCTACTTCCGCGCCGTGCGCCCGGCCGACGCCGGCGAGTTCCCCAGCCTCGGCGCGCGCGGCTGCTTCATGAGCCATCTGGGCATCCTCAAGGAAGCCATCCGCGACGGGCTCGACAACATCCTCGTCATGGAAGACGACCTCGCCCTCGACCCCCGCATCCTTGCGCCGCCGGAGGCCATGCGGCTCAGGCTGGAAGAAGGCCCCTGGGACTTCGCCTACTTCGGCCATGTCGAGGCCGCTGCAGCCGGTGCGGTGCCGGCGTGGCACGAAACTCGCGAGCCCTTGGCGACGACGCATTTCTACGCCCTGAACGGCCGCATCCTGCGTCCGCTGCACGACCACCTCGAAGCCTGCCTGCAGCGGCCGACCGGCCATCCGCTGGGCAGCCCGATGCACGTCGATGGCGCCTATTCGCTGTTCCGCATGCAGCATCCGGACGTGGTGACCCTGATGGCGACGCCCTCGCTGGGCGGCCAGCGCAGTTCGCGCAGCGACATCTTTCCCAACAAGTGGTACGACCGCCTGCCGCTGACCCGCCAGCTCGCCGGCCTCGCGCGCGGCGTCAAGAACCGCGCGGGTCGCAGTCCGGCACGAATCGAAGGAGCGCAGCATGTATGAGGACAAGCAGGACAACTATTTCGCCTTCGTGCGCAGGGACATCGAGCCGCTGCTGCCGAGGCGGGCGGGGCGCGTGCTGGAAGTCGGCTGCGGCGGCGGCGGCACGCTGGCCTGGATTAAAGCATCGGGTCGTGCCCGCTGGGTCGTCGGCATCGAACTTTTCGCCGATGCCGCCGCGGTGGCCCGGACGAAGCTGGACGAGTTGTACGAGGGCGATGTCGACCAGCATATCGGCGAACTGACCCCGGGTTCGTTCGACCTCATCCTCTGCCTCGACGTGCTCGAGCACCTGGTCGATCCCTGGGCCACGCTCAAACGCCTGCAGTCGCTGCTGCGTCCCGGCGGCAAGCTCATCGCCAGCCTGCCCAACATCCGCCATCACAGCGTCATCCTGCCTTTGCTCCTGACCGGCAAATGGCGCTACGAAACCGCGGGCATCATGGACCGCACCCACCTGCGCTTCTTCAGTCGCGAAACCGCCATCGACCTCTTGCAACAGGCCGGGCTGCAACTGGCCGACGAACGTCCCACCTATGCCTGGGGCAGCTGGGACAAATGGAAGGACCTGCTGAGCTTCGGCCTGTTCCGTAATTTCCTGAGCTTCCAGTATCTGCTCAGCGCCCGCAAACCCGAAACGGCGCCGGCACCCGCCGCGGCGCGGCTGCAGCTTGCGTAAGTTCAGGGCCGCATGAGCGCGTCCGGTGCAACGCAAGAGTCGGCGCCGGCGCTACGGCGCGCCGGCCGCTGCAGGCGCTGGTGTGCGCTGCTGGCGGGCGGCCTCCTGCTCGCGGGCTGCAATGCCTTCTCAAACACCGCCACACTGACACCGGACGGCCCGCCGCTCGAGGCCGACCTGCCGCGCTACGGCCTCAACCTCGGCGGCTCCGGCACATGGGGCGCCGAGCAGTTGCGTTCCAATATCCTCGCCAACCCGGGCTTCGAAGCGGTGCTCGACCGCAGCATCGTGATCGTCAAGGCCGTCGATGGCCGCCGCATCGTCGACGACACCGACTGGCTGGCGCGGCCGGACGGCTTCTGGAACGGCGGCCGTTATGACATCCGCAGCGGCATGGCGGCCGGACGCAGCGGCCGCGTGGCCGATTCGCGCAAGCGCGCCGACGGCTTCGCGGAAATCTTGCTGGATGCGACCGGCGATGGCCTTGCCGCAGGCGACGTGGTGGTGCTCACCCGCGACATCGACCTGCAGGCCGCGCCCGGCTGGTGGCAGGGCAAGGGCAGCCGCATCGCAAAATCGACGGACGAGTTTCGACCCGGTAGTCCGGGCCGCCAGTCCGTGCGTCTTCTCGCGAGTCCCGGCCAACCCGCAGAACTGCTGCACTACTTTGACAACATCGCCGACCGCGCCGGCAAACTGCTGCCGGTCAGGGGTAAATGGAAACTCGAGTTCTGGGCGCGCGCCGCAAGTCCCGGCGCCAGCCTGCAGGTGCATTTCGATCGCAACGGGCATGAGGTATTCCTCGATGCGAAGGTGCCGCTGCAGAGCGCCTGGCAGCGACACTTCTTCGAGTTCGAAGGCAGGGACGAAGGCCCTCCCGGCGTGCTGACGCTGGGCATCAAGGCCAGCGAGGGCGAAGTGCTGATCGACGACGCCTACCTCGGCGAAGCCGAGTCCGGTGCCGGCGGCTTCCGCCGCGTGGCGGTCGATACGCTGAAGACGCTGCGTCCGGGTTTCCTGCGCGACTGGCAGGGGCAACTCGGCGACACGCTGGACAACCGGCTGGCCGTCGGGCCCGGCCACCGCCCGGCGCGTTACCGCCCCGGTGACAACGAGGCGCAGAACCATTACGGCCTGGCGGATTTCTTCGAGCTCTGCGCCGAAGTCGGCGCGCAACCCTGGGTGGTGGCGCCGACCACGCTCGACGACGACGAATGGCGGCGCTTCGGCGCGTTGCTGCGCGACGCCGCAGATCGCCACCACTTCGATACCGTGATGCTGGAATTCGGCAACGAGAACTGGAACGCCATCTTCCGTCCCGGCGGCATACCCGATCCCGCCACCCACGCCGCCGTCGCCGATCGTGCCTTCCGCCTGCTGCGCGAGGGCGGCCGCAAGGACCCGCGCATCGTCACCGTCGCCAACGCCCAGTTCGTCAATCCCGAGAGCCCGCGCGAAACCGGTGCCCTCTCGCGCGAAGCCGCGCGCGTCGCCGTGGCGCCCTACTTCCTGTATCGCCTGGATGCCGGCACGACGCTTCCTGCCGCGCAGCGTGCCGCCTTCGAGGAAAGCGGCGAACTGATCGCCCGCGAAGCGCAGGCGGCACGCGCGCAAGGCAAGCGCCTGGCGGTCTACGAGGAGAATTTTCACACCACGCTGGGCACGGCCGATGCCGCGAGCCGCGACGCCGTCGTTGCCGGCGCCGCCAGCGGCCCGGCGCTGGCCCGTCGCCTGCTGCAGGGCACGTTGGCCGGAATCCGCGAGCAGGCGGTCTACAGCTTCGCCGGCTTCGACAGCTATCTGCAGGAAGGCAAGGGCCTGGTGCGCCTGTGGGGAGTCACCCGCGATCTCGCTTACGCTGATCGCCTGCGCCCGACCGGCCTCGCGCTGGCCATGCTCAACCGCGTCGCGGGCGGCGCGGCGCAGGCCGTGAGGTGCAGCGGTACGCGCTGCGACGACCTGACCGCCGTGTCATTCGATGGCGGTCGGCGCTTTGCAGTGGTATCAGGACGCGCCGAGGCCGTTTCGGTTTTGGTGCCCTGTCCGCAGGACGTTTTGCAGATGGACCTGCTGGACGG
>CAMBRI010000019.1 GCA_945870205.1 Sulfuritalea hydrogenivorans sk43H | reverse complement strand
GCTTCGATATCCCGCAGACTCTCTCGGTAGGTCAGCTGCGCAAAGGCCATCGCCCGAAATTGCTCGGCGCACGTCAATGCCCGAACACCCTTGTCGCCACCATGGCGCGCCACGATTCGATGAAAGGTCTTCCACGGCAGAAAGTCCATAACCTGCGCGAACAGCGTCTTGCCAGTGTTCATGGCGATCTCCGAGCAAAAGCTCGAAATTCTGGCGGAACGGCATTTTTGAATTCAAATCGGAGACACCCCTTGTCGCTCGGAAACCCTTGTCAGTCATGACTTACAGCGATTCAACCTTCAATTTAACCGGACAGCAGTGATTTTGCGGTTGGATCAATACTCGCTATATCAAACTCGGCAATCCCTAAATAGGAATTCTGATAAGGGCTAATCGGCCGATAGGAAGTCAACTGGTCAGGCAATGTCATCCCACCAAGGCCATCGGCTGTCGCTGTTCCTTGAACGGTCGGCCGGATAGCGAAGACGTCCACGTTCAGATTTGTATATGCCGCTTGTATGACGCTGGACTGGGGTGTCGCTACACTCTCATGCCGACCGTTACCGTCTGTATAAGATGCAACAACTCTGACAGAACGATAGGGCTCAGTTGGGAGTATTAGGCTTTCATGCACGGCCCCAGCGATATCCCCCCACTGCCATGAGTTGTCAAGATATTGCCATTGGTAGGACCGGGGGCCGAGCCCGTCCCCGTCATGCAGTTGATCGACAACGGTTAAGGTTGACCCGACGCGGAGGTATCCAGAAAAGCCGAGGCTGCCGCCAGTTACATTGTTTGCAAGCGGCCCTGTATACAGCGGATTCTCGAAGCGAAGAATGGCTCCACCGGCAGGAACTCCGCCATCAACGAGATTTGTTGCCTCCGTCCCAAAAAATACATACCGGCCATCACCTGATATCTCCGGCGAATATGCGCTTGCGTTCCCCCCAAATCCCTCCGTGGTCTTACTTACCTTGACAACGTCACCAGTGACACGACTCTTGACGAAGATATCCGCGTATGGGCCACCATCCCCTCCATCGAGGTTGGATGCATTGCTATAAAACACTATGTAATTGCCATCGCCTGAGATTACCGGTCGATAGCTCCAAGAGTTTGCATCCGCACCGGATGAAGATGTATCCATCCGCGTATCGAGTCCGGTTACGGTGTCCTTAATATAGATCTTGGCTTGATTGCCGTAGACGAAATATCTCCCGTCATCTGAGACAGAGGAATCAAATCCAGCTAATGGTGATTGGTTAGCAACCTGAATGGATCCACTAAATCGATCCGCCAGATAATTCTCAGTAGTTCCGTTCGTGTCCCCGGGCGCCAAGTCATTCATATTTGCCGAAAACGCAACTTGGCTTCCATCAAAGTTAAGCCAACAAGATCCGATAGCATCTTCCCATAACGGATCATTCGTAACCCTGTGCAAAGCACCACTCTGAAGATCTTTTACAAATACGTCTGCCGAATTATTTAGATCAACACCATCGAAATTGTTCGCGAAGCTTACAAATGCCGCGTATTTTCCGTCCCCGGAAATTGATGGTCGCGTGCTGTATCCATTTCCAACTACGCCCTGCGCATTCGCACTTACGAGGCTTACATCGCCCGACACCAAATCCTTCAGAAAAATATCACCAGCATTGTTTGTGTCCCCGGAAACAACAGTGGGAGAGTCTGAGTAAAAAGCAATATACCTGCCATCGCTCGATGTCGAATAGGAATAGTCAAACATTCCATATTTGGCGGGGATTAATGAACCATCCGCTTTCTGGCTAACCACAAAGACACTTTCGGTATTTATGTGAACAAGATGAGTACTTTGATAGATTGGTCTTGTTTCAGGCGGCCCCGCCTCACCATAGACAGCGATGCTGAAAACATCTTCGGCAGATTTGCCATGCATGTCTGTCGCGATCGCTTTCAAACTCCAGGTGCCAACCCCCAGGGCCCCTGTGAGCATCAAACTCTGCGCGTTAAATTGGGCGGTCTGTGGCAGAGCATTGCCATTGGCTAATTTGACTTGGTACTGAAGCGCGTCTCCGGGATCAAGGTTGTTGAACGTCAGTGACGGAATCTGAATGGCAAAAGGCGCTCCTGCGACGAACTCTCTATCCGGAATTGGATTGGCTACGACAGGCACCTGATCGGGGATCGGATAGTGTTTTACGAACGCGCTACCGACTATCGCGCCCCCACTAGGTGCCGTTTCCCAGCCAACAACAAATGTGCCGTCGCTAAGCCCAGCGACGGATGAGCCGTAACCAGATCCCGTGGTTGAATAGTTGACTCGAAAATCGTCACCGATCGGGACAAGGTCAGCGCCAAACAATCGGCCAAAAACTCCCGAATTACCGGTGGGCATGCCAAAGTTATATGCGCCATTCTCTATACCCGTGGCATTCCAAGTAGCGACGAAGTTCCCATTCGCCAACTCGGCAATAGATGGGTTGTACTTGCCACCACCACTAAATGAACTCAGGACTACTTCTGCACCAATTTTTTCGCCGCTCGCCGAGAAGTGTTGCCCGAGTATCTGCGAGTTGTAGTTGATGAAACCATTCGACGTACTCCAGACACCTATGAATCCACCGGCCCCAAGTGGCAAAAGATTCATGATGCCCGGATGAGAGGCATCCGATATATTGTTGATGATTCTTGATCCAAGCAAACTGCCGTCGTCACTTAGAAACTGTTCATAAAGCTTATAGTCAAGAGATGGCAAGCCTTCGCTTGATGTCCACTGCGTTAATACCTTGCCGTTCTGCAATCCTGTTATAGATAGTTGGGAAACATTCATTCCCGTAATAAAGGGGTTGTCTGCAATCCCAGTTGAATTTCCACCCTTGACGATAATCGGCAATGACGTCGCGGTTCCATTGGAATCCAACGCTTGATATCTCACCTCAGCATTTACAGTCGTCCAGGCAATGCCGTATCCGCCAGTCGACAAGGATGTGACTGAGAATGTTGTTCCGCCTCCGGCATGCAGGGTTTCAGTTATTAGTGGAACAGAAAGGAAGGTGGCGCTTTCAGGATCAAACAAGTAGCCAGCTAATTGGTAGTCACTTGACCCAAGATATCTGAGCCATGTGAGCAATATCTTCCCATCAGTACCCATGGCCGCGCTTTGATACCCCACGCTTGCATCAGGGGGGATTGCCACATGAAGAATGCTTTCGCCTTGGGCATTAAACCGCTCGATGGACTCTGTAATGCTTAGCCAGCCGCCATCTTGCAACCCGAAGATTGTCGGGGCTCGCTGGCCAGTGCCAATGATCTGCTGGTCCATGTAGGTGTTCAGGTGCGTACTGCCCATTGCAGCCAGTGTCCCTCCCGATCCCTGAGACCCTACATTGCCATCGGAGAAATTCCAGTCGATCATCACATCGGTCGGCGGGGTGTCGCTGATGTTCTGATAGCCAATGGACTGCAGTGCCCGGTCAACCAGTTCCTGAACCGCGCCGGCATTGAAGCCCAGCGACAATATGCCGCCGCTATTGTGGGTGACCGTACCGATGGCAGTTCCAGATACACGCAGGACTCCGCCTTCGATCAGCGGCGCAAGCGCCCCTTTCGCTGAAAAGACGTCATCCGTACTCGCGCCGCCGTGCCGCGAAAGAGTCAGGCTGGCTCCCGCGTAACTGCTATCTGTTAGCTCTGCGTCTTGGATCTTCGCATTCGGCTCTAAAAGGACTGGACTCCCGTGGATTCGGAAGATCGGCTTTTCACCGAAGGTATCGACCGACCCGAAGCCATCGTCGATTGTCCCATCTTGATTGAACCGCGCCAGCACCACATCCGAGTCAGTTCCGTTGTATGTATCACCAAGGACCAGAATCTTTCCGTCGTCTTGAACCGCTATGCCTGTTCCATGGTCATTGCCAGATCCGACTCGGAGTACAACTTTTCCCTGATCGCCAAAACTCAGATCAATTGAGCCATCGGAGTTATACCGAACAATGCCGAGGTCAAAGTCGGTGGCGTTCCTTGTATCTGCGACGGCGAGAATCTTTCCATCAGTTTGAATCGCGATGCCTTTAAGGTGATCGTCCCCTGTCCCTATAGGCGTGACAACTTCGCCATTAGCGCCAAATGTCTGATCAGCCGATCCATCGCCATTCAGGAGTTTCAGTGCTAGGTCCGAATTGGTCCCGTTGGAGGAATCGCCGGCAATCAAGATCTTTCCGTTCCCGAGTACCTCCAGGACCGTCGCATTGAATGAGTTAGAACCGACTTGTAGCGATACGACACCGTTTGATCCAAAGCTCGGGTCCGCCGCGCCACCCGATAATAGACGCGCAAGCGACACGCTGCCCATCATGCTTGACGCAAGCAGAACCGATCCGTCTGCCTGAACTGCAAATGCGGTGGCATTGCCAAAGACGTTGGCAATTGCCTGTCCATTACTTCCGAACCCGGCATCGAGAGAGCCGTTCCCCAGGTAACCAACCACGCCGCCCGGGTAGCTTCCAGCAGCCAATATTTTTCCACTGGGAAGCACGGCAAGGTCAAGGTAATTGCTTGACGGGGGAGGCCACACAGTTGTAGGTTCGACTACTATTCCGTCGCCACCAAAAGAAGCATCTAAACCCCCATCAGACCAATACCTGATGAGGGACGGCCTACCGTCGTTAGTACGGCCGCTAACAAGAATTTTCCCATCTGCCTGAAGCGCAACCGAAAAAGCTTCATCGCTGCCACCCAGACCGCTCGCCGTAGTGACTTTGCCATCCGCATTAAGAGTGGAATCGAGACTTCCGTCTTCGCCATATCGCAGCAAGGCGATGTCGAAATTGTTTCCGTTGTATGTGCTTCCGGCAACTATGATCTTGCCATCGAGTTGAATGACAAGCGCTTTGGCCAAATCGTTGCTCAATCCGACTTTTGTAATTGCTATGCCGCTGGAAGTCCGGAAGCTCGGCGCCGTGTTCAGATTTGCACTGGACGATGGCCCGCTTACGTATAGCGTTCCATAAACCCCATCAGAGAATTGCAGCTTCTCGATGCCTGTCAGGGTATCTGTGCCGTCATCACCATTGGACGTAACCGAGTCAGTGATTTCGTAAGAGCCATTTTCATTGCTGATAATCGTGTATTCAGCCAAACTCCCTGAGTAGACGGCACGATCCGTTCCCTGACCTCCTATGAGGAAATCGTTTCCCAATCCGCCGGTAAGGGTATCGTCGCTCCATCCCCCGTTAATGGTGTCAATTCCATCGAGACCGAGTAACAGGTCCGGGTAGTTTGTCCCGGCGATGTTGTCAGCATTGCTCGAACCGGTTTGTATGTGGTCCGCAACGATAGACACCAGCGTGGTTCCCGAAGCGGTTAGCGCCGGCCCGGTGCCTTGGCCTCCCATATTCCCGTCGCTGAAAAGCCAATCGACCTGAACCGTTTCGGGTGGATTGTCTGATGTGTTCGCATAGGTGACATGGCGTATTACGTCATTCACCAACGCATTACTCACTGCGCCTTCTTCACCGGCGAAGTTAATGGTCAGTGTGCCGCCCTGACTCGCGAAGGTCGCAAAGGCAGATCCTTGTAGGGAGCCCATCCGCAACTCGTTGCCACTGACTGCGAAAAGCGAACCGATCGCCTTAAAGGCGAATACATCTTCTGGTGCTGCGCTGCCATGACGCATCAGCGTCAGCGTGGCCCCGGCGTAGTTGTGCGCAAGAGTCAGTTCGGCGTCTGCGACCCTTATGTTGGGTTCAAGGACAATGGCGTTGCCGCCTTCTATGTGGATCGCGTTGCCTTGCAAGCCGGCCGTAGCAGATGCAAATGTGTAGTCCAGAGTGCCGTCGATGTTATAGCGAGCAGTGAGAAAGTCTTGTCCGCTGACGCCATCGTAGCCAGTGCCTGCAACAACAATCTTCCCGTCTTCTTGAAGGGCTACGGTATTCGCGTACGCAGATCTATATCCCGTCCCGTACTGAGTTATTGAGATTCCATCGCCCGAGAACGAATTATCGAGACTTCCATCCGGGTTGTAGCGCAACACAGCGATATCGGAATAGCTGTCGGGAGCAGCGGTGACACTTTGGCCAACGAGAATAATTTTTCCATCGACTTGCACTGCAATTGCATACGCAGAGTCATTCACCGCACCAATGGGTGTGCTAACCGTTCCATTGACGCCGAAGGTGACGTCCAAACTGCCATCAGCGCCGTAACGAGAAAGGACGAAGTCGTTGTTGTATCCGCCCAAATAGAGGATGCCACCGACCAATATCTTTCCGTCTGCTTGCAGAGCGACAGAAGGCGAATAACCACTACCAGTCACTACGCCGTCGTCCGAGAATGTTGTATCCAGACTCCCGTCGGCGTTATATCTGCTTAAAGCGTGGGCGTAGCTGTCAGTGGTTCCTGCAACAATGATCTTTCCGTCAGGCTGAATGACGACGCCCTCACCTCGATCCTGGCCGGCACTGATTACTGTTGTAGCCTTGCCATCGCCGTCAAAGCTGATATCGGGAGTGCCATCGTCATTGAGCCGGGCAAGCGCAAAATCGCCTTGGCTCTGCGCGCTCCATACATACCCCGCAACGACTATCTTTCCGTCAGCCTGCGTTGCGATGCTGCATGCGCCGCTGCTTCCACCAAAATCAACAATCGCTATGCCGCCGCTACCAAAACTCGTGTCAATACTTCCAGCGGCGCTATAGCGAATTACCGTGAACTGACCGTTACCCGTTGTTAGCGAAACCGAATATCCGGCTACGAGGATCTTTCCATCCGCTTGAATTGCCGCGTCGAAAACACCGCTTTGCGATGCAATACTGGTAGCGACCTTTCCGCCATCGCCAAAAGCAGCGTCAAGAACACCATGCGAGTCATACCGGGCCAACGCAATTTTGCTGTTAGAGCCTATTCCGTCTGATGCGGATCCTACGATCAGGACTTTTCCATCAGACTGAATGAGAACCCTTTCTGCTGACTCGCTGGTCGACCCAAAATCTGCAGCAACTACTCCTCTACCTGGGGAATAAAACGACGGCGCAAGATTGCTGCTGGTACCTGGTGCTGACGGCGAAACAATAATCGACTGCCCCGTTATCCCTGCCGCCGTGGTGTTGGGTAGCCTCGCTATTGGTTGGTCGAAGTAACCACTCCCGGCACCATCGCGATCAAGATTGACCAGCGTGTCTGCTCCGCTCTGACTCAGCGTAAGGAATCCGCTGGTAAAGAGGTTGTCTCCCGGGGTATAGCCGATCAGCGTCGGTAACAACTGTCCGATACTTAACCGGTCACCCTGAGCCGGATTGAAGTCGGCAATTGTGCTGTTGCCGTCGACGGCTAGGACGAAGATGTCGGCTCCACTTCCTCCCGTCAGCGTGTCGTCCCCCAGAGATCCGACGAGGGTATCGTTACCGCCGTTGCCAGTAAGCTGGTTGTTGCCGTCATTGCCGGTCAGGAGATCATTGCCATCACCGCCGATAGCATTCTCGATCTGGGTAGCGCGGTAGATCCGCACTGTGTCTGCGTTCTGACCTGCTCCTCCGGTGATCTGCACCGGTATCCCGATTTGGCTCCAGTGGTTTGCCCGCAGGTCGATAGTTGTGTCCTGGGTTCCGGTGACTTGAATCGTATCGTTTCCACCGGTGTCGTATATGGTTTCGAGATACTTGCCGTTGCCATCGAAACTGTAGGTATCGTTTCCATTGTGAAAAGTAGTGTTGGCGCCATACAGGGCCTGCAGAGCATCGATGTCGAGTGACATCGGAGTACTGGGAAGTCGGTCGATACTTGTCAGGCTGAGCGTTCCGTCGGGACCTGCGTAGTAACTCATGACACTGTTGAAGATGTTGCCCTCAAGGCTGCCCAGCGTGATGCTGTTCAGCGGACTTTCGGCATGGGGATGCTTGAGACCAAGGGCATGACCCAGTTCGTGGATAAGTGCGTAACTTGACAGGCTGCCAGGGGTAAAGCTGGCGTAGAGACTGTTCTCGAGCTGCGCGTTGAGCCAGACATCCCCACCATTGGCTGTATCGTTGGGAACATAGGCATATCCCAGTTGGCTGGCACCCATGCCCAGAGTTGTGTAGCCAATCCTCAGGGTGCCGGATCCGGTGGCGTCGTCTGTTACTTCCTGGAACTGGAGGTTGGCGACACTGCTCCAGGCGAGCAGCGCACCACGCACGGCCTGCTGTGCGGTGGCGGCCATTGGGGCGAAGCCGGTGGTGGGTTCGGAGACGCTGCCGTAGCCGGGCCAGAGGCTGACGTAGGTGGCGAAGCTGTAAGTCAGCGTGGTGGTCGCCGTACCGCCAGCACCGACTCTCCATACCGTGCCGAACAGCAGGCCGTCTGTCTCGGGGTTACCGGTGAGGCCTACAAAAGCGGCGGTCGTGGTCACGGAAAGTTACCTAGCAAACAGCGAACAAAAAAACATGTCCCGACGGCAGCCAAGAACACGCAAAACTACTACTAAAGCGATCGGTTCCTGTATTTGCGAGGGTTTCCAATGCAAGACTATACTGACTACGGGGCTATTGGTGCGTGATATATGTCACGTTGGCGAGATTTGCCGCGCTAAGGACCAAGAAGATTTCCGATCCCTTGCTCAATTCGCACCGAATGGCGATGGCATCCATGCGACTTCGGTTATCGACACCCGTGCCGCTGACGAGCGGGTCGTTACGCGCGATGAACGCGTATCTCTAGTCTTCTGCCACCATGAATTCCATCGTCACGGTCCCGTCCAGAAATCCATGTAAATCCGCCAACCTACGCAGCTGTTCGTCGTTTATTTTGATCACCATGCCTCGCATATTGATCGACCCTGGCAAATCGTCGATCACCATCCCTGTGATGATCAACTCACTCCTCAATTCGACCTCAGAATTCTTCCGTCAGGCTCATTTCACTTCGTTGGGAATACGCCCCGCCTTCAGGCACTTACCACATTGGATCAGGCTCTCTGTAGCCGGCTGATATCCATTTGGGTATAATCCGCCCGTATGGGTCAGCCATCGATCAAACCTCTGGAATGGGTAGCGTCAGCGAAGAAGGATTTGCTGGCGATGCCGGCGTCGGTGATTGACGTTGTGGGATACGCCTTGCACCTTGCCCAGAAGGGTCTGAAATCGGATCAAGCCAAGGTGCTCAAGGGCTTCGGTTCGGCGGGTGTGCTGGAAGTGGTGGAAGACGATGACGGCAATACCTACCGTGCGGTCTATACGGTTCGTTTCAAAAAAGCGGTGTATGTCCTGCACTGTTTCCAGAAGAAGTCGCACAAGGGCAGCAGTACGCCGAAGCACGAGATGGATATTGTCGAAGGACGTATGAAACTGGCGAAGCAACATTCGGAAGGAGCAGGATCATGAGCCAAATTGAAACGGGAAGCACCAACGTCTATGCCGATCTCGGATTGGAGAACGCAGAGGAAATGCTGGTCAAGGCCCAATTGGCGACCAAGATCGGCGAGATAATCAAGCGACGCAAACTGACGCAGGCTCAGGCAGCGAAGGTATTGGGCATTCCCCAGCCCAAACTGTCCAACATGCTGCGCGGTCAGTTCCGGGGGATCTCGGAAACCAAGATGCTTGATTGCTTGACCCGCCTAGGGCGCAATGTCGAGATCGTCATTAAGTCTGCCTCGCGATCCAAGACACCAGCACACGTTTCAGTGGTTTTTGCCTGAATTAGCTGGCGAACCCGGGCGAGGCTGGAGGGCCGTGGCATTCAGACGAATTCAGTTACGCGCGATGAACGCGTATCTCTCGTCCTCTGCCACCGTGAATTTCAACGTCACGGTCCCGTCGGAGCGGGTCATGTTTCGTCGGACATCCACCCAGGAATATCTCGGCTTCCATGCAGGACACGCCAGACGTCGATTTGATCCGGACCCTCAAAGTAAAACACCAGATAGGGATATCGTTTGCAACCCCAAAATCGAAGCCCGGGCAGATTCAGTTCATGCGCATAGCGCAACGATCCGGTGCCCGGTTGGCGCTGAATGTGGCGGTAAGCTTGTTCGAGCGCATCGACGAACGCCAGAACGTATTCCGGAGAATTCTGCAGGTAGTAATCGATGGCTTCCTGAACATCCTGGTCCGCCCGCTTGCGGCGAACGATGTGTTTCATCGATTGCCCGGAAGACGCTTCTTGATACCGGCCCGCAGCGATGCAAAGTAGTTCGCATCCCCAAGCCCGGTCGCCTTTGATTGAGCGCCATCCAGAAGAAGGGTGCGCAATTTCAGCCGGTCCTGGTCTCGGCGAATGAGCTCACGCACATATTCACTCGATGTGCCGTAACCGGCCGTGCTGACCTGGTGATCGACGAAATCCTTAAGCGAATCCGGGAGGGAAATGTTCATTGTCGTCATGAATTGCACAGTACGTCATTTGGCAAATTTTGGCAAGTTCGCGTACTCTGACCGCACAAAGAAACCCGCCGCCAACGATACTTCCATGGATCCGGTCATCACTTTTGCAATCCAGTACCTCCATCCGCTCCCGCTGGCGGGACTGGTCTTCGCCATCGGGCTTATTGCATAGGCGCTGAGCCGTGTCTGGCATATTGATCGAACCCGGCTACCCGTTCAGACTCGAAACCCCATTCGACAATGCCGTCAATTGACTATTGGAAACTATTTCTATAGTGTACCGATATGACGACGAAGCAGCGATTTCGCAACAACAAGTACCGGTTGGAAGTTCGCGAACGTGATCACGGTCCAGCGCATGTTCATCTGACTGGCGGCGGCTTTGACGTCATTGTTGATCTGGCGACATTGGTCACACATGGCGAGTGGCCACGTGGCCTTCGTGAGGAAGTGCTCGCGTGGGTATCCGCGCACAGAAACGATCTGATGGAGGAATGGAAAAAATGGCATCCATGAAACGACCGCGTCTTAGTGCGGTAAGGGCTTTGGCAAAATTCCGTCTAAGGCTAACCTTTTCGGACGGTCGAGTCTTCACTGTTGATTTCACGCCAATCTTCGAAGAATCGCCTGGGCTGGCTCCTCTACGCAATGCCAAGGCTTTTGCCGGGGTTAAATTGACGGATGGGGATGGTTGGGCCGTGGAGTGGCCCGCCCTCGACATCCAAATCGGTGCCGACACACTCTGGCTCGACGCCCAGGCGCAAAACGCACCTGATGAAAACACACGCATCTTCGCCCAGTGGCGTGCGCGCTATGGGCTGACTCTCAACCAGGCGGCCGAAGCACTCGGCATGACGATCAGAACCATGAGTGCCTATGGCACCGGAGCACGACCGGTGCCACGCTATATTGCGCTTGCCTGTAAAGGCTGGGAAGCCGAGCACGGACGCGCATCATAGGTTGCAGCCATGGACGCTTGATCTGGCTGGCTGAGACGGACGAGCGGCTGCGGGTGTTGATCACGATAGTAACCAGGGTTCCCCTGCGAGCAGTGAAGGCGCCAGCGCCCATCTTCCTGCTGCGGATTGATCTGTTGTACCAGAAGCTGTCCATCTGGCGGCGTGAGCTGGTGCCCAGTTCCATCAATCTACCGAAGCGGCACGTGTGCCTTCCGGCTAGGCCAAACAAGTGACAGTCAGAAGTGATTGGGCTTACGGCGAGCAATCTGCTCTGCCTTGGTGGGGCGCCCTCTACGTCGCGGTTCGCTTTTTTCGGTGTGGTTTCCAATAGCATCAGTCGGGTCATTCTCACCAGCAGGGAGTTCGTACATTTGCGAATACCATGCATCAACATCACATGGACGAAATCGAATCAGACGGCCAGTATTGATACAGCGCGGAAGCGATCCACCGTTGCAGCGGCGGTTGTAAATGGTTTGAACGGCGAGTCCCGTCTTGTTTGCGAGATCCTGAGGGGTCAGCAGCTTTTCCATGAGCGAGGATTGGTTTAGCCGGCACCTACCGGCACTGAGTATAGTGCTCGCCGTCAATCCGCCGCATGAGCTACTGCTATGTTTCATGCGACTCATTTCCACTTGCGGCGAACTCTGCCCCGCGTCGGGTATACTCCGGGCTGCGATGCTGCAATTTTGCTGCAGTGAGTGCAGCAAATAGCGGTAACACGCGGTAGAGTGCGGTAAGGTAACTCGCTGATTTAACTTGAATGATTGGTTATCTTCCAATCAAATCAAGGGGCTTTGAAGGGACTGTTAATCCGTAGGTCCCTGGTTCGAGCCCAGGTCGAGGAGCCAGAATTTTTTTGTTGCCGTTCTTGCAGTTAGCCCAGCCATCGCGGTTGGGCTTTTTGCATTTCAGGGGACCATTGGACTAAAAGTCCGGGGGTCGGTACCTTCGCTGATGGCGTTCATGCGCGGCTTGTAGTCGAGTCAATGCCGGCGGCGGTGTGGTTTCGATCAGCTGCCGGCATTTGCATGTGCTATCACTATTAGCTATCATGAGCCGATGAACACCAAACACCGCAAGACGCTTGTGGCGATCTTTGCCCGGCCCACTTCAGCGTCCATTGTGTTCGCTGACATCGAGACGCTTGTCAAAGCCCTGGGTGGTTCTGTATCCGAACGCGAAGGGTCGCGTGTCAGGATCGAACTCAGTGGCGAGCAGTGGCGTTGTCACCGGCCACACCCAGGTAAAGAGGCCAAACGCTATCAGGTTGAGGAAGTCCGTGAACTATTGGAACGAGCAGGAGTGCAACCATGAACACCATGACCTACAAAGGCTATACCGCTCGCGTCGAGTACGACGAGCGTGACAATCTCTTCGTTGGCCGAATTCTCGGTATTCGCAACATCATCAGTTTCCATGGCGAAACGGTTGCAGAACTGAGGGCCGAGTTTGAGCTCGCGGTCAAAGACTACCTGACGGACTGCAAGGAGCGAGGCATTCACCCCGAGAAGCCAGCGTCCGGCAAATTGCTGCTGCGTGTGCCGCCCGAGGTTCATGGTCGCGCACTTGTGGCTGCTCAGGCTGCAGGCAAGAGCCTGAACCAATGGGCGACTGAGGTTCTGCAGCACGCGGCTCAGCCAGGCTAACGGACATGCTACGGGTTACTGCGCAATCGATCTGCGCAGGTTCGCACGGACTGATGTTATGTGCGGCACTTCAGGATCGAACCCACTGAATGCGGTCATGTCGCCTGCCGCCGCAACATAACTTTGGCCGCCATATAAGTATAGGTCTCATCATCGGCAGCAATCAGACAGGGCGCCTCGGCCTCGCCCAGTTCCCGTAGCGCCAGCACGCGCATGTGGCCATCGAGCAAGAGGAATTCGTCCTTGAAGGCATCAGGCCGTGATATTGATAATGGTTCAATCAGCCCGACTTCCCGGATCGAGGCTTTGATCTGATGGAGCTTGCGGGATGTCATCGCCCCGTCCGGCACCTTCTTGCTCGGCAGCAGGGTATCAAGGGCAATCATTTGGGTCTTGAGGTCAAGCACAGTCCATCCGGAAAATGGAGTCAAGCCCAGCGCCGATTTTAAGCGCAGCGCAGCACGTCCCTCAGGCCGTGAGACTCTCCACCGCCGCCCTGCCCGCCGCGTAGCGCGTCGCATCCTGCTGCCACGCCGAACCCGGTGCGATGCGCGCGATGCGTGCAGCACGCAGCGGATCTGGCACCGGCTTCCAGTTCGCCAACACGTCAGCCACGGCATCCGGCGCGTTGCAGATCAGCAGCATGTCACAGCCGGCAGCCCAGGCGGCTTCGGCGCGTTGCACCATGTTGCCGGCAAAGGCGGCGCCTTCCATCGAAAGGTCGTCGCTGAAGATGACTCCGTCGAAGCCGAACTCATGGCGCAACTTTTCCAGCCAGACCGGCGAAAAGCCGGCGGGACGCGGATCGACCCTGGGGTAGATGACGTGGGCCGGCATCACGCCGTCGAGCTTGAGGTGCCGATAGGGTGTGAGGTCGGGTTCCATGTCGGCCAGGCTGCGCTCGTCGACCGGGATGGCGAGGTGGGAATCGGCGGCGACCCAGCCGTGCCCGGGGAAATGCTTGCCGCAGCAGCCCATGCCGGCGGCGCGCAGGCCCGCGATCAGTGCGCCGGCAAGCTCGGCCACGGCGTCCGGGTTCTTGTGGAAGGCGCGGTCGCCGATGACTCCGCTGGGGCCCCAGTCGAGGTCGAGTACCGGGGTGAATGAATAGTCGACGCCGCAGGCACGCAGTTCAGCGGCGAGGAGATAGCCGAGGTCGGTGGCAGCGCGGCGGGCAGCGACGGGATCGTTGTCCCACAGTTCGCCCAGGCGGCGCATCGGCGGCACGTGGGTGAAGCCGCTGCGGCAACGCTGCACACGGCCACCTTCGTGGTCGATGGCGATCGGCAGCGCCGGGCTGCGCAGACCGTGGATAGCGGCGCACAGTGCGGCAAGCTGCTGCGTGTCACGGTAATTGCGGGCGAAAAGGATGACCCCGCCGACCAGCGGATGCGCCAGGAGTTCGCGCTCGGCGTCGGACAGATCGAGGCCGGCGACATCGATCATCAGCGGGCCGAGGGGCAGTGATTTCATGGTTTCTCCAGGACGACGAAGGCGACGGCGTAGTCCCGCTCGTCGCTGATGGATAGCTGGGCGGTGAGGCCGCGCTCGGCGAGATGGGCGGCCAGTTCGGGCGAATAGCTGAACGAGGGCTTGCCGAGTGCGTCGTGCTCGACGGCAATGCAGGGCAGCAGCACGGGGGCGCGCACGCCGGTGCCGAGCGCCTTGCCCAACGCCTCCTTGGCGGCGAAACGCTTGGCGAGGAAGCGCGCGGGCTCGGCGCTGGTGCGGCAGGCCTCGCGTTCGGCCGGGGCCAGCATCTTTTCCAGGCCGCGCTGGCCGTGGCGATGCCAGTACTCGGTCATGCGCGCGACGGCGACGATGTCGGTGCCGATCCCGTATATCACTGGCACTGCGCTTCCCGCATCAGCCGCTTCATTTCGGCCACGGCTTCGCGCATGCCGACGAAGATGGCACGACTGACGATGGCATGCCCGATGTGGAGTTCGCGAATGCCGGGCAGGGCTGCCACCGGCTGGACGTTGAAGTAGTTCAGCGCGTGGCCGGCGTTGAAGCGCATGCCGGCGGCGCGGATCGCGGCGCCGGCGCGGCGGATCTTTTCCAGTTCGGTGAGCACGGCCGGGCTTTCGTTGTCTCTGCCCTGGTTGAAGAAGGCGTGTGCATAAGGCCCGGTGTGGATTTCACAGACGCGCACGCCAATGCGGGCGGCCGCATCCACCTGCGGCAGTTCAGCATCGATGAAAACGCTGGTGACGATGCCCGCATCGCGCAGGCGTGCCACCACCTCACGCAGGCGAGCCTCCCGGCCGGCAACATCGAGCCCGCCCTCGGTAGTGATCTCGTGGCGACCTTCGGGCACCAGCATGGCCATCTCGGGCTTCAGCGCGGAGGCGATTCCGACCATCTCGTCGGTCGCGGCCATTTCAAGGTTGAGCTTGATGTGGGTCAGTTCGCGCAGACGCCGCACGTCATGATCCTGAATGTGGCGCCGATCCTCGCGCAGATGCACGGTAATGCCATCGGCACCGCCCAGATGGGCCTCGACGGCCGCCCAGACAGGATCGGGCTCATGGGTTTTTCTTGCCTCGCGCACCGTTGCGACGTGGTCGATGTTTACGCCTAATTCAATCATGCTGCCTCCGCAGGGCTGGCCAAGCGATATCGGGAATGCTCATAACTCCTGTAGCTCCATGAAAACCCGCCGCGACTGCAGCGGTTTGCCGCCCATATGATGCGCGATCAATTGCCGCATCAGTTGCCGGCTTTCGAGTCGCGTGCGCGGATCGGAATAATCGTCCGCCACCATGTCGAGCAGGGTTTTGCCACACAGACCCGGGGCCTCTGTGTGCTCGGCGCATCGTGCCACAGGGCCACGCTCGATCAGGTAAGTGTAGGTGCCCTGCGGCTCCACGGCGTGACCGGTCTCGATGTCCACATCAAGTGTCAAGCCATAGCCCAACTCTTTCAGCAGGGTCTTTTCAAAGCGACGCAGCTCCGGCGCGTCTGCCGCACCGGCGGCCAGCGCGCGCAAGGCCGCCGCGTAGGCGTCGAACAGCACGCCGTGGGCATCTTCACGCGGCAGCATTTTCAGCAAAAGTTCATTCAGGTAGTAAGCCAGCAGCAGGCAGCGACCGCCCAGCAGGGGCATGCCGCCTAGCCACTCGGCCTTGGCCAGCGTCTTGACCTCGCCGCCTCCGAACCAGCCGAGCTCCAGCGGCTGGAAGGACATTAGCATGCCGCGCATGGCGGAGCGGGGACGCCGGGCCCCGCGCGCCAGGAGCGGCACGCGGCCGTGGTCGCGAGTGAACACGTCGACCACCAGGCTGGTCTCGCTGTAGGGATGCAGATGCAGGACGTAGGCCGCCTGCCCGTCGACACGCTTGCTGCTCACAGCATCAGTCGTAACCGAGTGACTTGAGGGCCCGCTCGTCGTCGGCCCAGCCACCCTTGACCTTGACCCAGGTTTCGAGCCAGACCTTGCCGCCAAACAGGGTTTCCATTTCCTTGCGCGCATCGGTGGAGATACGTTTCAGGCGCTCGCCGGCCTTGCCGATGACGATGGCTCGGTGCCCTGCCTTGTCGACGATCACCGCGGCGTGGATGCGCCGCAACTCGCCCTCCTGTTCGAACTTCTCGATCTCGACCGCGATGCCGTAGGGCAGCTCTTCACCCAGATTGCGGAACAGCTTTTCGCGCAGGATTTCGGACGCCATGAAACGCTCGGAGCGGTCGGTAATGTCATCCGCATCGAATTCGGGCGGTGCCTCGGGCAGGTAGCGGCTGACGGTGGTCAGCAACTCATCGGTGCCAATACCTTTCTCGGCCGACAGGGGCACCAGTTCGGCGAAATCGTGCAGCACCGAAACCTTGGCTATGAAGGGCAGCAACTCGCGCTTGTCGGCCAAACGGTCGATCTTGTTGATTACCAACACGACCGGCGTGTCCCCCGGAAGCATCTTGACGATTTCGGTCTCGCCATTGCCCCAGCGTCCCGCTTCCACCACCAGCAGAATCACATCGACATCGGCAAAGGTCGAGGTCACGCTGCGGTTCATCAGCCGATTAAGCGCATTCTTGTGCGCCATCTGGAATCCGGGCGTGTCGACGAAAATGAACTGGGCAACCTCCGTGGTCAGCACGCCGTGAATGCGATGCCGCGTGGTCTGCGCCTTTTTCGAGGTAATGCTGACCTTGGCGCCGACCAGTCGATTGGTCAGCGTCGATTTGCCGACGTTGGGGCGGCCGATGACGGCGAGGTAACCGGTACGAAATGTCGAATTCATGGTCTTATCTCGGCCAGCGCACGCTGCGCCGCTTGTTGTTCGGCAATGCGCCGACTGCCGCCGGTGCCCGTGCTGCGGATGCCGAGTTCGGCGATCACGCATTCAATCTCGAATTGCTGGGCATGCGCCTCGCCGTGCGTGGCAAGCAGGCCGTAGCGGGGCAAGGGCAGATGCCTGCCCTGCAGGACTTCCTGCAGGGCCGTTTTTGGATCCTTGCGGCTGGCATTGGGATCGATACCGGCGATGGCCGGCCCATACAGGCGCTCGATGACGGTGCGCGCTGCATCGAAGCCGGCATCGACGTAGATTGCGCCGAAGATGGCCTCGAGCGCATCGGCAAGGATGGATGGGCGCCGGGCGCCACCGCTCTTCAACTCGCCCTCCCCCAGTTGGAGAAGATCGCCGAGACTCAGGCGCTGGGCGATCTCGGCCAGGGTTTCCTGGCGCACCAGGCTGGCGCGCAGGCGTGAAAGTTCGCCTTCCTTGAGATCGGCGAAATTCTGGTACAGATAGGCGGCCACGGCGCAGTTGAGAATCGAGTCGCCGAGAAACTCCAGACGCTCATTATTCGGAGAACCGAAACTGCGATGGGTAAGCGCCTGACGCAGCAGGCCCGGACGGCCGAAGCCGTGCCCGAGTGCTGCCTCCAGGCGCTGCGACTTCATTATTTGGCGCTGCTGCCCTCGAAGTCGAAAACAATGCTGGCGTTGCCGAACAAGGGTATCTTCTTCTCATACTTGAAGGAGATCACCAGTTCACCGCCTTCCTTGGTGATATCGAGGTCAGCCGGCGCAACACTCTTGACATCGTCCATGTCGGCACGCCGGCCAAAGGCGGCACGCACCTGCGCCACCGTGGCATCCTTGAGGCTGCTGTCGGCCGCTGTTCCCTTGACCGCCTTGGTCAGGTTTCCGTATTCCATCCAGGGCGGCAAGACCTTCATGCCAAGCAACGCCAACATCCCGAGTGCTGCACCACCGAGCATGAGTGCGTTCAGACTGAGCCCGCGCTGAAGTTTCATGTTACCCCTCCTAACTTTCATTACAGCGAGAGTCACCCGCCGATGATGAAACACGCGAAAGGCGAATTGAAGGCCCGCCCCTCCCATCCTCCCCTCACGGGGAGGCTTTTTTTTCAGATCGCTTTGCTCAACCAGCACCAGTCGCTCCGAACGCATATTTCAGGTTAATGAAACGAGCCGATTCGTTTCAGATCGCCAAAATTGAACCATATGAAGAACGCCTTGCCAACAAGATTCTCTTCAGGAACGAAGCCCCAGAAACGACTGTCCTGCGAATTGTCGCGGTTGTCGCCCATCATGAAATAATGGCCGGCCGGCACCTCGCAACTGACGCCCTCGCTATTGTAGTGACATTTCTCGCCATGCGGAAAATGGACGATCTGCTGCACAAATGAAGGTGCCTCGGTTTCGACCAGGATCTGATGGTCCACACCGCTCAGGGTCTCGACAAAACGGGGCGTATAGAACAGGCGGTCACGGTCGAGGTAGTCCTCGGTTTTCTTCTGGACGATTTCCTGGCCATTGATGCTCAGTTTCTTGTTCCTATAGACCACCTTGTCGCCCGGCAGACCGACCACGCGCTTGATGTAGTCGAGCTTGGGATCGACCGGCCAGCGGAACACCACCACGTCCCCTCGCTGCGGAGTACCGAGCTCGACGATCTTCTTGTTGATCACCGGCAGGCGCACGCCATAGGTGTATTTGTTTACCAGGATGAAGTCGCCCACCAGCAGGGTCGGGATCATCGAACCGGAAGGAATCTTGAAGGGTTCGACCAGAAAGGAGCGCAGCAGGAAAACCGCGAGAATGACCGGGAAGAAGCTGCCGCCGTACTCGACCCACCAGGGATCTGGCGTGTCTGCCGGACGCTTCTTGCGCGCATAAAAGTGGTCGAAGGCCCAGACCACGCCGGTGGCGACGACGAGTATGAACAGAATCAGTGCAAAGTTCATTTGTCACCCACCCGCAGAACGGCGAGGAAAGCTTCCTGGGGAATTTCGACGCTGCCAACCTGCTTCATGCGCTTCTTGCCGGCCTTCTGCTTTTCCAGCAGCTTCTTCTTGCGCGTAATGTCGCCGCCGTAGCACTTGGCCAGCACGTCCTTGCGCATGGCCTTGACGTTCTCGCGGGCGACGATGGTCGAGCCAATCGCCGCCTGGATGGCAACGTCATACATCTGGCGCGGAATCAGCTCGCGCATCTTGGCCGCCAGTTCGCGGCCTCGATATGGCGCGTTGGCCCGATGGACGATCAGCGACAGGGCATCCACCTTGTCGCCGTTGATCAGCACGTCGAGCTTGCACACATCGGCTGCCCGGTATTCCTTGAACTCGTAATCGAGCGAGGCATAGCCGCGCGAAACCGACTTGAGCTTGTCGAAGAAATCCATGACCACTTCGGCCATCGGCATGTCGTAGGTGAGCTGCACCTGGCGGCCGTGGTAGGCCATATTCACCTGCGAGCCGCGCTTGCTCTCGCACAAGGTGATCACCGAGCCAAGATATTCCTGCGGCACGAATATCTTGGTGGTGATGATGGGCTCGCGGATTTCGTCCATCTTCTGGACTTCCGGCAGCTTGGCCGGGTTCTCGACCTGGACCACCGTGCCATCGCGCATCAGCACTTCGTACACCACGGTCGGTGCCGTGGTGATCAGGTCCTGGTCGAACTCGCGCTCCAGCCGCTCCTGCACAATCTCCATGTGCAGCAGGCCGAGGAAGCCGCAGCGGAAACCGAAGCCGAGCGCCTGCGAGACTTCCGGCTCATAGTGCAGCGAAGCATCGTTGAGCTTGAGTTTTTCCAGCGAGTCACGCAAGGAATCGTACTGGTTGGATTCGATCGGGTAGAGGCCGGCAAACACCTGCGACTTGATCTCCTTGAAGCCGGGCAGCGCCTCGGTCGCGCGCCTGTCGGCGATGGTCACCGTGTCGCCGACCTTCGCGGCATCGAGTTCCTTGATGCCGGAAATAATGAAGCCGACCTCGCCAGCGCGCAGCTCCGGGCGCGTCACCGACTTGGGCGTGAATACGCCGACCTGTTCGACCAGGTGCTGTGAGCCCTCAGCCATCAGCAGGATCTTGTCCTTGGCACGCAGGGTGCCATCCACCACGCGCACCAGCATCACCACGCCGACATAGTTGTCGAACCAGGAGTCGATGATCAGCGCCTTCAGCGGCGCTGCAGGATCGCCCTTGGGCGGCGGAATGCGGGCAATGACGGCCTCGATGACGTCATCGACGCCGAGGCCGGTCTTGGCCGAGCACAAAATCGCTTCGGTCGCGTCGATGCCTATCACATCCTCGATTTCCTGGCGCGCGTTGTCCGGGTCGGCGGCCGGCAAATCGATCTTGTTCAGCACGGGGACAACGTCAACGCCCAGTTCGATCGCCGTGTAGCAGTTCGCCACGGTCTGCGCCTCGACGCCCTGCGAAGCATCCACCACCAGCAACGCGCCTTCGCATGCGGAAAGGGAGCGGCTGACTTCGTAGGAGAAGTCGACGTGTCCGGGAGTGTCGATCAAGTTCAGGTTGTAGGTCTTGCCATCGCGCGCGACGTAGGAGAGCGCTGCCGTCTGGGCCTTGATGGTGATGCCGCGCTCGCGCTCGATGTCCATCGAGTCGAGCACTTGCGCCTCCATTTCACGGTCGGATAGCCCGCCGCAACGGTGGATGATGCGATCGGCCAGGGTCGACTTGCCGTGGTCGATGTGAGCAATGATGGAGAAGTTTCTGATGTGGTCCATGGGGACAATAAAAAAAGGCGCTCATTCAAGCCGTTGAGCACCTTGGAGGCATTAAAGCAAGGGGCGGATTTTAGCCTAAAGCACCCAAATATTCACGTACTTTCGCCGCATCGAGGAAGTAGTGACAGAGTTCGCGGCCCTCGTCATCAACCAGGACCGGCACCAGTTCATTGTATTTCGCTTCAAGCGCGGGATCGGCATCGACATCCACCACCTGGATGTCGAAATGCGGCACGCCCTGCCCGCTGCGCAGGGATTCCAGCGCAGCGAGCATGTCGTGACACAGATGGCAGTAGTCGCGGCTGAACAGCCGCAACTCCAGAGGCTTATTTTTCAGACTGGCCCTTGATGGTGATGAAGGTCTGCGAATCGCCTCGCCGCACCAGCAAGGTAATCGTGGCGTTCTTGTCCGCACTCTGCAGCAGATCGTTGAACTGGGACAATGACTTGACGTCGGTCTGGGCGCCCTTGACGATCACGGAAAGGATGATGTCGCCGGTTCTCAGTTCGGATCGGCTGCCACCGTTTCTGACGTCCTCGACGATCAGTCCGTGCTGGATGCCCAAAGCACGTTTCTGATCCGTTGTCGGCACGGCCAGTACCAGGCCCAGTCGGTTGGCAGGGCCCTGCTCGGCAGGCTTGCCGCTCTTGGCCGTGCGCGTGGCACCGTCTTCGTCGGGTATCTCGCCGACGGTGACTGCAAGATCCCGGCTCGCACCCTTGCGCCATATCTGCACGACCACCTTGCTGCCCGGTCGGGTCGATCCAACCATGCGCGGCAAATCGCTCGATTCGGCCACCGGCTTGCCATCGAACTTGAGAATGATGTCTCCCACCTCGATCCCGGCTTTGTCAGCCGCCGTTCCTTTTTCGACCGAAGCCACCAGCGCACCCTGCGACTTGCCCAGGTTGAACGACTCGGCCAGTTCCTTGCTCACTTCCTGGATGCCGATGCCGAGCCGGCCGCGACTGACTTTGCCCTTGGTCTTCAGCTGGTTCTGGACGTCGATCGCGACTTCGATCGGAATCGCAAAGGACAAGCCCATGGAGCCGCCGGAACGCGAGTAGATCTGCGAATTGATGCCGATCACCTCGCCTTTCATGTTGAACAGCGGGCCGCCAGAGTTGCCCGGATTGATTGCCGCATCGGTCTGGATGAAGGGCACGAAATTCTCGTGCGCCAGCGAACGCCCCTTGGCGCTGACAATGCCTGCGGTCACCGTGTTATCGAGACCAAAGGGCGATCCGATCGCCAGCACCCACTCACCGACCTTGAGCCTGGCCGAATCACCCAGTTTGGCGACAGGCAAATTTGTCGCTTCGATCTTGAGCAGCGCGACGTCGGTGCGCTTGTCGGCGCCAAGTACCTTGGCTTTGAACTCGCGCTTGTCGGTGAGTTTCACCAGCACCTCGTCGGCACCTTCGACAACATGAGCATTGGTCAGCACATGGCCGTCGGCACTGATGATGAAGCCGGAACCCAGCGACCGGTTCTTGAATTCCTGCGGCACACCCGGATGGTTCGGGATCTGTCCCGGGAAGAAGCGACGGAGCAGTTCCTGGGCCGACTCGTCGCCATCGAAGGGCGACAGCGGTCCGCCACGTCGCCCCTTGATCGTCTGCGTGGTACTGATATTGACGACCGTCGCCCCCTGCTTTTCGACCAGTTCGGTAAAGTCCGGCAGATCACGGGCCTGGGCCAGGGTCTGCAGCGAAAGCAGCGACGAAAATGCCAATGCAAAAACAACAAATAATTTCTTCATGATTGTTCCTTGAAACGTACTTCCCTGGTTTGGACTTGCAACGAAAACAGATTTCCGTCACGTGCGGCACGAACTTCATTGCGACGCAGCAGGGCAACGCCAGAGCCGAGGCCGACTAGGGCCCCACCCACTGCCCACGCATCGCCTGCGGCAGACTGCCCGAGCACCGCGCCGGTGATGGTCAACAAGAGCGGCAACACATAGGAGGCCAAGGCAGCACGCCAAAGCGTGCCATCGGCCACGGTCAGTTGAACCCAGTCACCCACCCGCGCTCCAATCCTGTTTTCCACCCGGTAGCGGCGCGGCCCCGCGCTCAAACCGAGCAGACCGTCCTGACAGGCGTCGCTGGTCTTGCAACTGCCACACGCCGCGGCGCGGGCCGGCACCTCAACCCAGACCTCGCCACCCGTCGCGGCGACGACCACGGCATCGCACTGGCTCATTTGCGCCTCCGCTCGATGCCGTCGCCAAGACGCCTGACAGCAAGCGCAGGCACCTCACCCATCACCACCAGTCGATGGTCGCCCAGTTGGCGTCGATATACATTCACCGGACCAAATGAAGTCTCTGCCTCCGTTTCCCCGGCAGCCGCGCCGGGCTCGATGAATACCGAGATCGAGGCCAGGCCGTCGGAAAACACCACGTGCAGGCTCTCCGGATTTTCAGGGGCCATCTGTCGCTTCATGGCCGCGACTTTGCGAAAACCGGGCAACTGGGTACGAAAAATCCAGCCCACGTCGTCCGGCTTCACTTCGGTCGCACGCACCTGCTGCACCCGCACGTGCTCATCGTCGAAACGCGGCTTCAGCGCCCCCTGCTCAAGCGACCCACCGATTTTGACCTGGGTGAAGGCAAAGGACTCCAGCGTCTCGCCTTTTTGGCCGACCAGATTGGCCTTCAGCAACAGGCCACTGGCTACATCCATCCAGAACTCGTGGCCATAGCGCAAATCGTCACGTGCCGCCAGGAGCACGGCTCGGCTCTTGACGCCGGCGACCCGACCCTGCCCGCCGCTGCGGATCGAATAGTGTTCGGGCAAACTGCCAAGGCCGGCTGGAAGCAGCGACGGGAATCCACGCTGGCTCGAACGATTTTCGATGATGACCAGTTTTTCATCGGGGAAAAAACATTTGACCTCACTGCCAGCGCGCACTACCTCGCGCGGGCTGCCATCGAGGGCCTCGATGCGCTCGACTTCGATGCCATCCCGCAACGAATGCGCAATCCGCGAGGTATCCACCTTTCCTCCGCTGCGATAGACAAAGGTGCCGCTGTAGGTCAATTGCCGCGAGCCTTCCGCAATGCGCTGCAGCAGCACCAAGCCCTCGTCGGCTGCTGCAGGCGGGGACGCCAGCAGCTGCGCCAGCAGAACGGCGGACAATGCGAACAGCGAGGTGCGCACCACTATCATCAGCGGCCCTCACCCGACGCAGCCACGGTACGAATGTTGCGCGCACCGCCGACCATGGCGCCAGCCGGGGCATAGGCCTGATGCGCGACCAGATATTCCTGCAGCCGCGGCGTCGATTGCGATTGCGCCAGCACCGGGCCTGGCTTCGCGGCAGCAAGTCCGGCCGTCCCCGCCGGGATGCCGTCAACCCCGGGTGCCAGTGCCAACCAGGCCACCAGGGCAACGCCGGCAACCGATGCGGCCAAGGCCAGCGCCGGCCGCTGCCAGTCAAGCGTGCGCCGCACCGCCGGCGCCATCACCGTCGGCTCCAGTTCAAGCGCCGACATTACGCGCGCCGTCACATCGAGGTCGAGCCCGCGTTCGCCGCGCAGCGCAGCGCCGATCAGATGGCAATCGCACCACTGGCTGCGCAACCCATCCGTGCCGCGCAGTGCGCGCAAGGTCTCGCCGACCTCGTGGTCTTCGAGTTCGCCGTCCATCAGGGCCGAAATCCGTGTCTTCATGTCATCACCATCTCTTGTCCGGGGCCGCATCGAGCAAGGGCCTCAATTTCGCCGAAATCGCGTCGCGTGCGCGAAAAATTCTGGAACGTACCGTACCGATCGGGCAATCCATCACCTGTGCAATTTCCTCATACGACAAGCCTTCGATTTCGCGCAGCGTAATCGCGGTGCGCAACTCCTCTGGCAAATCCTCCATCGCCGCGTTAACCGTTTGGCCAATCTGCTTGGTCATCAACAGCCTCTCCGGGGTGTCGTTGTCGCGCAGCGAGTCTGCATCGTCGTAGCTTTCGGCCTCTTCACTATCCACTCCCGTGGTCGCCGAAGCACGCCGGCCATGAGTCATCAGCCAGTTCTTGGCCGTATTGACACCGATCCGGTACAACCATGTATAAAAAGCACTGTCATTGCGAAAGCCCGGCAAGGCACGATAGGCTCGAATGAAACTGTCCTGAACAATATCCTCCACTTCGGCCGAATCACGCACCATGCGTGAAATCAGACGCGCCAGCTTGCGCTGGTATTTGGACACGAGCAGGCCGAAAGCCTGCTTGTCCCCAAGCTGCACCCGCTCGACCAATATTCGGTCTGCTTCACGATCTCCCATGGACTTCGGTGTTTATTCTCGCCAGATAAAAATGCGCGGCTTCAATTTGACCGCAAGCGAGTATAACAAGCCACTCTGCCCACATTCCTCACTGCTCCGGCCTTCATTACATCAACCGTTGCCGACACTGACCGATGCCTGTTCAAATAGTTCCATGCCGGTGGCGGTGATATAGTCCCGCCCCATGAATCCGGCCTCGATCCAGCATTTCGACGTCCTTATAATCGGCAGCGGTCTGGCGGGTCAGTCGCTGGCGTTGAGGCTTGCCGACAGCCGTCGGGTGGCGCTGGTCACCAAGAAGGCGCTGACGGATTCCGCCTCCGCCTGGGCACAGGGCGGGATTGCCGCGGTGCTTGATCCGGCCGACAGCATAGATGCCCACGTCAACGACACGTTCACCGCCGGTGCCGGACTGTGCGACCCGACGGCGACCCGCTTTGTCGTCGAACACGGCCGCGAGGCCATTGAATGGCTCATTGCGCGCGGCGTCCCGTTTACTCCCGACGATTCGCCGCTGGGCTTCCATCTGACCCGCGAAGGCGGTCACGGCCAGCGCCGCATCATCCATGCGGCCGATGCAACGGGTACCGCCGTGCAGCAGACTCTGACCGAACAGGTCAGGAGCCATCACAACATCACGGTTCTGGAAAAGCACATCGCGATCGATCTGATTACGGCTGCCAAACTCGGCCTGCCGCGCAATCGCTGCCTCGGCGCCTATGTACTGGACATTGCCCGCGACCGTGTGCTGACCCTTGGCGCCAGCCATACGGCGCTGGCCACGGGAGGCGCCGGCAAGGTCTATCTCTACACGACCAATCCCGACACGGCAACAGGCGACGGCCTCGCCATGGCTTGGCGTGCCGGTTGCCGGGTCGCGAACATGGAGTTCATCCAGTTCCACCCGACGTGCCTGTATCACCCGCACGCCAAGTCCTTCCTGATTTCAGAGGCCCTGCGCGGCGAAGGCGGCCTGTTGCGCCTGCCGGACGGCACGCGTTTCATGCCCGGCCACGACAGCCGTGCCGAGCTTGCGCCACGCGACATCGTCGCCCGCGCCATCGACTTCGAAATGAAGCGCCACGGCCTTGACTGCGTGTTCCTCGACATGACCCACAAGTCGCCCGACTTTCTCAAGGACCACTTCCCGACCATCCATGCCCGCTGCCTGGAACTGGGCATCGACATCACGAAGGAACCCATACCCGTGGTTCCTGCCGCCCACTACACCTGCGGTGGCGTGGTCACCGACCTGGCGGCGCGCACCGATCTGGCCGGACTCTATGCGCTCGGCGAAACCGCGTTCACCGGCCTGCACGGAGCCAACCGCCTGGCGTCGAACTCGCTGCTCGAATGCGTGGTGTTTTCGGCGTCGGCGGCGCAGGACATACTGGCCGCGCCGGTGGAACCGCTACCCCACCTGCCGCCCTGGGACGAGAGCCGGGTGCGCGACGCCGATGAAGAAATCGTCATTTCGCACAACTGGGCCGAACTGCGGCGCTTCATGTGGGACTACGTCGGCATCGTGCGCACCAACAAGCGCCTGGAGCGCGCACTGCATCGCCTGCGTCTGTTGCAACGGGAGATCGACGAGTACTATGCCAACTACCGGGTGGGCAACGATCTCATCGAACTGCGCAACCTGGTGCTGACCGCACATCTGATCGTGAAAAGCGCCCAGCGCCGTCACGAAAGCCGCGGCTTGCATTTCAGCCGGGACTATCCAGAAACCTTGCCACGCGCACTGGAAACCGTGCTGCACCCGCGCCAGCCCTGACCCGGCATGAGTTCAGGCGGGACCAGCCGCAGCAGAGCGCCAGCGTAGCCAGAGCCGTAACTGACGAAAGTCTTCGTCGGACAGGCTGTCACCCAGCAGGGTAAGGGAGCGCAGACGGCCTTGCTGCCGGTACAGCAGCACAATCAGAAAAGACAGAACCAGGGTATGCGGATGCACGGCAGCATCGCTAGCCACGCCGTCAGCGCCGACGATTTCGATGCGACCATCGCCGTGCAGCACCAGACCGGTGATCGGCAAGGCCCGGCGAAAATGCGCCAGCGAGGCCCCGATCAGCAACAGAAAACCAGCCATGAGCCATGCCGGAAGCCTGCTCGCCAGCACCGCGCCAACGGCCGCGACATGGGCGATCGATTGAATGCCCAGCAGGCGCCTTGAGGGCTTGATTGAGACCGCCAGCAGGGCGGCGGACTTCATCGCCCGGCCGAATCAGACGCGGCGGAAAACCAATGAGCCGTTGGTACCACCAAAGCCGAAGTTATTCTTCAAGGCCACGTCGATCTTCATCGACCTGGCCGTATTGGCGCAGTAATCCAGATCGCATTCCGGATCCTGGTTGAAGATATTGATCGTCGGCGGCGAAAGCTGGTGATGCACGGCGAGCACGGTGATCACCGACTCAAGGCCACCGGCGCCGCCGAGCAGGTGACCGGTCATTGACTTGGTTGAATTCACCACTATCTTCTTTGCCGCATCCAGACCGAAGGCCAGTTTGATGGCTTCAGTCTCGTTCTTGTCGCCAAGAGGAGTTGATGTGCCGTGGGCATTGACATACTGGACTTCATCAGCATTGACGCCGGCATTCTTCAGCGCGTTGACCATGCTGCGGCGGGGGCCATCGGTGTCGGGTGCCGTCATGTGGAATGCGTCACCACTCATGCCGAATCCGGCCAGTTCCGCATATATCTTTGCACCGCGCGCCCGGGCATGTTCATATTCTTCCAGCACCATGACGCCGGCACCTTCGCCCATGACAAATCCATCACGATCCTTGTCCCAGGGGCGGCTCGCCGTCGAAGGATCGTCGTTGCGCGTGGATAGCGCCTGGGCCGAGGCAAAGCCGCCGATTGCCAGCGGCGATATGGTTGCCTCGGAACCGCCGCAGACCATCACGTCAGCATCGCCGTACTCGATCATCCGGGCCGACAGGCCAATCGCGTGCAAGCCCGTAGTGCAGGCCGTCACTACGGCAATGTTCGGGCCCTTGAGGCCGAACATGATCGACAGGTTGCCCGAGATCATGTTGCTGATCGTGCCCGGAATGAAGAAGGGGGATATCTTGCGTGGGCCGCCCGCAAGGAAATCGTTGTGAGTATCCTCGATCATCGGCAGACCGCCGATGCCCGAGCCGATATTGACACCTATGCGTTCCGCATCGCCCTGCGGGCCGTCGAGGCCGGCATCACGCAATGCCTGGATCCCCGCCGCCATGCCGAAATGGATGAAGGTATCCATGCGACGTGCTTCCTTGGCCGAAAGATAGGCAGTGACCTCGAAATCCTTCACCTCGCCGGCAATCTGCGCCTTGAAGGCAGAAGGATCGAACTTCGTGATGCGACCGATGCCGCTCTTACCGGCCGTCAGGTTATCCCAGGCTTCTGCTACCGTATTTCCAACCGGCGAAATCACGCCCAGTCCGGTTACCACCACACGGCGTCGCGTCACGATAAGTTCGTCCTTGGTCCGGAATTTATTTCTTGACGTTGGCGTTAACGTAGTCGATCGCCTGCTGCACGGTGGTGATCTTCTCCGCATCTTCGTCGGGAATCTCGCACTCGAACTCTTCTTCCAGCGCCATCACCAGTTCCACGGTATCGAGCGAGTCGGCACCCAGATCATCCACGAAGTTGGACTCGTTCTTGATGTCAGCTTCATTGACGCCCAGTTGCTCGGCGACGATCTTCTTGACGCGTTGTTCGATGTTCTCCATCTTGAAACTCCTTCCCTGAATTGTTCGGCGGGTAAAAACCTGCCTATTTTAACAAAAACACCTGACACCCTCACGGCTATCAGGCCATATACATTCCACCATTGACATTCAGTGTGCTGCCAGTAATGTAGCCGGCGGATGTCGACGCCAGAAACGCCACGGCAGCCGCAATCTCCTCCGGCTGCCCGAGACGCCCCAGCGGGATCTTGCCGAGCAGGGCATCGCGCTGCGCATCGGGCAGCGCCCGGGTCATGTCGGTATCGATGAAGCCCGGCGCGACACAATTCACCGTGATGTTGCGGCTGCCGAGCTCCTGCGCCAGCGCCCGGCTCATGCCGGCGACACCGGCCTTGGCGGCCGCATAGTTGGCCTGACCGGGATTCCCGGCCTCGCCGACGACAGATGTAATGTTGATGATGCGCCCGAACCGCGCCTTCATCATGCCGCGCATAACCAGCTTGGACAGGCGGAACACCGCCTTGAGATTGGTCTCGATGACCACATCCCATTCGTCGTCCTTCATGCGCATGGCCAGATTGTCGCGGGTGATACCGGCGTTGTTAACCAGGATCGAGACCGCGGCAAATTTCTTTTCGATCTCGCCGATCAGCGCCTCACAAGCGGCGGCCTCGGTGACGTTTACCATCGCGCCCCATCCCGTCGCACCAGCGGCGTCAAGCGCCTGCTGGATATCGGCCGCGCCGGCCTCCGTGGTGGCGGTACCGATCACGGTCGCACCCCGGGCGGCGAGTTCCAGCGCGATGGCACGGCCAAGGCCACGCGAAGCGCCGGTTATCAGGGCGACCCGCCCCTTCAAGTCAGTCATGTCATGCTCCCTTTACAGTCGCCAGGGCCGCATCGACGCCGGCCAGATCATTCATGGCCGCGCCCGTGAGGCTTTCGGCACAGCGCTTCACCAGACCGGACAAGACCTTGCCCGGGCCGCACTCGAAGACGTGGGTGACACCGGCGGCCTGCATCGCCAGCATGGTCTCAACCCAGCGCACGGGGGACGCGGCCTGACGCACCAGCGCATCCCGGATGGCAATCGGGTCTGTCAGTTGTGCCACATCGACATTGTTGATCAAGGGAATTTGCGGCGTCGCCAAAACCACATCGGCAAGCCGAATTTGCAAGGCTTCCGCCGCGGGCTGCATCAGCGCACAGTGAAAGGGCGCCGAGACCGGAAGCATCAGGGCGCGCTTGGCTCCTTTCGCCTTGACCAGTTCTGCCGCACGCTCGACCGCCGCCTTGTGTCCGGCGATCACCGTCTGTTTCGGCTCGTTGAAATTTACCGCCTGCACCACCTGCCCCACCAGACCATTGGCCGCCTCGGCGCAGGCTGCGATCACGGCCGCGGCATCGAGGCCCATGACGGCGGCCATCGCGCCCTCGCCCGCCCGCACGGCGGCCTGCATGGCCTTGGCGCGCAGTTCGACCAGCGGTACCGCATCCTTCAAATGCAGAACCCCGGCAGCCACCAGCGCGGAATATTCGCCGAGACTATGGCCTGCCACCATCGCCGGTTGTGCGCCGCCCTTGTCCAGCCAGAAGCGATAGACGGCAATGTCCGCCGTCAGCATCAGCGGCTGGGTATTTACTGTCTGACTCTGCGCTTCCGCCGGCCCGTCGTTCGCCAGTCGCCACAGGTCACGCCCCAGCGCGGCCGACGCTTCGTCGAAGGTGGCGCGGATCACCGGCGAATCGCCGTAGCCCGACATCATGCCCAGCGACTGGGATCCTTGCCCTGGAAACACAAGTGCAAATTTCATCTTGGATCTTTCGTATTCAGAACTTGAGCAGGGTCGCGCCCCAAGTGAAGCCACCGCCAACGCCTTCCAGCAACAAATGCTGGCCGCGCTGTATGCGACCGGCGCGGACCGATTCGTCAAGGGCCAGCGGAATCGAAGCGGCCGAAGTATTGCCGTGGTGGTCGAGGGTGACAATGCATTTCTCGGCCGGTATATGCAGCTTTTTCGCCGTTGCCTGCAGTATCCGCACATTGGCCTGATGCGGGATCAGCCAGTCAACCTGGGATGCCGTCATCGCCGCGGCGGCCAGCACTTCGTTGGCGACATCGGCCAGCACCTTGACGGCGAACTTGAATACGGCCTGCCCGTCCATGCGCAGGAAGGGGTCGCCCGTGACAACGCCGCCGCAGACCTGGCCCGGCACCGAAAGGATGCCGTGATGGCTGCCATCGGCATGGAATGCGCTGGCCAGCAGGCCCGGTTGGTCAGAGGCCTCCAGCACCACCGCGCCGGCGCCATCGCCGAACAGGACGCAGGTACCGCGATCCTTCCAGTCGAGGATGCGCGAAAACACCTCGGCACCCACCACCAGTGCGCACTTGTGCGAACCGGAGCGAATGAATTTTTCGGCGATGGTCAGGGCATAGACGAAGCCGCTGCATACCGCCTGCACGTCGAAGGCCGGCGCTCCATTGGTAATGCCCAGCTTGTTCTGCAGCAAGGCGGCCGCACTCGGAAACACGAAATCCGGGGTCGAGGTCGCGACGATGATGAGATCGACTTCCGCAGGCTGGCGGCCTGCTGCCTGCAACGCGCGACGGCTCGCCTCGAAGGCCAGATCGCTGCAGGCGACGCCCTGCGGGGCGAGATGGCGGCTGCGAATTCCGGAGCGCTCGACGATCCACTCGTCGGATGAGTCGATTCCGTGCGCGGCAATCAGGGCGGCATTGCTGACCGGTTCGCCGGGCAGGTAACTGCCGGTGCCGCTGATTCGTGCATGGACCATTCTGGCCTCCATCAATCGCAAAGAGTCGGTGCCGGCAGGACGGCGGCCATGCGTGCGGCAATGGCTTCCGGCAAACGTTGCCGCGCTTCCTCGGCCGCCTTTTCCAGGGCGTGGCGAAAAGCCAGTTGATCGGCCGAGCCGTGGCTCTTGACCACGATGCCGCGCAGGCCCAACAGGCTGGCGCCGTTGTAGCGCCGTGGATCGAAGCGCTGGCGAAACGATTTCAGGACGGGCATGGCGATCAGCGCTGTCAGCTTGGTGAAAATGTTGCGGGAGAACTCTTCCTTCAGCGCACCGCCGATCATGTGCGCCAGGCCTTCGGCCGCCTTCAGCGTGACATTGCCGACAAATCCGTCGCACACGACCACATCGGCCGTTCCCTTGAAGATGTCATTGCCCTCGACATTGCCGACGAAGTTCAGGTCCGTGGCGCGCAACAGTTCGGCGGCACGCTTGACCACCTCGTTACCCTTGATGGCTTCCTCACCGATGTTGAGCAGGCCCACCCTGGGTCGGTCCTTGTGTTCCAGCGCGGAAACCAGCAGGGAACCCATGATGCCGAACTGCAGCAAGTGTTCGGGAGTGCAATCGACATTGGCGCCGAGATCCAGCACATAAGTGCTGCCGCGCTGTGACGGCAGGATGGAACAGATCGCTGGCCGATCAATGCCGGGCAGGGTCTTCAATACAAAACGCGATACCGCCATCAGGGCGCCGGTGTTGCCGGCCGAGACCGCCGCATTGGCGACCCCCTCCTTGACCAGATCGACGGCGACACGCATCGAAGAATCCTTCTTGCCGCGCAGCGCGCTGGCCACGGCTTCGTCCATTTCGACCATTTCCGAGGCGTGGCGGATCGACAAACGGGCACCGAATTCGTGTTTCAAATGCTCGGCCTGCGGGCGCAGGACTTCCTCGCGACCGACCAGGATGGCGGCGCAATCGATGTCGTGGCGCAGGAATTCAAAAACAGCGGGCAAGGTAACCGACGGACCGTGGTCGCCGCCCATACAATCCACCGCGAGGGTGATCGCCATCGCTTGAGTGATCTTCCGGGACTCTTTATGCAAAAACGGCCGGACGCGCAGAACGCATCCGGCCGGTTTCAACAAAGTGGATTATTCGCCTTTGGCCTTTACGACCTTCTTGCCGCGATACACGCCGGATGGCGAGATGTGGTGACGCAGATGAACCTCGCCCGTGGTCGGCTCGACGGCCAGCGGCGGATTGGTCAGAAAATCATGTGCACGATGCATGCCGCGCTTGGACGGGGACTTCTTGTTCTGTTGTACGGCCATTTTGCTACTCCTTGCTTAGTTTCGGTGCTTCTTCAAAGCGGCCAGCGCCGCAAACGGTGCTGATCCATGTTCTGTTCCCTTCCCCGCAGGTGATTCGCACTGCTCATGTCGTGGCGCGATGGGCAGCGCCAGCAACACTTCATCCTCAATCAGCGACAGCACCACCAGCGCCGTTTCGGCTTCTATGGCATCTGTACTGTCATCGGCCAGATCGTCGTCCGGCCACTCCTCCCCCGGCGCCATCAACTGCAGCCGGCTCCTTATACTCAATGGAACCTTTACACCACTCAGGCAACGCTGACAACATAACAGCGGATCACCTGCTATATCCAGCTGCAACCACGACTTGCCCGCATCGTCCCGCCATCCCTCAAGCCGAACCGACAAGAAACCTGCGGTACCGGCCAGCAGATCCGCCAGACGGGGCAGTTCATTAAGGCCGACCTTGCGCTCCAGCACACCACCGATGCGCGCGAACTCAAGGCAGTCTATGACCGTTCCGGCAATTGATTCAGACACGGATAGGTGCTCGCGCGACACAAACGTTGAATGTTATCATGCCCAGCCCTCCTTTTTCAAGCCCGAACCATGGTTCACCGCGTCGTTCTTGCCTCAACTTCACCCTTTCGGCGCGAACTTCTGGCACGCCTGCAATTCCCCTTTGAAACCGTGGCGCCGGATGCCGACGAAACCGCACTCGCCAATGAAGCGCCGACGGCCACCGCGCGACGCCTTTCCGAGGCCAAGGCACGTGCGGTTGCCCAGTACTTTCCCGACGCACTGATCATCGGCTCGGACCAGGTCGCCGCCGACGGATCCAACCGCTTCGGCAAGCCCGGAAGGCGAGAGAATGCCATCGCCCAGCTACGCTTGATGCGAGGAAAAGAGGTGACCTTCCATACCGGGCTGTGCCTGCTCAACAGCGCAACGAACCGGGCGCAGGTCTGCTGCGTTGACACTCATGTCCGGTTTCGCGAACTCACCGACCGAGAGATCGAGTCCTACCTGGACAAGGAGGATGCTCTCAATTGCGCCGGCAGTGCCAAGTCCGAAGGATTGGGGATTTCCCTGCTGAGCTACCTGCGCGGAGACGATCCCAATGCCCTGGTGGGTCTGCCGCTGATCGCCCTGTGCGACATGCTGCGTGCCGAAGGACTGCACCTGCCATGACCCGCCGGCCATGAGCGGACGGCCCTCGGCGCCG
>CAMBRI010000018.1 GCA_945870205.1 Sulfuritalea hydrogenivorans sk43H | reverse complement strand
CCATGCCTGGGCAGTTCGCCGTTGTAGTAGTCCAGCACCGCCTTGTGCCAGCGCTGATAGGCCGCCGAACCCGGCTTGGCCAGCGAAGTGACGCCGACACGCTGTACCGAATACCAGTCGCCGAACTGCCAGGTGAGGTCGTCGCAGGTAACGAAGCCGCCGAGTCCCGGGTGATAGGGCACCACGTGATAGTCCTCGAGATATACCTCGATGAATGTCTTCCAGTTGTAGTTGCACTCGTGAAGTTCCACATGATCGAGCTTGTAGCCGCTGAAACCGAGTTCGCTGGCGATATTCATGCCGGCGAGGTCGGCATTGGCCGAGCGCGGGCCCTTGAACAGCAGTCCTTGCCAGTTCTCCAGCTTCTGCTTGGCCAGGTTGAGGCAGGGGTTGGCAGGAAAATGCGGTGCACCGATGAGTTCGCCGCCCGTGTCATAAGTCCAGCGATGAATCGGACAGACGATGTTTTTCGCGTTGCCGGCGCCGGCGAGCATGATGGCCTGGCGATGACGGCAGACGTTGGACATCTCGTAGAAGCCGTCGGGCTGATTCACCACCAGACGCGCGTGATCGTGCCATTCCTGCGAACGATAGTCGTGCAGTTGCGGAACCATCAACTCATGGCCGACATAGCCCGGGCCGGCATCGAAAATCAGCTTCTTCTCCTGTTCGAAGAGCTTTTCATCGAAATACCACTGCACCGGAAACTGCGAATTACCCGGCGAGAGGAGCGCGCGCGCGCCGACATCGGACATGAATTCCAACCTCCAAGAGGGTTTACCCGGAAACCGGAAATGGACGGCAAGACCCGTCAGGACTGAACATTTGCCGGTATCAACCGGCCGCGCAATTGTAGCCAATTTGACCGGAGGGCGCACCTTAGGCTATTTTTACGGTTTTACCTTGCCGCTGGTCACCGTTTTCGGCCAAGGCTTCACTCATGGCCACACTCCAGAACTCCGTTCCAGACCTCGATTCAACCGCCGCAACAAACCCGTCATTTGAAGCCGCCCTGAGCGAACTCGAGGGCATCGTCGCCGCCATGGAAGCGGGGCAAATGCCCTTGCAGGACGCGCTGGACGCCTACAAGCGCGGTGCGGCGCTGTTGCGCCATTGCCAGGAGACCCTGAACGCCGCCGAGCAGCAGATTCGCATCCTCGACGCCAATGGCTTGCGCGACTTCGATCCTTCGCAGGAAATCCCCTCGGCCGACAGCCCGAAGGAATCCGTGCCGGCCCAGGGATCCCCCCCGGCCAGAAAACGGAATCCTGCGGCCGACGGCGACCAGGGAAGCTGAGGCGCTCATGGACTTTCCAACCTGGATGTCCACCATCCAGCAACGCACCGAAGCGGCTCTGGAGGCCGCCATGCCCTCGCCCGAGCTTGCCCCTGCCCGACTGCACGAGGCAATGCGCTACGCGGTGCTGGGGGGCGGCAAACGGGTCCGTCCGCTGCTTTGTCACGCCGCTGGCGCGATTTTCGGTGCGGACAGCCAGGTACTCGACGCACCGGCGATTGCCGTCGAACTGATTCACGCCTATTCGCTGGTCCACGATGACTTGCCCTGCATGGACGACGACGTGCTGCGCCGGGGCAAGCCGACCTGCCACGTCGAGTTCGACGAAGCCACGGCACTGCTGGTTGGCGATGCCCTGCAAACCCAGGCTTTCCAGGTGCTGTCGAACCGTCTCGTCGGGGTCGCCGCCACCCGGCAGATCGAAATGCTGCATCTGCTGGCAACGGCGTCCGGATCACGCGGCATGGCCGGCGGCCAGGCCGTCGATCTGGCTGCCGTCGGTCAGCCATTGACCATCGGCGAACTGGAGTTCATGCATATTCGCAAGACCGGCGCGCTGATTCGTGCCGCGGTATTGCTCGGCGCCCATTGCGGCGAAGTGATGCCGGATGCGCTGGAACGCCTGGGGCACTTCGCCAATCGCATCGGACTGCTGTTTCAGGTGGTTGACGATATCCTCGACGCCGAAGCAAGCACGGCAACGCTGGGCAAGACGGCCGGCAAGGACGCTGCCCAGAACAAACCCACCTATGTCAACATCCTCGGCGCCAGAGAAGCCAAAGCCATGTCAGCCAAACTGAGACAAGACGCACACGATGCACTGGAGCCGTTCGGCGAGTCTGCCCTGCGTCTGCACGAACTGACCGATTTCATCGTCGAGCGGACTTTCTGATGAGCCATACCCTGCTCGACCGCATTCAATGCCCGGCGGATCTGCGCGCACTGGAACGCGATCAGTTGCCACAAGTCGCCGATGAACTGCGGGCGTTCCTGCTCGAGTCGGTATCGAAAACCGGGGGCCATCTATCCTCCAACCTCGGCACTGTCGAACTGACGGTTGCCCTGCATTATGTTTTCGATACGCCCGAAGACCGCCTGGTATGGGACGTCGGTCACCAGACCTATCCGCACAAGGCATTGACCGGCCGGCGCGCCGGCATGGAACGCCTGCGTATGAAGGATGGCGTATCCGGCTTCCCGCGGCGCGTCGAGAGCGAATACGACACCTTCGGCGTAGGGCATTCGTCCACCTCAATCTCCGCCGCGCTGGGCATGGCCGTCGCCGCCCGCAACAAGGGCGAGGAGCGCCGCGTTGCCGCCATCATCGGCGACGGCGCAATGTCGGCCGGCCAAGCCTTCGAGGCGCTCAACAACGCCGGCGTGATCGATGCCAACCTGCTGGTCATCCTCAACGACAATGACATGTCGATTTCGCCACCGGTGGGCGCGCTCAACAAGTATCTGGCGCGCCTTCTCTCGGGAGGCACCTTCAACGCCGCACGTCGCGCCGGCGAGAAGGTTCTGGCCTCGATGCCCAATGTGCTGCAGTTCGCCAACCGGGTCGAAGAACACGTCAAGGGCATGATTTCCCCGGGTACCCTGTTCGAGGAGCTGGGCTTCAACTACATCGGGCCCATCGACGGCCACGACCTCGATGCACTGATTCCCACGCTGCAAAACCTGCGCCGCCTGAAAGGCCCGCAGTTTCTGCATGTCATCACGCGCAAGGGGCAGGGCTACAAGCTCGCGGAAGCCGACCCCATCCTCTACCACGGCGTGGGTAAGTTCGATGCCGTCAATGGCATCGAGCAGGCCACGGGACCCGGCCGGCTGACTTATACGCAGGTATTCGGTGACTGGTTATGCGACCAGGCCAAGGCTGATGAACGCCTGGTCGGCGTCACCCCGGCCATGCGCGAAGGCTCGGGCATGGTGCGTTTTGCCCAGGAGTATCCGCAACGCTATTTCGACGTCGGCATCGCCGAACAGCATGCCGTGACCTTCGCCGGCGGCCTCGCCTGCGAGGGCATGCGGCCGGTGGTGGCCATCTACTCGACCTTCCTGCAGCGTGCCTACGACCAGCTGATTCACGACATTGCGCTGCAGAATCTGCCCGTGGTATTCGCCATCGACCGCGGCGGATTGGTCGGCGCCGATGGCGCGACGCACAACGGCGCCTTCGATCTGTCCTACCTGAGCTGCATTCCGAACATGGTGGTGATGACGCCGAGTGACGAGAACGAGTGCCGCAAGATGCTCTCCACCGCCTTCACGCTGGACGGCCCCAGCGCGGTGCGCTATCCCCGCGGCAGCGGGCCTGGGGCCGCAGTAGAGCCCGGCCTCGACACCCTGCCGGTCGGACGCGCTGAGCTGCGGCGACAAGGCCGCCAGGTTGCACTGCTGGCCTTCGGGGCGATGCTGGGCCCTGCGCTGAAAGCGGCTGAAACGCTTGATGCCACGGTCGCCAACATGCGTTTCGTCAAGCCGCTCGATACGGAACTGGTCTTGCAGCTCGCTGCGACCCACGACTTGCTGGTCAGCCTTGAAGAAAACGCACTGATCGGCGGTGCCGGTGCCGAGGTGGCGCGCGCCCTCGAAGCCTCCGGCCTGCGCACCCCGCTGTTGCGGTTGGGCCTGCCCGACAGGTTCATCGACCATGGCGATTCGGCCTTGCTGCTGGCCGAAATTGGCCTCGACGACGCCGGCATCGTGCGCAGCGTCTCGGCAAGACTCGCCCGAGATGGTAATAGTTGAGTATTTTCGTCGGATAATGGTATAGTTCGTTGCATGAACTCATACTCCCATCGAGAAACACCATGAATTGCAGGAATCCCATGGCTACAACTGAAAAGTCCACCATTGCAGATGTCCAGAACAGTGCGGATTCGCGCCAGTTGCCGATCAACAAGGTCGGCATCAAGGACATCCGTCACCCCTTCAAGGTGCTGGACAAGAGCGGTGGCGTGCGCCACACCATCGCGACCTTCAACATGTACGTCGGGCTGCCCCACAATTTCAAGGGCACTCACATGTCGCGCTTCGTCGAGATTCTCAACGTACACGAGGATGAAATCTCGGTCGAGAGTTTCGAGTCGATGCTGCGCGAGATGGTGTCCCGCCTCGAGGCCGAAACCGGCCACCTCGAAATGAGCTTTCCCTATTTCATCAACAAGGTTGCACCCGTGTCCAAGGTCAAGAGCCTGATGGACTACGAGGTGACCTTCATCGGCGAGATTGTCGAGGGCGGCCGCTACCGGCAGACCATCAAGGTGGTGGTGCCGGTCACCAGCCTGTGCCCCTGCTCGAAGAAGATTTCCGATCGTGGCGCGCACAACCAGCGCTCACATGTCACGATCAGCGCAACCACCAACCAGCTGGTGTGGATCGAGGATATCGTGCGCATGGCCGAAAGCCAGGCCTCGTGCGAGCTCTACGGGCTACTGAAGCGCCCCGACGAAAAATTCGTTACCGAGCGGGCCTACGACAATCCCAAGTTCGTCGAGGATCTGGTGCGCGATGTCGCCGGCGCCCTTAACGCCGATCCGCGCATCGATGCCTATGTGGTCGAGAGCGAAAACTTCGAATCGATACACAACCATTCGGCCTACGCGCTGATCGAGTGCAACAAGAAGCGCTACTGACAAGCAGGTCGTAAATGGAAACGGGCCGCCCGAATCTCTTCGGGCGGCCCGTTTTGTGACTGGCTGCTCAGGCCTTTCGCGTCAGCTCAAAATATGCTGACGCAGGCAAGCCTGCGCTGAAAACTCACGCAGTGGCAGCAGGCAAAACTTTTCTGGTGAGTTTTTCCTTGATGCGCGCCGACTTGCCCGAGCGATCACGCAGGTAATACAGCTTGGCCCGGCGGACGTCGCCGCGGCGCTTGAGCTCGATGCTGGCAATCAGCGGCGAGTAGGTCTGAAAGGTCCGCTCGACGCCTTCGCCGGACGAGATCTTGCGCACGATGAAGTTGGAATTGAGGCCACGATTTCGCTTCGAAATAACCACGCCTTCGAAAGCCTGGACGCGCTTGCGATCACCTTCCACCACATTGACATTGACGATCACCGTATCGCCCGGTGCAAACGCCGGGATTGTCTTGCCCAGGCGTTCCATTTCTTCTTTTTCAAGTAACTGAATCAGGTTCATTGCATTACTCCGTCATTTATGGCTGCGGATTCCACCCGCCAACCTTGCACCCAGAGCAGGACGCTTTTTGTCCTGATACGCGCAGTTTCTAATTGCCTTGCCGCCGGAACTCAGCCAGCAGATCGGCCTCTTCACTACTCAACGCCCTCGTCTCGAGGAGATCCGGGCGCCTTTGCCACGTCCGTCCCAGCGCCTGTTTCAGGCGCCAGCGCCGGATTCTTTCATGATTGCCGGACAACAGCACTTCCGGCACGGCACTACCTTCATACACTTCCGGCCGCGTGTAGTGCGGACAGTCCAGCAGGCCCGCGGCAAAGGAATCCTCGACCGCAGACGATTCATCATTCAGTGCTCCCGGCAACTGCCTGATGCAGGCATCCATCAAGGCCATTGCCGCCAATTCACCGCCAGACAGGACAAAATCGCCCAGCGACAATTCTTCATCCACGCAGCGCTCGATCAGCCGCTCGTCAATTCCCTCGTAGCGACCGCAGAGCAGGATCGCCCCATCGCTTGCCGCAAGTTCGACGATACGCCGCTGATCGATCCGTGCGCCTTGCGGCGAAAGGTAAATCACTTTCGCCTTGCCGCCAGTTACCGCTGCTGCTGCCGCTTGTGCCGCATTGATCGCCTGCTCCAGCGGCGACACCATCATCACCATTCCAGGCCCGCCGCCGTAAGGACGGTCGTCCACCGTCCGATGCACATCCTGCGTCCACTGGCGCGGATTCCAGCATTCAACCTGCCACAATCCCCGCTCCAGCGCGCGCCGGGTGATTCCCGAGGCCGTAAGCGCCGCAAACATCTCGGGGAACAGCGTAATGACATCGAAGCGCAAACTCACCAGTCGCTATCCCAATCGGCGATGATTGTCCCTCCCGGAACATCCACCGCCTTTACTACCTGTCCAACGAAGGGCAGCAATCGCTCGCGCTCGCCTTCAACGACCACCAGCACCTGGTTCGCGCCCGTCTCGATCAGAGACTTGACCCGGCCCAGAGGCTGGTCCTGCAAATTCGTCACATCCAGGCCAACCAGATCGGCCCAGTAAAACTCGCCTGCCCCGGGTAACGGCAGAGCATCGCGCGGGGCCCCGAAATAACAGCTTCCGAGGGCCTCGGATGCATCGCGACTGTCAATCCCGGCCAACTTGGCCACGACACCGTCGCCATGCAGCTTGATCGCTTCCAGATCGTGCACCTTCCAGCTATCGGCAGGAGCCTCCGCATCACCGGACAGCCACCACTGTGGCATCTTGCGCCAAGCCTCGGGATCATCGCCAAAGGGATGAACCCGCAACCAGCCATGCACTCCGAATGGGGCAACAATGCGCCCCAAGACAATCATGCGACTTAGGCGGCCTTTGTCGCCGCTGCCTGCTTGACCAGACGCGCTGCGGTAGGCGACAGTTGGGCACCATGCCCCTGCCAGTAGGCGAGGCGCTCGGTGTTGACGACGAGGCCAGTCTCGCTTGCGGCGGCGACAGGATTGTAATAACCGATGCGCTCGATGAAGCGGCCATCACGGCGATTGCGTGAATCGGCTACCACCATATTGAAGAATGGGCGCTTCTTGGCACCGCTGCGGGCAAGACGAATAACAACCATGGTGTTCTCTTGAAATGCGGGAAAGCCGGCGATTTTATTTCAAAAACCCGGATAAAACAAGGACTGGACTGGCACGGCGTTCGGTTTGTGGCCGCCATGGCGCTGCGGACCCACCCGTTACATCAATTGCCCAAGCCGGAAAACACCTCACGAATGGTCTGCTGGATACCGAGCGCGGCCTGACGCGGATCCGCCGCCTGGCGAATGGGGCGCCCGACCACAATATAGTCGGCGCCATTCCTGAACGCCTGGGCGACATCGACGGTGCGCTTCTGATCATCCACCGGCTTGTTCTCGACGGGTCGAATGCCCGGCGTGACGACCATCAGCTTGTCGCCAAGTTCGTGCCGAATCATGGGTGCTTCAAGGCCCGAGGAGACAATCCCGTCTACCCCTGCGGCCAGTGCACGGCGCGCGCGCGATAGGACGAGCTTCTCCACGTCGCAATTGAAGCCGAGATCATCGAGATCGCCGCGGTCGAGACTGGTCAGCACGGTCACGGCTAGAATTTTAAGGTCGCCCTTGTCCTTCACGGCTGCCTCCATGATCGCCTGATTGCCGTGGATCGTGGCAAATGTGGCGCCGCTGCCGGCCAGGGCTCTCACGGCAGAGCGCACAGTTTCTGGAACATCGAAGAACTTCAGGTCGACAAAAACCTTCTTGCCCTGACCAACCAGCCAGTGCAACAAGTCGAAATAACCGGAAGTCATAAACAGTTCGAGTCCGATTTTGTAGAACACCACCGCATCGCCCAGTTCGGTCACGAGGACGCGCGCTGCCGCTACGTCTGGAACATCAAGTGCAACGATCAGGCGATCCTGCGGATCAATGGACTTCGCGGAAATCAGGCTGGCCATTCGGGATTCCTTCCAACACAACAATGCGTCCGGATTCTACTAGAATCATGCTTCGTCCCCGGCCGTTCTGCTGACCATGCGCCGTATCAAAACCTCATCGCCGCCGCCCATCCAGTTACAGCAGGCTTTGGACTGGCTCGCCGAACCGCAGCATGACGACCCCCTGCTCGACCTGGTGCCGCTGCGCAAACACCTGGCGGCAATAGCGTCGCTGGGGCTTCCCGTGCTGCATCGCCTCAAGATCGACGAACTGCTGCAACTGCGCGCGCAGCGTGTTGACGATGCACTGACTCCGATGCTGCTTGACGTCAAGCTTCCGTTGCCAACCCACCTTGGTACCGTCGCTCAAGGCCTGATCGGTCTGCGCGCCGAACTCGGGGAAACATGGCTCAAGATTGCTGGCGACGCTGACCCCCAGGCACTTGCCCGCGTTCACCGCAGCAGAACACAGATTTGCCTGCAAGGAATCGACAACCTGTCGCGCCAATTCCTCGCCACTCAGTTGATTGCAATTCCGACGCCGTTTGATTTCTGGCGCAACGTCCAGGCGCTGTACCACCGCGCCCACAATTCAGTGGACCCGACCGCCACGCTTCCCGCCGAAATCAGCGCCATCGATCTGCGCTTCAAGGCCATGCTGGCGCTCACCGCAGCCCAACCCGAAGGCCTCACCGCGCGTGAAATTGCCTTCCTGGCCGAATATCTCGCAACTCATGCCACCGCCACCCGAGTCGACCCGATACGCCCGGAGGCACCCGGCGACTGGTTCTGGCTCGATGCCAATATTGATCAACCGCCCGTCTCCCTGGTCCGCATGATTCCGGACGGCGGATCGTGCATCTACTTCCGTTTCGGCGAACTGGCCGACCTAGCGGCGCGCCACCTAGACCAGTTGAATGAAGGCGTTCCCCCAGCGTCTCTGGGACTGCCGCTCCAGGCGGCCGGAGCCGACTACCGGAACGCGCTGGAGCGGGCGCGTCAATGCTGGGCGATGCCGCGACGGCGCAGCTTCAATCGCCGCCCACAATCCCTGCCCGTCAACGTCTGTACGCAACTGAGCAGCTTGTGGGCAGCCCTGGAAGAAGGCTCCCAGCCAGAGCCGAAGTCCACCGAATGCGAGCTGACTTACAGCGACTGGACCGTGCTCAACGAAAGCCCTTCAGGTTATGCAATCGTCCATGTGGTCGGGGAAGTCACCGGCATCGTCGCGGGGTGCGCTGTCGGTTTACGCACGGGTGCCGGCGCTGGCTGGCAGATTTGCCTCGTGCGCTGGGCGCGCAGCAAAAGCAGCAGCCACGTCGAGATGGGACTGGAAGTTCTCGCGCCTTCAGCAAGACCGGTCCGTATACAGGCCCTGAACAATCGCAATCCGGAGCCGCCGATCCCCGCTCTGCTACTGCCGGCATTGCCGAGCCTGAACCGCAGCGAGGCGATTCTCGCCACGCGCGGCGACTACAATGCGCGCCCGTTCACCTTGCTGCAGGAGCAGGATTCCCACTTGCAGGTTGCCGAATGCATGCCGCATCGAAACCTCATCGAAACATCCAGCATCGAGGTTTTCGAGTTTATTCGCAACTCCACGGCAAGTTAACGCAACAACAGGATGGGGCGCTGGTTATATCGAGCGCGGCGAGCCAATCAATAGCCTCCCCGCAAGGACGGGATGGACGGGCCGCTAAGACGCTTTGCGCGTGTTTCATCCTCTGCGGGTGGCGCTCGCTGCCATGAGCGTCAGGCTCAAGCCCGCGGGGATTGCGGCAACTCGGCGACGACCAGTGCGCCGATGAGGATTACGCTCCATGATGCATAAAGCCAGACCAGGAACACCGGGATCGCGGAGAAGGCGCCATAGACCACGGCATTAACAGTAAATCCAGCGGCAATATAGAGCGTGAATAGCTTCTGCAGACCGGCAAAGCCCAATGCCGCCATCGCTCCGCCAAAGGCGGCATGCCAGGCTTTCACCGGCTTGTTGGGTACGGCCCAATAAAGCAGGCCGAACAACGCCGACATGAAGGCGAAGGGCAGCAGACCTCGCAGCACGATGTTGCTCACCCAATCGGGCTCGGCGATAAAGCCTAGCGAGATGCTGGTGACAAACGAAATCGCGAGGAGACTCGCGCCAAATACCAGCGGCCCGAGCAGCAGTGCAAGGCCATGCATGGCGATGCGTCGCAACAGCGGACGGCTGGATTTGACGCGCCAGATCTTGTTGAAGGCTCGCTCGATGGTGAGCATCTGCATCATGGCCGTCACACCAAGCACGGCAACCCCCAAAAACGTCACCCTTCCCGCTCGCGAGGCAAACTGCCCCAGGTACTTCGCGATGATCACACCAGCCTTTTCCGGCAGCAGGTTGGCGAGCAGAAACTTCTCCAGTGCCGACCCGAGACCGACCCCGACTGGCAAAAAGGAAATCAGGGCAAACGCCGCGGCAATCATCGGCACCAGCCCGATCAAGGTCGCAAAGGATAGCGCCGCAGCCGTTTGCACGCATTGTTCGCCATGAAAACGGCGCGCGGTGCGCAGGATCAGCCGAAAGGGTGCCAGGAGCCACATATAATTGGATTCTAACGGAGGCTGGACAATGAAAATGGCAAGCGACGCCCGGGAAATTCTGGTTTTGTACTATAGCCACCACGGCTCGGTGCGCGAACTGGCTCGCCACATCGCACGCGGCATCGAACAGACGCCTGGCGTCGTCGCACGTCTGCGCACGGTGCCGAGGGTATCGACCCTCTGCGAAACAACGGCAGCATCGATCCCGGAGGCGGGCGCGCCTTATGTCGAAGCAATCGATCTCGAGGAATGCATCGGCCTCGCCATGGGCAGCCCGACCCGCTTTGGCAACATGGCGGCTCCGCTAAAGTATTTCCTCGACTCCACCAGCGGACTTTGGCTCAAGGGCGCCCTCGTGGGCAAACCAGCAGTGGTTTTTACTTCATCCACTTCGATGCACGGCGGCCAGGAATCCACCTTGCTGTCGATGATGCTGCCCCTCCTGCATCACGGCATGATGATCCTTGGCCTTCCCTACACCGAAGCAGCCCTCTCCACCACGCGCGAGGGGGGCACGCCGTATGGCGCAAGCCATGTCAGCGGCAGCAATGGCGAAACGGCGGCCAGCGACGCCGAAAAGCAACTCGCCGTCGGCCTCGGGCGTCGCCTGGCCGAGACCGCTATCAAGCTCGCATCTTGAATCCCTGGTTCAACAGGCTGTCGTCGACCAGCCTTGTCGGCCTGTTGTTTCTATGCCTTGCCTGGGAACTCTGGCTGGCGCCGCTGCGCCCGGGCGGTTCGATGCTGGCGCTGAAAGCCCTGCCACTCCTGCTGCCGCTGTTCGGCATCCTGCGCGGCAATCGCTACACCCACCAGTGGACATCCATGCTGTCACTGGCCTATCTCACCGAAGGTCTGGTGCGCGCGGTCTCCGACCACGGCACCAGCCAGGTGCTGGCGATAGCCGAAACTCTGCTGGCGACCATGCTTTTCGCTGGCTGCCTCGGCTACGCCCGGGTTGCCGCTCCGTCCAGAACCGTCAAACCTGCGGATTGAGCTTCTCCTGTCCGGAAGTAAGCTTGTTTAGCGCATTGATATAGGCCTTGGCCGATGCAACCACGATATCCGTGTCTGCCCCCTGACCATTCACGATGCGACCATCCTTCGACAGACGCACGGTCACTTCACCCTGCGCATCGGTACCGGTTGTAATTGCATTTACCGAGTAGAGCAGCAGTTCGGAGCCGCTCACGGCAACGCTTTCAATCGCCTTGAAGGTTGCATCTACCGGGCCGCTGCCACTCGATTCGGCATGCCTTTCTGCACCTCCCGCAGAGAGTGTCAACTTGGCTTGCGGCGCTTCGCCGGTTTCCGAGTGAAACATGGACGACACGAGCTTGTAGTGCTCGTCGTCGGTCGGAACCATTTCATCACTCATCAATGCATGCAAGTCCTCGTCAAAAATCTCGTGCTTCTTGTCAGCCAGTTCCTTGAAGTGGGTGAAAGCCGCATTCAGCACCTGCTCGCTTTCGACCTCGATGCCCAACTCCTTCAATCGGGCCTTGAATGCCGTGCGCCCGGAATGTTTGCCGAGCACCAGCTTGTTGGCGTTCCAGCCAACATCTTCGGCACGCATGATCTCGTAGGTTTCACGATGTTTCAGCACGCCATCCTGATGTATGCCCGACTCATGTGCGAATGCGTTGGCGCCGACAATCGCCTTGTTCGGTTGCACCGGAAACCCGGTGATGCTCGATACCATCTTTGATGCGGCGACGATCTGCGTGGTGTCAATGCGCGTAATGCAGGGGAATACGTCCTGCCGCGTATGTACAGCCATCACGATTTCCTCCAGCGCGGCATTGCCGGCACGCTCGCCAAGGCCGTTGATGGTGCATTCGACCTGACGGGCGCCTGCCATCACGGCAGCAAGGCTGTTGGCCACCGCCAGGCCCAGGTCGTTGTGGCAATGCACTGACCAGATCACCTTGTCGGAATTGGGGATGCGTTCGCGCAACTGGCGAATCCGATCAGCATACTGCTCCGGTACGTTGTAACCAACGGTGTCGGGGATGTTGATCGTGGACGCTCCCTCCTTGATCACGGCTTCGATAATGCGGCAGAGGAAATCAAGGTCCGAACGTCCTGCGTCTTCGCAGGAAAATTCGACATCATCGATTCCGTTGCGCGCAAAACGCACGGCATGCTGGGCGGCGACAAGCACGTCATCCGGCGACATGCGCAACTTCTTCTCCATGTGGATCGGACTGGTCGCGATGAAGGTATGGATGCGCCCCGCCTTCGCCGGCTTGACGGCTTCAAGTGCGCGCGAAATATCCTTGTCGAAGGCGCGGCAGAGGCCGGCCACCGTCGAATCCTTGATGGCTTCCGCGACAGCCTTAACCGCTTCGAAGTCGCCGTTCGATGCAGCCGGAAATCCGGCCTCAATGACATCCACACGCATGCGCTCCAACTGGCGTGCAATACGCAGCTTTTCCTCCTTGGTCATCGAGGCGCCGGGGCTTTGCTCGCCGTCACGCAAGGTGGTATCGAAAATGATCAAATGTTCCTGTGACATGCTTATCTCCTGGTGAAATTGAGGTTTCGCTGGAGGCTGACGCTGGCTTTTTGGCCATCAGGCGCAACTGACACTAGCAAAACCACGAACGCGTTAAACCGCCCCTCGCGGAGCGGGTACTATCAACAACCGGATTGTGGGGGGATGTATTTAGCGCGCGCGGCGCAGCAGCGGCAAAAGCTTTGCGCGCAGCGGCAGGCGAGCGATCAGCGCGCCTGAAAAAGCCAGAAATATTGCGGAGAACACAAGTGTCGCAAACATGGCGATGACTATAAAGGCTTTATTCCTGCCGCGCAACAGATTTTGTTACGGGTGTTACGGGTTTAGTTACCGGTACTTCCGCTTGCCGTCGCTATAACCAGTGCCATGTTCCCGCCGCGGCCGGGATTTGTCTCCGCTGGCGCAATTGCCTGCAGCTTCATTTTCGTCTGCTGCGCCAACTCCACACCGCCATCACGTAGCCCGACAAGGCGTAGGCGAGAAACAGGGCAAACAAGACGCCTGGCGGATACGAAGACACCAGCACATAGCCAAGGACAATTGCCGGCAGCACCATGAAGGGCACGCTGCGGCGCAGATTGATGTCCTTGCCACTCCAATAGCGCAGTGTGCTGACCATGGTGATGCCGGCAAAAAGCGTCAGGGCGAAGGCATACCAGCGTACATCTTCGCCGGCAATGTTGAGGTCATTGATGATCCAGACGAAGCCTGCCACCAGCGCAGCAGCAGCCGGGCTCGGCAGGCCCTGAAAGTACCGTTTGTCCACCACGCCAATATTGGTGTTGAAGCGGGCCAGGCGCAGGGCTGCCCCGGCGCAATACACGAACGCCGCGATCCATCCCCACTTGCCCATGCCCTTCATCGCCCACTCGAAGGCAATCAATGCCGGAGCAGCGCCGAAGGACACCATGTCGGATAGGGAATCGTATTCTGCGCCAAACGCGCTCTGGGTTCGCGTCATGCGAGCCACACGGCCATCGAGACCGTCGAACACCATGGCAATGAAAATCGCCACCGCCGCATGCTCAAAGCGACCCGTCATGGCCTGCACAATGGCGTAAAAACCGGCGAAGAGACCGGCCGTCGTCAGCAGATTGGGCAGCACGTAAATGCCACGCCGACGCAGTTCGGAATTCATCAACGCCTTGCGAGGTGGAATGTCCGGCATGGTTTGCGAGAAGTAGGAAACGAGTCCTATTCTAACGGCTCAGACAAGTCGTGCGATATGTGTATTCACAACCCGGAACGCCAGTACCGGCACCGCACGCTCACGAATTGACCGCTCGAATGGGAAAAGGGCACAGCTCGGCTGTGCCCTTTTCAAAACCCGCGCGAATATCAGTTCTTCGTCTGGTCGACCAGTTTGTTCTTCTTGATCCACGGCATCATTGCACGCAACTGCTCGCCAACGATTTCAATCGGATGGGCTGCGGTCAAGCGACGACGGGCCGTCATCTCTGGATAGTTGGTCCGTCCTTCGAGAATGAACTTCTTGGCGTATTCGCCTTCCTGGATGGCCTTCAAGGCGTCCTTCATCGCCGCCCTGGCTTCGGGTCCGATGACCTTGGGGCCCGTCACGTACTCGCCGTACTCGGCGTTGTTGGAGATCGAATAGTTCATGTTGGCAATGCCGCCCTCAAAGATCAGATCGACGATCAGCTTTACCTCATGCAGGCACTCGAAATACGCCATCTCCGGCGCGTAGCCGGCTTCAGTCAGCGTCTCATAGCCCGCCTTGATCAGTTCAACCAGACCGCCACACAGCACCGCCTGTTCGCCGAACAAATCGGTTTCCGTTTCCTCGCGGAAGTTGGTCTCGATCACTCCGCCCTTGGTGCCGCCGTTGGCGGCAGCGTACGACAAAGCAATATCCTTGGCCTTGCCCGAGGTGTCCTGATGAATGGCGATCAGCGAAGGAACGCCGCCACCCCGCAGGTACTCAGACCGCACGGTATGCCCGGGACCCTTCGGCGCGATCATGATCACGTCCACGTCGGTGCGCGGGACCACCTGGTTGTAATGAACATTGAAGCCATGAGCGAAGGCCAGCGCAGCACCCTTCTTCATGTTGGCATCGACATCACTGTGGTAGACCGCTGGAATTGTCTCGTCGGGCAGCAGCATCATCACGACGTCAGCATCCTTTACCGCCTTTGCAACTTCCTCGACCTTGAGACCGGCCTTCTTGGCCTTGGCCCAGGAAGCGCCGCCCTTGCGCAATCCGACAGTCACCTTGACGCCTGAGTCCTGGAGGTTCTGTGCATGGGCGTGGCCTTGCGAGCCGTAGCCGACGATCGTCACCTTCTTGCCCTTGATGAGAGAAAGATCCGCGTCCTTGTCGTAATAAACTTTCATTCGTTTTCCTTGGATTCAGAGTTCAGACTTTGAGAATTCGATCGCCTCGCCCGATACCGGAAACGCCGGTACGTACGGTTTCCAGGATCAGCGAGCGATCAATGGCTTCGAGAAATGCGTCCAGCTTGGAACCATTGCCCGTCAGTTCGATGACATAGGTCGAATCGGTGACATCGATGATGCGGCCGCGAAAGATATCGGCAATGCGCTTCATTTCTTCACGGTCTTTGCCGGCGGCGCGTACCTTTACCAGCATGAGTTCGCGCTCGATGTGCGCGGCCTCCGACAAATCCACGACCTTGACGACGTCGATCAGTTTGTTGAGCTGCTTGGTGATCTGTTCGATGACTGCGTCGGAGCCGCTGCTGACGATGGTCATGCGCGACAACGACGCATCTTCGGTCGGCGCCACCGTCAGGGACTCGATGTTGAAAGCGCGGGCCGAAAACAGACCGGAAACACGGGAAAGGGCACCTGCCTCGTTTTCGATGAGAATGGAAATGATGTGTCGCATGCTTACAGTTCCTCGGCCAAAATCATTTCCGACAAACCCTTGCCGGCCGCCACCATCGGGTACACGTTAGCCGTCTGATCGGTCAGGAAATCCATGAAGACCAGATCGTTCTTGTGCTTGGTGAAGGCTTCGCGCAAGGCGGGTTCTACATCCGCGGGACGCTCGATTTTCATTCCCACATGCCCGTAGGCCTCCGCCAGCTTGACGAAATCGGGTAGCGCATCGACATAGGATTCGGCGTAGCGATTGCCATGGAACATCTGTTGCCACTGCCTCACCATTCCCAGATAGCGATTGTTGAGATTGATGATCTTGATCGGCAGGCGGAATTGCTTGGCGGTCGACAACTCCTGAATATTCATCTGGATCGAACCTTCGCCCGTCACGCAGGCGACGGTCGCCTTCGGGTTGGCGAACCGTACGCCCATGGCATAAGGCAAGCCGACACCCATGGTTCCCAGGCCACCGGAGTTGATCCAGCGCCGCGGCTTGTCGAACTTGTAGTACTGCGCCGCCCACATCTGGTGCTGGCCAACGTCAGAGGTGATGAATGCATCGCCGCCCGTGACCTCGTAGAGTTTCTCAACCACATACTGGGGCATGATAATTTCCTTGCCCTGCTTGTATTTGAGCGATTTCTTGCCACGCCATTCGTCGATCTGCTTCCACCACGAAGCAAGCGCTTTCGCATCAGGTACGCCGGCAGACGCTTCCAGCATTTTCTGTAATTCGTCCAGCACGTCAGGCAGATTGCCGACGATCGGCACATCGACCTTGACACGCTTGGAAATCGAGGACGGGTCGATGTCGATGTGAATGATCTTGCGCGCGACCTCGGCAAAATGCACCGGATTGCCAATCACGCGATCGTCGAACCGAGCACCCACGGCAATTAGCACATCGCAATTCTGCATCGCCATATTGGCTTCATAGGTGCCGTGCATGCCCAGCATGCCGAGCCATTGCTTGTCGGTCGCCGGATAACCGCCTAGGCCCATCAGGGTATTGGTTACCGGATAACCCAGACTGCGCGCCAGCTTGACCAGTTTTTCCGCAGCGTCGGAGAGAATCACCCCGCCACCGGCGTAGATCATCGGCCGCTTGGCCTCGAGCAGCATCTGCACCGCCTTCTTGATCTGCCCGCTGTGCCCCTTGATCACAGGATTGTAGGAGCGCATGGCAACCGTCTTGGGGTACTCGAATTCGCACTTCTGGTTGGTGATGTCCTTCGGGATATCAACCAGGACCGGACCGGGACGGCCAGTCTTGGCGATGTAAAAGGCCTTCTTCAGAGTTATCGCCAAGTCCTTCACATCCTTGACCAGGAAGTTGTGCTTGACGCATGGCCGGGTAATCCCGACCGTGTCGCATTCCTGAAAGGCGTCCTGCCCGATGTATTGGGTCGGAACCTGTCCGCTGATGATCACCATCGGTACGGAGTCCATATGGGCCGTGGCGATCCCCGTCACCGCATTGGTCACCCCGGGCCCCGAGGTAACCAGACAGACGCCGATCTTGTTGGAAGAACGGGAGTAGGCATCCGCCGCATGAACGGCCGCCTGCTCATGACGAACCAGAACATGCTTGAACTTGTCCTGTTTGAAGAGTTCGTCATAAATATAGAGAACCGAGCCGCCGGGATAGCCGAATACATACTCGACCTTTTCCTCCTGCAAGCACCTGATTACGATTTCTGCGCCAGTTAGCTGCATTGATTACACCTGTTACACTTTCCGAGTGAAACGTATAACCTTACTGGCTCGTCCGCGAATGGTCAAGATTTATAGTCCATTCTTTGTAATGAAATACTGCTGAGACCCGGCAGGAGTGCCCCCTGAGTTCTCGAACCGAACTTTCCGATTTCCTTGCCAGCGTTGAGCGGCGCGCCTTTAAACAGGCCATGTTTGCCATTCGAAACGAGGAAACTGCACTAGACATCGTCCAGGATGCGATGATGCGTCTCGCCGAGAAGTACGGTGACCGCCCGGTTACCGAATGGCCGATGCTGTTTCAGCGAATCCTTCAAAACGCCATTCGCGACAGCTACCGCAGGTCCAAGGTGCGCTCGATGTGGACTACACTGCTATCCTCCCTGACTCCCAATGACGATGAAGATTCTGATCCACTTGAAACTATTGCGGCTGATTGCGAGTCAGACGGTCTGGCAACACCTCACCGGCAGTTGGAGCGCTCGCAACTCCTTGGCGTAATTGAAAAAGAGATTGAGAAGCTACCGCCACGTCAACGTGAAGCCTTCCTGATGCGTTATTGGGAGGAAATGGATATTGCCGAAACGGCAACGGCGATGGGTTGTTCGGAAGGCAGCGTGAAAACGCACTGTTCGCGCGCTACGCACACTCTGGCTGCTGCACTCAAGGCGAAGGGCATAGAGCTATGAATGAAGATAAGGAATTCGGCTACAAGGCAAGGCAGATTCTCAATCAAGGTTTGGAAACCCTTGACGAGAAAGTGAGCGTTCGCCTTCATGAGGCCCGTCAGTCAGCGTTGAATTGCCAGCGCGTACCGTTGCGAGGTCTGCGTGTGGCGGGGGTCGGACACATGATGGAATTGGCAGTGCTCCCTAACGTCCGTAATCTGCTTGCTGTCTTCGCCCTGACCATAGGCGCCACGGGCACCTACTACTGGAATGCGTTTGAGCAGTCCAGGGAATACGAGGAAATCGACAGCGCCCTTCTGGCCGACGAACTGCCCCCTTCCGCTTATCTTGATCGAGGCTTCCAGGCATGGCTCGAGCGCGCTTCGGACTCATCCTCGCAGTAGCGCTTTGGCTGGCCGCCCCGCTCAGCCACGCAGTCGTTGTCCCGCCTCTGTCACAACCCTCATGGGCACAGTTGACTGCAGAGCAGAAGCGCGTTCTCGCGCCCTTGGCCGGCGAATGGGACAAGATGGAAGGGTTCAGGCGCAAGAAGTGGCTCGGTATTGCCCAGCGCTACACGTCCTTGACTCCCGACGAGCAAGCCCGCATACAGCGGCGGATGACCGATTGGGCCAAACTCACGCCGGATGAGCGCAAGCGCGCAAGAGACCAGTACATGTCGCTGCAAAATGCCCCTCCCGAGAAGAAAGAGGCAGTGAAGCAGAAATGGCAGGAGTACAAGGAGCTTCCCGAGAGCGAAAAAGCCCGCCTCAAGGCTGAGGCTGTCAAGAAGCCAACGCCACGTCCCGCACCCTCCAAGACTCCTGCCGCTGCCAAAGCGCCCGCCGCGAGCGTTGCGCCGCCGGTCACTTCCGCCGATCGACCCACAGCCCGCTAGCGCGCCACGATGTCAGCCCCAGCGGCCACCCTTGGGGATCAACTACCTAGTCTCCGTCGTCGCATCGCCAGCATGGCCTACGAAAGCCTGCTGCTCCTTGGCGTCCTGTCGGTCAGCTTCATGCTACCGCATGTTGTTCTGGGTATCGGCTTTGACATCGCGGTGCCAGGCTGGATATTGCTGGCTCACGTCTTTGTCGTGCTGGGCATCTACTTTGTCTGGTACTGGCATCGCTGGGGGCAAACCCTGGCCATGCAGACATGGAAGATCCGGCTGACCACAGCCAGCGGCGAGCAACCATCTCTGGCTCGCCTCGGACTGCGCTATGTTCTGGCCTGGCCGAGCCTGGTCTATCTGGGTGTTGGAGTGCTCTGGGCGCTGTTTGATCGCGACCGGCAGTTCCTTCATGACCGGCTGGCCGGTACCCGGCTGGTGTTCAAGCGCAACTAGGCGGCCCTGTTCTTGCTGATCAGCGCCTTTCGACCCACCACAGCATGCCCGCAGCGGTCAGCAGGAAAATAACGCTCGGCGTAATTGCGGAAAAGAAGGGCGGCCAGCTGTTGATTACACCGAGACTGGAAAACAGTCCGTTCAGCATGTGGAACCCGATACCGAGCATGATTCCGGCAAATACACGAATACTGACCGCACCCATCCGGTCCTGCATGTAGGCAAACGGCAGCGCCAGCGCCATCATCACCAGAGCAGCCAAGGGATAGATCAGCTTTTTCCACATTGCAATATCGTAACGATCAGTCTTTTGCTGGTTCCCGCTCAAGTGACGAATAAAAAGGTACAGGTTGACCAACGACATGCGCTCGGGCACCACCATGAGCACTGCCAGCAGATCGGGACTGAGCGCCGACTTCCATGCCAGTTCGCTATAGCGTTCGACATGTGCCGAGTCACCCGAAAACACCGTGCGGACCACTCCGTCCAGTGACCACGTGCCGGCACCAAGATAGCGGCCGCGATCGGCCTGACTGATCGACAGCAACTGGAACCGCTCGTCAAACTGAAACACACGCACGTGTTGCAGGGAAGCGTCCGGAAGTACCTCGCGGACATTCACGAACGAGCGCTCATCCCTAACCCACAATCCGGAGCGAAACTCCTGGGCCACCAGAGAACCCATGGCCTTGAGCCTGAGTTGCTGGGCTGCCCGCTCTGACGGAGGGGCAAGCAGTTCTCCCACCAGCAGTGTCAATGCGGCGAATACCAGTCCGATCTTGCCCAGGGTCATCAGGAGGTCTCTGGTAGAGAGGCCTGCAGCACGCAGCACGGTAATCTCGGAGTGACGGGCAAGAACTGTCAGCGCATACAGGGTCCCGATCAGGACACCGATAGGAAACAACTCATACAACCGCCCCGGCAGGGTCAGCGTCACATAGCCCAGCGCATGCTGAAGCTGATAGCCACCTTTGCCAATGCTCTCAAGCTGGTGGATCAGGTCAAAAAAGGCAAACAGCATCAGGAAGGCCAGGAGCACCAGTCCGGTGGACGCATAGATCTCGCGCGCGAGGTGGCGCTCGTAGAGTTTCAGCGCCACCGGAACTTCCCCCACGCCAGAGGGTTTTGCCGGCGATAGAAAAGGATGATGAGCAGCAGAAACATGCCAACGTGCACGGCCCAAACGCCGATCTCGAAACGCAGCTTCCCTTGTGCAACCCACGCCTGGCTGACGCTGAGCAGGTTGCTGTAGATCATGTAGGTGAGCAGGGCGAAAACCAGATTATTGGTACGACCGGCACGCGGATTGACGAAGGCCAGGGGGATCGCAAGAATGGCCAGATTCAGGGCCGCAAGCGGCAGCCCCAGTCGCCACAGAAGTTCAGCAAGGTTGGTCGGCTGCGGATCGCGCACAAGCTCCCAAAATGGCTTGGTTCGCGGCGAATCCTCGAATCCGCGGGCCTCCTTGGTTTCGATGCGCAAGGCATAGCGATCGAACTCCATGACCCTATATTCCGCCGTACCGGCTGTCCCTTCGTAGCGTCGCCCCTTGTCAAGGACCAGAAAGCGATCACCATTGGGCAGGGTTTCCGTATGGCCCTGCGCCGTCGCCATCACCCCCAGACGCCCTTGCTGGATAGAACTGATGAAAACGTTCCTCACCAGACCCTCTGCGCCCGCCACGCTTTCCACAAAAAACACCCGATCAGCCGCGCCCGACTCGTTGAACGCACCAGGCGCAACCCGCGCAACGTCGTCGCGCTGATCCATGCTTTGACGGTAGGCCTCGCTCTTCTGGGTTGCCCAGGGGGCCAGCAACAGGGACAGGATTGCGATCACGAGCACGGGTGCCCCAACAAATTTCAGAACAGGCTTAATCCATGCAGTCAAGGGGATGCCGGATGCAAGCCAGACCACCATTTCCGAATCCCGATACCACCGCGACAAGGTCATCAACACGGCAACAAAGAGCGTCAGGGAAAGCAGTACCGGCAGGTAACTGATGGCGCGAAAGCCGAGCAGGGCAACAACAGCTTCGGAGGCCAGTTTTCCACCGGCGGCATCGCCCAGCAGCCTAATCAGCTGGGTGGTCATCAGGATCGCGAACAAGGCGACAAAAACTCCAGCCGCCGTATGGGTGAACTCCCGAATTGCGGCGCGCTGAAAAATCATCGTGTAGCGGAGTGCCTGCTTTGACTTTTGGTGAAAACTTGAGGAATAATCGGGGAGCTAACGGAAATCAGCCGAAACTGAACAATTTCTCGAACCTTCCGTCGCCCCAAGGAGAGCATTTTGGAATTTAGCATAAAAAGTGGAAGCCCGGAAAAGCAACGCAGCGCCTGTGTCGTCGTCGGCGTCTTCGAACCGAGAAAGCTTTCTGCGGCTGCGGAGGTCATCGACCATGCCGCCAACCAGTTTCTCAGCGACATCCTGCGTCGCGGTGACATGGAAGGGAAAGCCGGCACCAGCCTGCTGCTCCACGGCGTTGCAGGCGTCGAGGCCGATCGCATAATGCTAGTCGGGCTTGGCAAGGAAAAGGAGTTCCGCGAAAAGGAGTACCGCGCCGCCTTGTCCACCGCGGTTCGACAACTCAATGAAACCGGCGGCTTCGACGGTACGCTCTATCTGACGGAACTCGGCGTCAAGAAGCGCGATGTCGCCTGGAAAATTCGGCAGGCTGCGTTCGTGGTCCAGGAAACGCTTTATCGCTTTGATAGCCTGAAATCAAAGAAAGACGAGGTGCGACGCCCGCTGCGAAAGCTGACGTTTTGCGTCACCCGCCGCAACGAGCTTGCCACTGCAGAAGCAGCCTTGGCCGAAGGCCTCGCGATCGCTGCCGGGGTGGCGCTCGCCAAGGATCTTGGCAATCTGCCGGGCAACATCTGCACCCCAAGCTATCTCGCCGACCAGGCCAGGCAACTTGCAAAGTCGCACAACTTGGGCGTCGACATTCTTGATCGGGCCGATATGGAAAAGCTCGGCATGAATACTCTGCTCTCGGTCGCACGAGGATCGCACGAACCGCCAAAATTCATCGTGCTGCGCCATACCGGAGGGGTTTCCGGAGCAAAGCCCGTGGTACTCGTCGGCAAAGGCATTACTTTCGACTCGGGCGGCATCTCGCTCAAGCCGGGCCCGGAAATGGACGAGATGAAGTATGACATGTGCGGCGCAGCCAGCGTCCTAGGTGCGCTCAAGGCCGCCGCCATGATGAAACTTCCGCTCAACGTCGTTGGCGTCATTCCATCCACCGAAAACATGCCGGGAGGGGCGGCAACAAAGCCAGGCGATGTGATCACTTCGATGTCGGGGCAGACGGTCGAGATTCTCAACACGGATGCCGAGGGTCGCCTGATACTTTGCGACGCCCTAACCTATGTTGAACGCTTTGATCCCGACTGCGTGGTCGATATCGCCACGCTCACAGGCGCCTGCGTCATCGCTCTCGGACACGTAACCACGGGTCTGCTGGCCAACCACGACGGACTGGCACGGGAACTGTTCGATGCTGGCCAGGAGTCCTATGACCGTGCCTGGCAATTGCCCTTGCTCGATGACTATCAGGAACAGCTGAAGAGCAATTTTGCCGATATGGCCAATATCGGCGGCCGTCCGGCCGGCGCGATTACCGCAGCCTGCTTCCTCGCTCGTTTCACGGAAAAGTACCACTGGGCCCATCTCGATATCGCCGGCACCGCATGGCGCTCCGGCAAGGAAAAGGGAGCCACCGGGCGCCCGGTTCCCTTGCTCACCCATTTCCTGATGGATCGCGCAGCCCGCGCCCGAAAACCGGCCCGCAAGCGCAAGCAGGCATGACGCAAATCAGCTTTTTCCACGGCACGCACAATCGCCTGCAGGCGGTCGCTGCCTGGCTCGGACGGGAATGCCGCGAAGGAAGGCAGGTACTGGTATATGTGCCCGCCGAAGAGCGCAGCAAGGAATTGGACCGCCTGTTGTGGACCACACCGGCCACCGGCTTCACGCCTCACTGCAATTCCGACGAGGGTCTGGCGGCAGAAACGCCGGTACTTCTTGCATCCGGACTCGACAACCCGCCGCATGACAAGTGCCTATTGAATCTATCGAACGAAATCCCGCCGGGGTTCAGCCGCTTTCAGCAATTGATTGAAATCATCAGTGTCGCCGAAGACGACCGACTGCCCGGCCGGGAACGCTATCGCTACTATCGGGAACGCGGGTATCCGCTGGAAACTCGCGACATCGCGGAAGGCTTTTGAACAATGGCTGACAACGATACCGCCGATGTCCTGCGCCAGGCCGACGCCCTCATCCGGCGCACCCGGGTCTTTGTTGCCGGGACGGCGACCGCCCCGGGACCGGCACCGTCGCCCGAGGACGACCTGCCCGTGCTCACCGATATCGTGACGGACCGCGAAGCAGCACTTGCCACGGCACCACCTCATATGCAGCAGCACCTGGATGCCTTGCGCGAAGAGCTTTCACGCTGGCTTGACCAGGAGTTACCCCATGCTGTCCTCAAAGTGACGGATGGCCTCGCCGACCAGTTGATGGGAGAACTCACCCATCAAGCCGAAAGGAATCTGCTGCCACGCCTGATCGCTCGTCTGGATGGCACTGCGCCCCCACCCAAGACGGACAAGGACGGTTAAGTGCAAATGGTCGACTGGAACCTGGCTCCGGCTCCAGCGACTGCCTCAAGCTAGACCTGCGGCACGGTGTCCGCGAAAGCCGGACGCTGCATCAGTTTTTCGTAGAGTTGAGCCAGGTTGGGATATTGCTCACTCCAGCGGATGTCATCGAGCCGAAAGGATACATAGCCCAAGGTGCAGCCGACCGCGACATCCGCCAGTGACAGGCTGTTGCCGTGACACCAGGGCTGGTCCGCCAATTCATCGGACATGACTTGCAGCGCCGACGCAATCTTGCCTCGCTGTCGCTCGATCCAGGATGCGCTGCGCTCGCCATCCGGTCGCCGTGACTCGAGGAAGGCAGCTACCGCGGCATCGAGTACGCCATCGGCCAGCGCCTCCCAGCGTTTCACGCTGATACGCTCGCGACCGGAAGCGGGGATCAGGCGACTGTTCGGTGCCACGGTGTCCAGATACTCCGCGATGACGCGGGAATCGTAGAGGGTGCTATCGTCGTCCAGCACCAGCACCGGCACTTTTCCCAGCGGGTTGAGTGTGGCCACTGTGTTGCCTTCCGCCCAGGGTGAATCGATAACCAACTCGTAGTCGATCTTCTTTTCTGCCAGCACGATGCGAATCTTGCGAACATAGGGGCTGGTAAGGGAAGCAATCAGTTTCATTTGGTCATTTACGCGTGTTTGAGCGCGGAAACTATAGCATGCCACCCCAGACCGACCGGGGGCTTGCGATCGGGCAACAAAAGCCCGCATGTTAAAATTCTCACTCCCGAGGCACTCACTTTTTGCGCATCGACCACCCCCAGACAATGCCATGACCCTTACCTCACTCACCGCACTTTCGCCGCTCGATGGTCGTTATGCTTCAAAAGTCGAAAAACTGCGCATTCACTTCTCTGAATACGGTCTCATACGCAGTCGCGTGCGGGTCGAAATCGAATGGCTCAAGGCCCTCGCCACCTCGCCTGAGATTGCAGAATGCCCGGCATTCTCTGCGGCCACGTCGGCCGAACTGAACGCCATCATCGCGGATTTTTCGATTGCCGACGCAGAAGCCATCAAGACCATAGAGGCCCGGACAAACCATGACGTGAAGGCCATGGAATACTGGCTCAAGGATCGTCTGGCCGGCAACGCGGAAGTGATGCGCGTAGCCGAGTTCATACATTTCGGCTGCACCTCTGAGGACATCAACAACGTCTCGCATGCCCTGATGCTGAAGAATGCCGTTGCCGGCAGCCTGTTGCCGGAACTTGACCGGGTGGTCGATCGTCTGCGCCATCTGGCGCATCAACTGGCTGACTTGCCGATGCTGGCCCGCACCCATGGCCAACCCGCTACACCGACCACCCTGGGCAAGGAAATGGCCAACATCGCCGCACGCCTGATCCGCGCCCGCAGCCGGATCGCGGCGGTGTCCCTCACGGCCAAGTTCAACGGCGCCGTGGGCAATTACAACGCGCATCTGTCCGCCTATCCGGACCACGACTGGGAGCATTTCAATCGACGCTTCATAGAGTCCCTCGAACTGGAATTCAATCCCTACACGATCCAGATCGAGCCCCACGATGCCATGGCGGAACTGTTCGATGCCATGGCCCGCGCCAACACTATCCTGATCGATGCCGACCGCGACCTGTGGCAATACATTTCGCTGGGTTACTTCAAGCAGAAACTGAAAGAAGGCGAGATCGGCTCATCGACCATGCCGCACAAGGTGAACCCGATCGACTTCGAAAATTCCGAAGGCAATCTGGGGCTGGCCAATGCGGTGCTGAGGCACCTCGCCGAGAAGCTGCCCATTTCCCGCTTGCAGCGCGACCTTACGGATTCGACCGTGCTGCGCAACATGGGCGTCGCCTTCGGCTATACGCTGCTGGCCTTCGATTCAACGCTGCGCGGTCTGAACAAGCTCGAAGCCAGTCCGCAGCGCCTTGCCGAAGATCTTGCGGATGCCTGGGAGGTATTGGCCGAGCCGGTGCAAACAGTGATGCGTCGCTTTGGCGTGCCCAATCCCTACGAACAACTCAAGGAACTCACGAGGGGCAAAGGCATTGAACAGCTGGCTCTGCGCGAGTTCATTGCACAACTGGCATTGCCGGAAGCTGACCGCCAACGCCTGCTCGCAATGACACCTGCCTCCTATATTGGCAAAGCCGCGGAATTGGCGAGGCGAATCTGAAATGAGCTTCGCCGACAATCTGAAACAGTTGCCGCGCATTTCGCATCTGACCGCGATCCAGTTGCTCGACGGTGATTCCGCCGTGGTCGTCACCATCGAAAACAAGCCTGGCCAGGCCGGCTCGCTGGCCATCTACAACCATCTCGGACAGATCTACGGCGCCATCACCCCAGAAGCCGCTCGCAAGGGGCTGGATCTCTATGCCGAGCACGCTGATGACGCGCGCCAGAACCCGGGCAAGCACCCCAACATCGACCGCCTGCTGGCGCTTGGTGCCGAACCCAAGAAGTTGCTTCGAATCAAGCATATTTTTGCCACGGGCGACAAATAGCCTGCAGCAAGACGCTGCCGCAGCCGACCGAAAGGGGAGTTACGCGAAGTATGGAATAATTTCCCGCCGCCAATCGTAAACCTGATGCCGGCAACTATTGGCCTTCCTCACGACAGAACAAGGAGCTTTCATGAAATTCACGAACATCGTCGCTGCAACTCTCGCAATTGGCCTTTCCTCTGCCGCTATGGGCCAAGTGATCGGCAAAGCCGAAGACCAGATTCGCTGGCGTCAGTCGGCTTACCAGACCATGGCCTGGAACATGGGCAGGATCAAAGCCAACATCGAAGGTACCTACAACAAGGATCAGGTGGTGCAGGCCGCCAATGTGATCCAGGCGATTGCCACCTCCGGCATGGGTGCGCTATTCCAGCCCGATACCAACACCGGAAAAGGCTGGCGCGATACGAACGTGAAGCCGGAGTTCTTCAAGCCGGAGAGCAAGGACGAACTCGGCAAGATTGCCGGCGCCTACATCAAGGAGGCCAAGGAAATGGCCGCAGTAGCTGCCGGGGGCGATGCCGCCGCCGTCAAGGTCCAGTTCGGCAAGCTCGGCGAGTCCTGCAAGGCCTGCCACGACAAGTTCCGCAAGGAAGAAAAGAAGTAAGCACTCGACCAGCAAAAAACCGGCCACCCAACGGGTAGCCGGTTTTTCCTGTATAGCATCGTCGGTCCCTGTTTCGGTCCCCCGGCGGCTACCAGTTGGGTGTCGAATTCGCTGCCGGAGGCGGGGGTTTCTGTATCCACGCACCACTCGCGCCAAAAACCGCCGCAAGTGCAACAACCAATGCGATGCTGAAGGCCACGATACCACCACCTTTTGCAGTCTCGCCAGCGCCGACTTTGCTTCCCGTGATCATCGGCATGATCAGGGTTTCCTTCCTGAAACGCACGTAATAGGCGATGGCACCCAGGTGAGCCAGGACCAGCAGGATGGTCAGGGGCTCTATCACGCGGTGAATGCCCGCGGCACGATCGGAGAACTCCTTGCCGACCAGCGCGTAGAGCGGTCCCTCGAAGGCGATGTCATCGTTAGCGAACAGTCCTGTCGCCACCAGCAGCAGCAGCGTGCCGAGCATGGCGAGCACCGACAGCGCGCCGAGCGGGTTGTGCCCCACTCCCTGCCACTGTCCCCGCAGGTAGGCTTTGATCGCTGCAGGCCCGCGCACGAACTGGGCAAAGCGCGCATAAGTCGATCCGGTAAAACCCCACACCAACCGAAACGCCAGCAGGCCGACAACCACGACGCCAAAGCGGCCATGCCAGACCATCGCGTTGCCACCAATCTTGACGCTGACGAACGACCCAAGGACGCAGAACACAAGCGCCCAGTGAAAAATTCGGGTCGGCAGGTCCCAGATCCGGAAGTGCTGCATTGGAGCCCGCCCGCTAGACCACGGCTTCCTGTTTCTCGACCTTGACCTGGATGAACTGCTCACGCGAAACCCCCATCCACATCACCAGGGGACTTGCCACCAGCACGGAGGAGTAGATGCCGAACAGAATGCCGATGGTCAGCGCCAGCGCAAAATAATGCAGGGCCGGGCCGCCAAAAATCAGCATCGAGGTCACCATCATCTGGGTACAGCCATGGGTGATGATGGTGCGCGAAATCGTGCTGGTAATCGCGTGATCAAGCACCTGCGGCGTCGTGAGGCCGCGCTTCTTCTTGAAGATTTCACGTACCCGGTCGAACACCACCACTGACTCATTGACCGAGTAACCCAGCACCGCCAGCACGGCCGCCAATACCGGAAGTGAAAACTCCCACTGGAACAGCGCGAAGAAACCGAGAATGATTATCACGTCATGCAGGTTGGCGATGATGGCCGAAATGGCGAAACGCCACTCGAAACGCATCGCCAGATACAGCACGATGCCGCACACGACCAGCAGCAGCGCCAGCGCGCCATCGGCGGCCAACTCCTTGCCCACCTGCGGACCGACGAACTCGACGCGCTTCAAGGTCGGAGCAACGCCAGCCGCCGGACTGTCTGCCGCAGCGCCAACTCTTGCCAGCGAAGCCATTACACGCGCACCGACCTTGGAAGTTTCGGCATCCTTCGACAAGGGCACGCGGATCAGCACATCGCGCGACGAGCCGAAATTCTGCACCTGTGTATCCGTAAAGCCGTCCGCCTCCATCTGCTTGCGCAACTTGTCGAGATCGGGAGCCTGGGCATAACTCACTTCGAGCAAAGTGCCGCCGGTAAACTCGATGGAGAAGTGCAGCCCCTTGTTGACCAGGAAGAACACCGCAAGCAGGAAAGTGACGAGGGATATGACGTTGAACGTCAGCGCGTGGCGCATGAACGGGATGTCTTTTCGGATGCGGAAGAATTCCATCGCGATTCCTTTATTTGGCGCTCAGGCCGGGCTTCCAGACCTGACCGATGCTGAGACTGTCGAGCTTGCGGCGGCGACCGTAGATCAGGTTGACCACGGCACGCGACAGGATCACGGAACTGAACAGCGAGGTCAGGATGCCGAGGCAATGGACCACGGCAAAGCCGCGGACCGGACCGGATCCGAAAATCAGCAGAGCGACACCGACGATCAGCGTGGTCACGTTCGAATCGAGGATGGTCGCCCAGGCACGCTCATAGCCCGCCGTGATGGCGGCCTGCGGCGTGCTGCCGTTGCGCAGTTCCTCTCGAACCCGTTCGTTGATCAGCACGTTAGAGTCGATGGCCATGCCCAGCGCCAGTGCAATGGCAGCAATGCCCGGCAAGGTCAGTGTGGCCTGCAGCAGCGACAGGAGAGCCACCAGCAGCAGCATGTTGGCCGACAGCGCCACCACGGAGACCAGGCCGAACAGCAGATAGTAGGTCATCATGAAGACGGCAATGGCAGCAAAGCCCCAAAGAGTCGAGTTGAAACCCTTGGCGATATTGTCGGCGCCAAGGCTGGGGCCGATGGTGCGCTCCTCGATGATTTCCATCGGCGCCGCCAACGATCCGGCGCGCAGCAGCAGCGCCACATCGTTGGCCTCCATGGTACTCATGCGGCCCGAAATCTGGACGCGGCCACCGCCGATTTCGCTGCGAATGACAGGAGCAGTGACTACCTCGCCCTTGCCCTTTTCGATCAGCAAGATCGCCATGCGCTTGCCTACGCTTTCGCGCGTCACGTCCTTGAAAATGCGCGCGCCGGCGGAATCGAGCGACAAATGAACCGCCGCTTCCTGGGTCTGGTTGTCGAAGCCGGGCTGGGCATCGGTCAGGCGCTCACCGGTCAATACCACCTGCTTCTTCAACAGCAAGCCGCGTCCGCCGCGCTCGACGTAATAGTCGGTTCCGGGCGGCGGCTGGCCACGGGCCGCCTGCTCCATGATGCCTGGATTGGCGCTGGCTTCGTCATCGACCATGCGCACTTCCAGGGTTGCCGTGCGGCCGAGGATATCCTTGGCCTTGGCGGTGTCCTGCACCCCCGGCAACTGCACCACGATTCGATCGACGCCCTGCTGCTGGATTACCGGCTCGGCGACACCGAGTTCGTTGATGCGGTTGTGCAGGGTAGTGATGTTCTGCTTGACGGCGAATTCCTGGATGCGCTTCTGCGCCTCGGGCTTGAGCGTCGCCACCAACTTGAGATCCGCCCCCTCCTGGGCATCGGCAAGCAGCAGATCGGGTTGGCTATCCGCCAGAACACCGCGGGTCTTGTCACGCGTTTCGGGGTCGCGGAAGCGAATCGCCACGCTCTGTCCTTCACGGCTGATGCCGCCATGACGAATGTTCTTGTCACGCAGCAGACTGCGCAAGTCGGCACCGATCGAATCTAGGCGCTTGGTCAGCGCGCCCTTCATGTCCACCTGTAGCAGGAAATGCACGCCGCCGCGCAGGTCGAGGCCGAGATACATCGGCAAGGCATGAATGCTGGTCAGCCAATTGGGAGAGTTCGACACCAGATTCAATGCGACGCTGTAGGTCGCATCCGCCACAACCGGATTGACGGCCTTTTCAATGACGTCTTTTGCCTTGAGCTGGGTGTCCGTGTCATTCAACCGCACACGCACACTGTTGGTGTCGAGCACTATGCCGTGCGGCACGACCGATGCCGCCTTGAGCGCATCCGCCACCTGAGCCATCAGCCTGGCGTCAACCTTGTGGGTTGATTTGACGCTGGCCACCTGCACGGCGGGCGCCTCGCCGAAAAAGTTGGGCAGGGTGTACAGCAGTCCAAGCACCACGGCAAGCAATACCGTGACATTTTTCCAGAGAGGATAGCGATTCATGGCATGGTGGCCGAACCCGCGGCGACGCGGTCGACCTTTAATAAATTACAGGTTTTTCAGCGTACCCTTGGGCAGTAGCGCGCCCACGGCGTTCTTCTGCACGGTAATCACTACCGGGCCGTCCTTGGCTTCCGCCACTTCGAGGCTCAGGTAGTTTTCTCCCACCTTGCCAATGCGGCCGGCGATGCCCCCCTGGGTGATGATTTCGTCGCCCTTGGCCAGTTCGCTGACCATTTTCTGTTGCTCCTTGGCCTTTTTCATCTGCGGCCGGATCATGACGAACCAAAGCACGACAAACATCAGAAGGATGGGCAGCATGCCCATCAGACCACCCGTCGGATCGGCAGCGGCACCCGCCGCCTGCGCGTAAGCATTTGAAATCAGCACTATGAATCTCCAAGAATGTCGGACGTAACTTGGCGATTATACCTGCTCACCCGCGCGTCCCCGGCTAAAGCGCAGGCGAAAGCCTGCGAAGTCGCCCTGCTCGATGGCAGAACGCATCTCCGCCATCAGCGTCTGGTAATAGAACAGGTTGTGTATGGTATTGAGCCGCGCGCCGAGAATCTCGCCGAGCCGATGCAGGTGGTGCAGGTACGCGCGGGAAAAATTGCGGCAGGTATAGCAGGCGCAGGTTTCGTCCAGTGGCCTGGTATCCGTCTTGTGCTGCGCGTTCTTGATCTTGACGTCGCCATGGCGGGTAAACAGCCAGCCGTTGCGCGCATTGCGGGTTGGCATCACGCAGTCGAACATGTCGATGCCCTGCCCCACCGCAAACACCAGGTCTTCGGGGGTGCCGACGCCCATAAGGTAACGCGCCTTGCCAACAGGCAAACGCGGCGCCGTGTGGGCCAGGATGCGCGCCATCTCCTCCTTGGGTTCCCCCACCGAAAGGCCGCCGATGGCAAAGCCGTCGAAGCCGATATCGACCAGTTTCGCCAGCGATTCATCCCTCAGCACCTCGTGCATGCCGCCCTGAACGATGCCGAACAGGGCGTTGGTGTTCTGCAGGCTGTCATGCGCGTCGCGCGAACGTTGCGCCCAGCGCAAGCTGAGCCGCATCGATTCGGCCGCCGCCGACAAGTCGGCCGGATAGGGGGTGCATTCATCGAAAATCATCACCACGTCCGAATTGAGCACATGCTGGATGCGCATCGACTCCTCAGGGGTCAGAAACAATCGATCACCGTTGATCGGGGAGGCAAATCTGACGCCCTCCTCGCTGATCTTGCGCAATTCGCCCAGTGAGAACACCTGGAAGCCGCCCGAATCGGTCAGGATCGGGCCGCTCCAGCCCATGAAACGGTGCAAGCCGCCGTGCGCTGCCACCACTTCCAGCCCGGGCCGAAGCCACAGATGAAAGGTATTGCCAAGAACGATGGAAGCCCCCATGCCGACCAGTTCGTTCGGCGCCATGGCCTTGACCGTGCCATAAGTACCCACCGGCATGAAGGTTGGCGTCGGCGCAGCGCCATGAGCCAGGGTCAGTGTTCCACGGCGAGCCGCACCGTCGCTGGCCAGAAGTTCGAAGTTCATTGTGGCAGCCTTCTGTGCAGCAACATGGCATCTCCGTAACTGAAAAACCTATAGCTGGCGGCAATCGCATGCCGATAGGCGCCGCGGATTTCATCAAGACCGCTGAAGGCTGACACCAGCATCAGCAAGGTCGACTTGGGCAAATGAAAATTGGTGATCAACAGATCCACCAGACGAAACTCGAAACCCGGCGTGACAAACAGCGCTGTCTCTCCAGCGCCGGCGTTCAAGCGTCCTTCCAGCGCCGCCGACTCCAGGGTGCGCAGCGATGTTGTGCCCACCGCCACAATGCGCCCGCCACTCGCCCGGGTTGCTGCAATTGCCGTCGCGGTGGCCTGCGGCAGCACGTAGCGCTCCGTATGCATGCGGTGCTCGGCGAGATCGTGCGTCCGCACCGGCTGAAATGTACCGGCGCCCACGTGCAAGGTGACATAGGCGATGCCGACACCCATATCGCGCAGGCTCGCCAGCAACTCCGCATCGAAGTGCAAGCCCGCGGTAGGTGCGGCGACCGACCCTGTTTCCCGTGCGTAGATGGTCTGATAGCGCATTTCGTCCGGCGCGTGTGCGCTGCGCTCAATATAGGGAGGCAGCGGCAGGCGGCCATAACGCTCGATCAGTTCCGCGGCGTCACCCGAAAACCGCAAGCGATAGAACTCCCCCTCGCGTCCCAGCACCTCGACATCGAGCGCCTGTTCCAGCCACAAACGGCTGCCCGCCGGCGGTGATTTGCTCGCCCGCACCTGCGCCAGAGCAACTGCGGGATCGAGCAAGCGTTCGACCAGAACTTCGACCTGCCCGCCGCTCTCCTTGCGTCCCAGCAGGCGGGCATGCAGCACCCGGCTGTCGTTCATGACCAGCAGATCGCCTGCACGAAGGAATTGCGACAGGTCGGAAAAATGGGTGTCGGTTCGTCGCTCGCCGTCGACGACCAGCAGACGACTCGCAGAGCGCTGCGGCAAGGGAACCTGGGCAATCAGTTCCAGTGGCAGCGCATAGTCGAAATCGGCGAGGGTCAAATTCATCAGGGTGGACACGAAGGGCAATGCAGCATCTGGAATGCCGCAGGTCATGTGACATTCGGCCGCCTATGCGGCGGCCGGCGCGAATAGTAGCAGAGCTCTATCCCTGGGCCGCCAGATCAGCCGATGTCTGCGATTGCACCTTTGGTCAGGCGATGGCGTCGACGTCGCCATGTCGCCTGAACGCGGCGAGATCGATAAGAATCAACTGGCCGTCCTGCTCGTGGATCAACCCCTGCGCCGTGAGGTCACGCATGACCCGACTGACCATTTCGCGCGAGGCGCCGATCATTTTCGCAATATCCTGCTTGGTCAGCTTGTGCGTAACCACTTTGCGCCCGTCGATGGTCTCTGCCGCCTCAAGCAACAGGCGGGCAACACGCCCGTACACATCGAGCAACGCCAGGCTTTCGATATTGCGATCAGCCAAGCGCAGGCGCTTGGCGAGATTGCGCATGATGAAGAGTGATACGTCGGGATTATCGACCAGGCAGCGTTTGAAATCATCCTTGCCGATCACCACCACTTCGCTCTGCTCAACTGCCAGGACAGTCGCCGAACGCGGATGGTCGTCGAGCACACCCATTTCGCCGAACAGTTCGCCAGGCCCGAGCATGGAGAGAATCACCTCGCGCCCCTCTTCGTCGCTGACCTGAACCTTCAGGCCGCCTGAGAGCACGAAGTAGATGTTGTCGGTGCGGTCACCGGCATGCAGCACAACGGTATGCCTTGGAACCGCACGCAGCATGGCAACTCGGGTCAGCGGCTTGAGGCAGTCGTCATCGAGGGTCTCGAAGATCGGCAATGCCCGCAGGATGGTCAGCGAAACTCCAGCATTCGGCGAAATCACAAC
>CAMBRI010000017.1 GCA_945870205.1 Sulfuritalea hydrogenivorans sk43H | reverse complement strand
CAAAGTTGCGGATCGGCCAGGCCTGCTTGGCGCCACCGACGATCTCGCGCACGTCGGCGGCTACCGCGCTGCCGTCGCGCAGGGTGGATGGCACGCTGCTCTCGACTTCGACGGCAATCTTGTCGACGTGTTCAAGGATCTGTTGCGTGCGTTCCATCAAGGCGGGCAGGCGCTTGTTGGCAGTCTCCAGGGTCTGGCCCAGCTGGCTCAGGTTTTCCTCCGCCTTGCCCAGCACCCGGGTGGCGGCGCCGCCTATGCCGCTCACCTGCTGGTTGCTGTTGGCAAGCAGGGTATTGAGGGCTTCTGAACTCGCCCGCACCTGGGCCAGGGTAGCCGGCAGCCCATTTTGCGGATCGGCGAGCGCCCCGGTAATCACTTTGATGTCCTTGAGAATGGGGATGAACTCCTCACGCACCTGGTTGGCCAGCGCACCGAGGCCGTCGGCGCGGGAGAAGGCAAGCCGTCCCTGCGCCGCGGCGAGCCGAGTCTTGTCGCGTCCGGGCACGATTTCCAGCGTGGGCGAACCGACCAGTCCTTCCTTGCGCAGCTCAACCCGTGCATCGTGGGTGACAAAACGCATGTGATCGGCATCGACTTCCAGGGTCACCACGACCTGACCATCGTCCTTCAGGGTGACTTCGGCCACCGATCCGACGCGAAACCCGGCGATCTTGACCGCTTGTCCCTTGACAATGTCCTGGGCGCTGTCGGCAACGAAACTGTAGTTCGTGGTCTGGCGAAACAGCCCCTGACGCACGATGATGGCGGCGACCAGGGCCAGCGTCACCAATGCGGCGAAAAGCAGGAAGCGACGGGTACCGCGACGCGCGGCCGCGACATCGCTGTCGTTCTGGGTCAGCAGTGACATGGGTTCTCCGCAAGTTCGGTCAGGGTTCGACAGTCGGGCAGCACCGGCAGTTCGTGGCTGTCGAGGTCGATGAAGAGCACCGGGCGAAATGGATGGCGCCGGTGATAAGCCGCTTCGACGGCGATCAGCGCATCCGCCTGGCGTCGGCTGAGGCCGGCAAAAAGGCGGTCGATCACCAGCAGTTCCGGAGGACGCAACAGGCAGCCGGCGAAACCCACGGTCCAGCGTTCGCCGCGTTCCAGGTTCATCGGCAACTCGCGGCCCAGCGTGGCGACACGCTGCGCTGAGAAGCCGCAGAGCATGAGCGCGGTTTCCAGGTCACGTCCCCAGTTGCGTTGCTCGTCGGCATCGCTGTAGTAGCGCAGGGCCAGCGCGAAATTCTCCGCCACGGTCATGGCGCCGAGCAGCCCCCCGCCGGCGGGCAGCACACCGACACCGGCGCAGCGCTCGAACGCCTTTACCGCCAGTTGCGCCGTAGCGGAGTCGGCAACCACCAGGCGATGGCGGCCGCCTTCGTCGAGCGGCAAGACGAGACGTTCTGTACGATCATCGAACAGCGAAAGGCGGCGGCCGTCGAGGGCAACATGCAAGGATCGGCTCATTTGAGTGCGTAGATCAGCATGGCAAATGCGACATCCACCACGAAAACGGCAACCAGCCCGGTACCCACGGCCTGGATCGCGGCGCCGGAAATAGCCTGGGTAGACCCCTTGCCGGTGCTACCGTGGTGGCACGCAATGATGCCTACCGCAGCGCCCATCAGCACGCTCTTGAAGAGGCTCAGCAGGACCAGCCAGGGATCGGCCAGATCGAGAAAGCGTCCCGCCGTTTCGGCCAGCGGGCGGCCTTCGAGGACTGCCATGGTGAGCCAGCCACTGCCCAGGGCGCAGGCCTGGAAGCAGGCCGTCACGGCCGGCAGCGCAATCATCAGGCCGAAAATGCGCGGCAGCAGCAAGTAGTCCGCGGCAGGCACGCCCAGGCGGCGCAGTGCCGTGAATTCATCGTGCAAGTGCATCACCGCGAGTTCCGAGGCAATGCCGGCGCTGCTGCGCGCCACCACCACCAGCGCCGAGAGCAGCGGCGCCAGTTCGACGAAAAGCCCGAGGAAGATCATGCGCTGGGTCAGGTCGCTGTCGGCGCCGATCAGGGCGGACAGCTGGGTGACGACCGCGGCACCGGTCAGCATGGCCATGACGCCGATCACCGGCAGTGCCGTGACGCCGGCACTGTAGACCTGCCGCAACAACTGTTCGCGCAGCATCGGCCGGCGCAGCTCGTGCCGCCGGCTGCCGGCAAACCAGGCGAGCTGCAGGTAGGCGCCGAAACGCGTGTCGGCGAGAAGGTTCATTTGGCCTCTCCGCCCGCCGTCAGCGGAGGTGTCCAGCCCCAGAGACGCGGCGCGCCACCTGCCGGCAAGCCGAGGTCCACCAATCCTCCGGCATATCCGACGGCGGCGGCGACATCCTCCGAGCAAATCACCGGATGCCCGTATTCCTTGGTCATGGCCTCAAGGCGGGTGGCCATGCCGACGGCGTCGCCGATCACCGAGAATTCGCGACGTTCTCTCGAACCGACATAGCCGGCGAGCACTTCGCCGCAGTGAATGCCGATGCCGACCCTGATCGGTTCAAGGTGTTCGCTGGCCAGTTCGGCGTTGAGCTGGTCGACGCGCAAAAGCAGATCCTGCGCCGCTTCCAGGGCATTGCGCTGTGGTGCAGGCAGCGGTTGGGGCAGGCCGAAGGTAGCCATCAGGCCGTCGCCGACGTACTTGTCCACCGCGCCGCCACCGTTTTGAACAGCCAGCGCCGCAGCCGTATGAAAGCGGTTGAGCAGGTTGATCATGGCTTCGGGGGGCGACTGCGCGTTACGTGCCGCAAAGCCGCGGATGCCAACGAAAAGCAGCGTGACTCTGCGTCTTTGGCCATTTTGCTCGAGCTGCAATTCGCCGCCGAGCAGGGCGCGCATTACCTGCGGGCTGACGTGCCCGGCGAACATGTTGCGCAAGTTCTGCTTTTCGCGAAAGCCGCGGGCGTAGTCCCATGCCTGTCGTGCGCTGAAGGCCAGCAAGGTGACGATCACGATGTTCGCTACTGGCAGGTAGTTGCCATGCCACAGTGCGAAGGTGGACCCGGCAATGAAGCCACCCACTACGACGACCAGCAGCAGTGACTTGGCCCAGCCGCCGCGACCAAACCAGAGCAGTGTGCCGAGCCCGGCCAGGAACAGCGAAAGATTTTCCGGGACGCGCTCGATAAGGCCACGGCCGAGCAGTGAGCGCAAGGCCTGGATGTGCACCACCGCACCCGGTTCGGTGCGACTGTCCGGTTCCCAGCCGGCCAATTGAACGGGCAGGCGATGTCGGGGCTCGGTGGGCAACAGGCTGGCCACAATAACGGCACGACCTTGTACCAGAGCGCGCAGTTTTTCGTCCTCGCCGCGGCGAACCCAGTCGAGCACCTTGCCCACCGGCGTGTACTCGATGGCGCCACCGACGCTGTAGTCGATCATGCCGGTAGGCGAACCCTGGCGACCCAGATGCTTGGCCATGGCCGAGGCCAGCGGCTCGCGCTTCTCTTGCAACTGGCAGCGGCGCTGGTTGATGCGCCGTACGGTGCCGTCTGTGTCCTCGCAAATGAGCAACGATGCCACCGCGCCCTCGCCGATGGCGGCCAGAAGTTCCGGCGAAATCGGGCGCAGGCGGCCGCCTACGCCGGGTGGCTGACCGACCACCAACGGCGCCGCACTGCGCAGGCGGTAGATTCCGGAGAGCAGCGTGGAATCGATGTCCTTCACCAGAAAGTCGTAGGAACGCACCGGTAGCGGCATGGCCAGCCCGACCACCGCCGGCTGGGCTGACGAGAGCCCGGCCAGCAGCGCGCCGAAATGGGCATGCCAGAGGGCTGTAGGTTCGGGAATGGCCTCGTAGGCAGCCTCGTCGATGCCGATGACGACCACATCGTGGGCCAGCGGCGTCGGTGCGTTGGCGCGCATCCAGCGCGCCTGGGCATCGTAGAGCGCCTGGTCGGCAAAGCGCAGCGTGCGCGTTCCCATCAAGCCCCAGGCGGCGGCGCACAGCAGCAGGAAACCAAACAGGATATCGCGTGACAGGGGGAACATGCGGCGATTATGGCATGGGGCTGTGACTGGGAACGGCGCCCCGATGCCGGCTTCCGCCTTCGACGGCCAGGCTATGCGGGATGGGCTGTTGATTGCGTCGACGCCCGTGGCGGCCGCGACGCGATTCAGGCAGTCGGTCGTAGCACGAACTCCACGAACTCCCCGACCGCGGACTCGACCATGAGCTTGTCGACTGCGCTGCCAGCCGGCCCGATGCCGCTCCAGGCCAGCATTTCTCCGACTCGCGCGGCGTCACCTGAAATCATGGCCTCGACGCTGCCATCGCGCCGGTTGCGCACCCAGCCATTGACGCCCAGCAAGCGGGCCTGCGCCATCATTGCATAGCGGAAGCCGACGCCTTGCACCACGCCGGTGATGACGAGGCGCTTGACCTCGGTCACTTCACTTTCATTCCAGGTGTCGCACCGCTGTCGGGCGAGAGCAGGAAGAGCCCGGGCGACTTGCCCTCGGCGTCCGAGGCCGCAAGCACCATGCCCTCGGACATGCCGAATTTCATCTTGCGCGGCGCGAGGTTCGCCACCATAACGGTCAGCCGGCCGACCAGTTGCGCCGGATCGTAAGCCGTCTTTATTCCGGCGAAGACGTTGCGCGTTTCGGTGCCAAGGTCGAGGGTGAGGCGGATCAGCTTGTCGGCGCCTTCGACATGCTGCGCGTCTGCGATGCGTGCGACGCGCAGATCGACCTTGCTGAAGTCGTCCATCCCGATCACCGGCGCGAATGCGCCGCCGACTTTTCCCTCCCCCCCAGCGGGGGAGGGCTGGGGAGGGGGGGTGACGGCCGGCGCCACGGTCGGCTCCAGCGATTCGCGGTTGGCGGCGACCAGGGCCTCGATCTGTTTCGGGTCGATGCGCTGCATCAGATGCTCATAGCCATTGATCAGGTGCGCCGGTGGCAGCAGGTGGCCGGCGTCGCCCCAGTGCAGCGGCGCCACGTTGAGGAATTCCTCGGCGCGCTGCGCCAGTTTGGGCAGCACCGGCTTGAGGTAGATGGTGAGCAGGCGGAAGGCGTTGATCAGCACCGAACAAACGGCGTGCAACTGCTCCGCGTTTTCTTCCGATTTGGCCAGCACCCAGGGCTGGTTCTTGTCGACGTACTGGTTGATCTGGTCGGCCAACCCCATCACGCGGCGCAGGGCACGCGCGAAATCACGCGCCTCATAATGGCCGGCGATCTCTTCCGCCGCCTCACTGATACCGGGCAGGTCGGCCTGGAAACGTTCGGCGAGGTGGCCATGCAGCAATTGCCCGCCGAAGCGCTTGGTGATGAAACCGGCGGCGCGACTGGCGATGTTGATGTACTTGCCGACCAGGTCGGAATTGACGCGTTGGGTGAAGTCGTCCAGATTGAGGTCGATGTCTTCCATGCTGCCGTTCAGCTTGGCGGCAAAGTAATAGCGCAGCCATTCCGGATTGAGCCCTTGTGCAAGGTAGGACTCTGCGGTGATGAAGGTGCCGCGCGACTTTGACATCTTGGCGCCGTCGACGGTCAGGAAGCCGTGGGCAAAGACGCTGGTGGGGATGCGGTAACCGGCGTGTTCCAGTTCGGCCGGCCAGAACAGGGCATGGAAGTAGAGGATGTCCTTGCCGATGAAATGATACAACTCGGCCTGCGAATCCCTGCCCCAGAACTCGTCGAAATCGAGCCCCTTCTTCGCGCAGAAGTTCTTGAAGGAACCCATGTAGCCGATTGGCGCATCGAGCCAGACGTAAAAGAACTTTCCCGGCGCACCAGGGATCTCGAAGCCGAAATAAGGCGCATCGCGCGAGATGTCCCAGTCGGTGAGCTTGTTCTCGCCGGGCTCACCCAGCCACTCCTGCAGCTTGTTGATCGCCTCCGGCTGCTCCTTGCACACCTCGCGCGTGGCGCGGCGCAGGAACTCCTGGCAGCGCGGATCGGACAGCTTGAAAAAATAATGGTCGGAGGACTTCAGCACCGGCTGCGCGCCCGACACCGCCGAGTAGGGATTCTTCAGTTCGGTCGGCGCATAGGCGGCGCCGCAGGACTCGCAGGCATCTCCATACTGGTCCTTGGCCCCGCACTTGGGACACTCGCCCTTGATGAAACGGTCGGGCAGGAACATCTCCTTGACCGGATCGTAATGCTGCTCGATCGAGCGCACCTCGATCAGGCCGGCAGCCTTGAGTTTGCCGTAGATGTCTTCGGCATAGTGGCGGGTTTCGGCCGAGTGCGTGGTGTGGTAATTGTCGAAGGCAACATGGAAACCGGCGAAATCGCGCGAGTGCTCGGCATGCACGCGGGCGATCAGTTGCTCGGGCGTGAGGCCTTCCTTTTCGGCGCGCAGCATGATCGGTGTGCCATGGGTGTCGTCGGCGCAGACGAACCAGCATTCGTGGCCGCGCATTTTCTGGAAGCGGGTCCAGATGTCGGTCTGGATGTACTCGACCAGGTGGCCGAGATGGATTGCGCCATTGGCATAGGGGAGCGCGCTGGTAACGAGGATCTTGCGGGTCATGACACGGTCTTTCCGGGTGCTGGCGGCGACCGCATGGCCTGCCGCATCTGAAGAGGGCATTGTACCGGGGTGGGGTAGCGCGGGGTGCGGCGCCGCATCGCCGGCACCGATACCCGCAGCACCATTGCAAGTGAGATGAGGGAACGTGCCCCGGCGAACAAACCGCCATGGCAGAATCCCGCTTCGAACGTCCGCGCGCGGTGCGCGCAACGGGCCTGGCGCGAAGAATGGATGACAAATGAAAATATTGCTGTTGTGCCACGACCTGACCACCCTGCTGCGCCTGAATTCGGTCTGGTCCGCTGCCGGGGTCACAATGATCAAGAAGACCAGCAGCGACACGCCGGATTGCATCGTCATCGACCTCGGGCGCAACGATGCGCTGGCCGAAATCACGCGACTGCGCTTGCTGCACCCGGCAGTCGCCATCATCAGCTGCGCGGCGAGCTTCGAAGATGCCGCCGTCGAAGCCGCCAAGGCGGCCGGGGCGACTGATTTTGCGGCGCGCAGCTTTGTCGACAAGCGCGTCGCACGCCTGCTCAAACTCCCCGGCTGATGCACCTGCTGGTCGACATCTCGGCCCACGGCCTTGGCCACCTGGCACAGGCCGCGCCGGTACTCAACGCCCTGGCTGAAATGGTTCCGAAGTTGCGCCTGACGGTGCGCAGCTCGCATTCGCGCGCGCGCCTGGAGAGCCGCATTGAAACCGGGTTCACGCATGTGGCGGAAGAGCGCGACTTTGGCTTTGTCATGCACAGCGCTGCAGATATCGACCTCGCCGCCAGCGCCCGACGCTATCGCGAGTTCCATGCCGACTGGCCACGACGTATCGCGGCCGAAGCCGACTGGCTGCGACGGCATCGGGTCGATGCGCTGCTCTGCAATGTCGCCTACCTGCCGCTGGCAGGGGCTGCACAGGCCGGCATTCCTGCCGCCGCCTTGTGTTCGCTTAACTGGGCGGACCTGTTCGCGCATTATTTCGGCGGCGAGCCATGGGCCGGGGAGATTCATGCCCAGATGTTGTCTGCCTACAATGGGTGCAAGGGCTTCCTGCGCGTAACCCCGGGCCTGCCAATGGCTGCCTTGCACTGCCGCCACGACATTGCGCCGATCGCCGGTATCGGCCGACGTGACCGTCAAAGTGTATTGCGACAGTTTGGTCTTGATGAGAGTGAGCGCTTAATTCTTGTCGCCATGGGCGGTATCGGGTTTCCCCTTCCGGTACAAGACTGGCCACCGGTGTCCGGCCTTACCTGGCTGGTACCGGCCGAACTGGATGTGCCGCGTGGAGACGTGCGCTGCTTCGATGTCCCCGGCCTGAAATTCGCCGATCTTTTGGCCAGCGTCGATGCGGTAGTGACCAAGCCCGGCTATGGTACTTTCGTCGAGGCAGCCTGCGGCGGCATCCCGATTCTGTACCTGCAACGCGACGACTGGCCTGAGACGTCCCATCTCGCGGCATGGCTTGCTGTCCACGCCCGCTGCGCCGTGCTGACGCGCGAGCGACTACTGGCCGGCGACTTTATCGAGACGCTGCAAGGGTTGTGGAGGACACCGCCGCCGGTCGTGCCGGCGGCCAGCGGGGCTGGCGAGGCGGCGCACTGGATGGCGCGGAGTTTGGGCCTGACCTGAGCGGCACGCCGAAACAATTGACATCAATGGCAAAGCGTTTAGAATGCGCGCCTTTCCCGCCTCTCCAGGATTATTGCAATGCCGGGTATTCGCCTCAAGGAAAACGAGCCGTTTGAAGTCGCGATTCGTCGCTTCAAGCGCGCCATCGAGAAGACAGGTCTGCTCACCGAACTGCGCGCACGCGAGTTCTACGAGAAGCCCACGACCGAGCGCAAGCGCAAGGCCGCCGCCGCTGTCAAGCGCCATCACAAGCGCATTCGCAGCCAGCTTCTGCCGCCAAAGATGTATTGAGCCTGCCCTGGTTCGGCTGTTCCCGGCGAACCTTGGTTGTACCGCTTGATCAGGAAAACCGCCTCCCGGCGGTTTTTGTGTTTCATGTCCGCGGCGCGAGCCGGGGACGGTAGCCCTGTAAGGCAAAGGATGATTTGATGACACTCGAAACGCGCATCGACGACGACTGGAAGGCCGCCATGAAGTCCGGCGAGAAAGCTCGCAAGGACGCCTTGAGCCTGCTGCGCGCGGCCATCAAGCAAAAGCGGGTCGACGAGAAAGTGGAAATCGACGACGCGGCCGTGATCTCGGTAATCGAGAAAATGCTCAAGCAGCGCAAGGATTCGATCACCCAGTACGAAGCCGCCAAACGCCAGGATCTGGCCGATGTCGAAAAGTTCGAATCTTCCGTTCTCGTCACGTATATGCCGCAGGGCCTTGGTGCCGCCGAGATCGAAGCCATAGTCGTCGCCGCCATCGCCGAGTCCGGCGCCAAGGCGCCCTCCGACATGGGCAAGGTGATCGCGCTGGTGAAGCCCCAAGTGGCCGGCCGCGCCGACATGGGCGAAGTCTCGAAGCTGGTCAAGGCAAAATTGTCCGGCGCATAATGCTCCGGTGATCCCCGAGAGCTTCGTCCAGGAACTGCTTGCCCGCATCGACATCGTCGATGTGGTCGAACGCTACGTGCCTCTGCGCAAGGCTGGTGCCAACTACAGCGCCTGCTGCCCCTTCCATTCCGAGAAAACGCCGTCTTTCACGGTCAGCCCAAGCAAGCAGTTCTATCACTGCTTCGGCTGCGGTGCGCACGGCAGCGCCATCGGCTTCCTGATGCAGCATGCCGGCATCGGCTTCATCGAGGCGGTCGAGGACCTGGCCTCGTCGGCCGGACTGCAGGTACCCCACGAGGAACGCAACCGGGTCGAGCGGGCAAAGAAGGCGCCCCTGACCGAACTGATGGCGCGCGCCATGGTTTTTTACCGTGAGCAACTGAAGGCATCGCCGAAGGCCGTCGATTACCTCAAGGGCCGCGGCCTGACGGGCGAAATCGCCGCGAAGTTCTCGCTCGGCTATGCCCCCGACGGCTGGCAGGGCCTGCAGCAGGTCTTCGCCGATTACAACGACCCGGCACTGGTCGAATGCGGCCTGGTCATCGTCAATGAGCAAGGCCGCCGCTACGACCGCTTCCGCGACCGGGTGATGTTCCCCATCCTCGACCAGCGCGGCAACGTCATCGGCTTTGGCGGTCGGGTGATCGGCGAAGGCGAGCCGAAATACCTGAATTCCCCGGAAACTCCGCTGTTTGAAAAAGGTCGCGAGCTCTACGGGCTGCCCCAGGCACGCAAAGCCATCCAGGAAGAAGACACGGTCCTGGTGGTCGAGGGCTACATGGACGTGGTCGGGCTGGTTCAAAGCGGCGTCGAAAACGTGGTCGCCACCCTGGGTACCGCAGCCACCGATGCCAACGTGCAAAAGCTGCTGAAACAGGCCAATCGGGTGGTGTTCTGCTTCGACCGCGACAGCGCCGGCGATCGTGCCGCGTGGCGCGCCATGGAAGTGAGCCTGAGCCACCTGGCCGACAACAAGCTTGTTGAAATCCTGCAAATGCCCGGCAACCAGGATCCGGACGAGTTCATCCGCGAACATGGCAGGGAGGCTTTCGTGCGGCAGACGCGCAGCGCCACCCGACTGAGCGAGTTCCTCCTGCGCGAACTGGTCAAGCAAACCAACCCCAGCACCGCCGAGGGCCGCGCCATGCTGGTGCACGCGGCCAAGCCGCTGCTGCAGAAGATGTCCGCACCCATCCTCAGGGTTCAGCTGACCAAGGAAGTCGCCCAGCGCGCGCAGGTCTCGCAGGCTGAGGTCGAAGCCCAGTGCGGCCTCAAGCCCCTGGCCCGCAGCCGCTACGCACCGGCACAGATGAAGCAGCGTCCGATACCATCCTCGGTCGAATACAAGCTGCTGCAGATCGTGCTGCACAAACCGGAATGGACGGCGCGCCTGCCACTGGAACTGATCGATCGCGACCGCGTCGAAGGCGAAGCGCTGAACGCCATTGCTGACGCGATAGACCATGGCGAGTTGCCCGCCGGCGGTTTCGGCATGTTGCTCGAGTTCTTCCGCGATACCCCGCACGAAGCGCTGATTGCCGCCATCGCCGCGAACATGGTGGAAGAAGTCGATCTGGGCGCCCTCGAGGGCATGTTCAACGATTCCATCCTGCGCTTGCGCCAAACAGCCCTCACTGCGGAAATCGAAGTTCTCAACGCCCGCGCCAAGCAAGAAGGCCTGAATGCGGATGAGCGGAAACGGCTGACGGAACTGCTGGCAAGGAAGCGCCCCGGCCCACCCTCGACGTCCGGCACTCCGATCTGATATACTTAACGGTTCCCCAGCGCTTTCACGGCGCGCCAATGCTGCCTACCCGCGCCCGTCGCGGCGTTTGCATGACAGATAGCGTCGCAATCGCGTTCTAGCCGAGGATAGTCATGCCGAAGGAAATCGCCAAACCGAGCAAGTCGAAAGCCGCCGCCAAGCCCGTGGCCAAGAAACCTGCGCCGAAAAAAGCTGCGCCGGCCAAAAAGCCTGCCCCGGTAAAGGCTGCGGCCAAACCCGCGCCAGCGAAGGTCGTCGCCAAAGCCGTGCCGGCAAAGGCCCTGGCAAAGACTGCGCCGAAAGCAATCCCGGCAAAGGCAGCCAAAACAGCGGAGACAGCCACCGAAGTCGCAACGGCAAGCAAACCCGCGGCCCAAGTTGCCGTCCAGCCAGTGCCCGTCAAGTCGGTGGCCAAGGCCATCGCCGAATCGCGCGGCCGCAAGAGCCGGGAAAAACTGATCGCGCCGGAAGCGACGCCGGTCGACATGGACACCAAGCGCACGCGCCTCAAGACCCTGATCGCGCTGGGCAAGGAACGTGGCTACCTGACCTACGCCGAGATCAACGACCATCTGCCCGACGATCTGGTCGATGCCGAGCAGATCGAGTCGATCATCTCCACCTTCAACGACATGGCGATCCAGGTCTTCGACGAGGCGCCGGCCGTTGACGACCTGCTGCTCAACGAGTCCGCCCCGGCGCCGGTCGATGCCGAAGCGGTCGAGGAGGAAGCCGAACAGGCCCTGTCTACCGTCGATTCCGAATTTGGCCGCACCACCGACCCGGTGCGCATGTACATGCGCGAAATGGGCTCGGTCGAACTCCTCACCCGCGAAGGCGAAATCGAAATCGCCAAGCGTATCGAGGATGGCCTGAAACACATGATCATGGCGATTTCCGCCTGCCCGACGACCATTGCCGAGATGCTGGAAACAGCCGGCAAGGTGGCGCGCGACGAAATGCGCATCGACGAGCTGGTCGATGGCCTGATCGATCCCAACGCCAGCGACGAAGACATCGAGGCGCTGGCCGAAGACGAAGAACTCGAAGTCGAAGAAGATACCGAGGACGAAGACGACGACGGGAGTGCGCGGATTTCCGCCTCGCTGATGCAGCTCAAGCAGGATGCCCTCGAGCGCTTCTCCATCATCCACGCCCTGTTTGCCAAGCTGCAGCCGACGCTGGCCAAGAAGGGTTCGCAGGACAAGGGCTACCTGCGTTTGCAAAAGCAGATTTCCGATGAGTTGATGAACATCCGCTTCACCGCCAAGTCGATCGAGCGCCTGTGCGACTCGGTACGCGGCATGGTCGAAGCGGTGCGCAGCCACGAACGCAAGATCCTGCATCTTTGCGTGGACAAGGCGCACATGCCGCGCGCGCAGTTCATCAAGACCTTCCCCGGCCACGAAACCGACATGGAATGGCTCAAGCACGAAGTACAGTCGGGCAAGCCGTATTGCTCGCAACTGATGCGTGCCGCGCCGAACATTCTCGAAGAACAGCAGCGCCTGATCGACCTGCAAAACCGCATCGGCATTCCGCTCAAGGAACTCAAGGACATCAACAAGCAGATGTCCACCGGCGAGGCCAAGGCGCGCCGCGCCAAGCGCGAGATGACCGAGGCCAACCTGCGTCTGGTGATCTCGATCGCCAAGAAATACACCAACCGCGGCCTGCAGTTCCTCGACCTGATCCAGGAAGGCAACATCGGCCTGATGAAGGCGGTGGACAAGTTCGAATACCGCCGCGGCTACAAGTTCTCTACCTACGCCACGTGGTGGATTCGCCAGGCCATCACGCGCTCCATCGCCGATCAGGCGCGCACCATCCGCATCCCGGTGCACATGATCGAGACCATCAACAAGATGAACCGGATCAGCCGCCAGATCCTGCAGGAGACCGGGCTGGAACCCGATCCGGCAACGCTGGCGGTGAAAATGGAAATGCCCGAGGAGAAGATCCGCAAGATCCTCAAGATCTCCAAGGAACCGATTTCGATGGAAACGCCGATCGGCGACGACGACGATTCCCACCTCGGCGATTTCATCGAGGATCAGGCCACCCTTTCACCGGGCGACGCAGCACTGTTCGCCAGCCTGCGCGAAGTGACCAAGGAAGTACTCGACAGCCTGACGCCGCGCGAAGCCAAGGTCTTGCGCATGCGCTTCGGCATCGAAATGAACACCGATCACACGCTGGAAGAAGTCGGCAAGCAGTTCGACGTGACCCGCGAACGCATCCGCCAGATTGAAGCCAAGGCTTTGCGCAAGCTGCGTCATCCGACCCGTTCCGAAAAACTTCGCAGTTTCCTGGATTCCGAAACCTGATTGCGTATTACCAACGGCTCAGGCAACGCGGGCCGTTGCAGTTCCACGAAGGGCCTGTAGCTCAATGGTTAGAGCAGAGGACTCATAATCCTTTGGTTGCGAGTTCGAGTCTCGCTGGGCCCACCAGCACTTTGATGAAAGGTGGCAGAAAATGCAGCTGATTCACTCGCTGCCATCCCCGATGGCAAACAATCGTAGGCTGTTTTGTTGAAGACTGGCGGTGGCTACTGTGTTATCACCTTCAAGCGGAGCAATTGAAATGCAAGAGATCATGCAATACCTGAAAGACAACGGCCAGCGCTTCGACTCGGAGATTGCTGCCGCAACGGGACTCTCGCTGGCGAAAGTTCGCCGCTCGATTTCCGACTTGTCGGCTCGCGGCGAAATATCCAAGTGCAGCGTGACGCGGTTCAACAACGGCGAGAAGATCGAAGCCGTACTTTGTCGCGTTGCGGGATACATTCCGCCCAAGAGCCCCGGCCGGAAACCCGGCGCGTCGAGCTAGCAATTCGATTCGATATTCCTCACTCCGGAAGCAGCCTTGCCCTCCGGAGTGACGTGGATCTGCATGCGCTTCTTCCCTAAAACCAAGGGTATCCGCATGCCCTCAAGGCATCCGGCCGGTGTGCGCCATGCTCCCTGATCCTCGTCACATACTCGCGGTCCTCACTCTCGCTTTGCTGTCCGGCTGTGCCTTGCTCGGTGAAAAACCGACACCGCCGCCGGCGCCAGTCAAGATAGGCCTGGCACTGGGCGGGGGCGCAGCGCGTGGTTTCGCCCACATCGGCGTGATCAAGGCGCTCGAAGCACAGGGCATCGTGCCCGACATCATCGTCGGCACCAGCGCCGGCGCCGTGGTTGGGGCCCTCTATGCATCCGGGCTTTCCGGTTTCGAATTGCAGAAAGTCGCGCTCGACATCGACGAAGCCCAAATCGGCGACTGGTCACTGCCCGATCGCGGCGTGTTCAAGGGCGAAGCGCTGCAGAACTTCGTCAATCGCGCAGTAGCCAACCGGCCACTGGAGAAACTGCCGCGCAACTTTTCCGTGGTCGCCACGGACTTGAAGAGCGGCGAATCGGTGCTTTTCCGGACCGGCAATACCGGCATGGCGGTGCGTGCATCATCCGCCGTACCCGGGGTGTTCCAGCCGGTGAGCATCAACGGCCACGAATATGTCGATGGCGGCCTGGTCAGTCCGGTTCCGGTCCGAGCCGCACGCAGTCTTGGCGCAAATTTCGTGATCGCGGTCGATATCTCGGTCAATCCGCGCGACGCGCGCACTTCCAGCACGCTGGGCGTAATGCTTCAGACCTTCGCCATCATGGGCCAATCGATCAGTCGCTACGAAAAGGCAGAGGCCGATATCGTGATCCGCCCGATCACCGCCGAACTGCCGGCAACCGATTTCGCCGGCCGTCACCGCGCCGTTCTTGAAGGCGAAAAAGCTGCCGCCGCGGCAATGGCGGACATCAAGGATCGGCTGGCGCGCCTGCGCGCCAAGCCAGGGCCCGACGCCCGCTGACTGCCGAATCTGCCTCGCTCAGCGGCGTCATCCGCTCGAGCGCCTTGACCAGGATGCGATAGCTGTCGCGCTCAAACGCGGGAGGTAGCTTGTCCAGCAGGACCTCCAGATCAGCCTCAATGCGTGCCGTGCCGAGATGACGCCAATGGTCGATAAGGTGCAGCTCGTCGCCCTCCCTGATACTTGCCGGTCCGGCGAACGGCCAGGACGCCAGCCGATGACGGCCGAGCGCCGCCATCAGGCGAGCACTGTGGAAGCACACCGGCTCCTTGTCGACGCAGGCACCCTTGCATTGCTGCAACTGATGCGCAAAACACGGCTTGCCCGGTTTGAGCTTCTCCAGCCCGAGCAGCGAATGGCAGAGGCCATGCTCCTTTGCCAGTTCGGTCAGCGTGCGCTTGGCCTCCCTTGCGCTCTTGAATGGCCCATAAAGTTGCTCCTGCCAACGCAACTCCAGATCGCTGGCGAGCATCAGCTGCGGCCGCCATTCGCCGGCACGCGCCTCGGTCAGTTGCCAGAAACACAGGTTCTCGTTGCGGCGCAGGGTACGATTGTGAATCGGCTGCAATTGCTTGATCAGCGCTGATTCCTTCAACAGCGCGCCGATCTCGCCGCCGGTTTCGATGCACTCGATACGCCGCACCTGCCGCGCCAGATCCATCTCCCTGGCCGCCACATGATCCGCAGCGAAGTGGGACAAGATGCGTTTTTTCAGCTCCTTGCTCTTGCCGACATACAGCGGCAGGTCGTTCTCGCCATAGAACAGGTAAACGCCCGGACCCTCGGGCAGATTGTCGATCGCAGACGGATCCAGATTGGCGGGCAGACTCGGGCGCGCCGTCAGAGCCTTGACCGCCTGCGCCAGCAATTCAGGCTCCACTTCGGCCTGCACCCGGTCCCAGAACTGGTGGATCAGCCGGGCGTCGCCCAAGGCCCGGTGCCGGCTGCTGACAGTCAGATTGTGGCGCGCTATCAGGCTGTCCAGATTGTGCTTGGCATGCTGCGGAAACAGCTTGCGCGAGAGCTTCACGGTGCATAGCACGGTGGCGCGAAAATCATGGCCGGCGCGCTTGAATTCGTTCTTCAGGAAGCCGTAATCGAAGCGCGCATTGTGGGCGATGAAAAGCCGCCCCTCGAGACGCGCCTTGACCTCTTTCGCAACGTCCTCGAAGGGCGGTGCACCCGCCACCATCGCATTCGAAATTCCGGTCAGGCGCTCGATGAAGCCGGAAATCGGGGTACCCGGATTGACCAGGCAGGACCACTCACGCGCACCGTTCTCATCGACCTCGACAATGCCGATCTCGGTAATCCGGTCGACCGTCGCCGTGGCTCCCGTGGTTTCGAGATCGACAAAGGCAATGGGAGGAAAGGACATGACAGGAGTGCGGTACATGGGGGCGTCGCATCATACCGCGCCGCGTCCTGCGATAATTGCAAAGATGAATGCCGGCTTCCCCATTCGCTATGTCGATCCCGTATTCCGCCCGCCCAGCGAAGCGGAATCCCTGATCCTGCCAGTTACCGACGGCTGCTCATGGAACAAATGCACCTTCTGCGAGATGTACACGGCGCCGCAGAAGCAATTCCGCGCCCGCGATGCAGATGAAACGCATGAGGCAATTCGTCGCTGCGGCGAGCGTTTCGGCAGCGATATCCGGCGCGTGTTTCTCGCCGATGGCGACGCGCTGGTGCTGCCGACGCGGCGCCTGCTGGAGATTCTCGTCGCGATCCGTGAGCACTTGCCGGCGGTGCGCCGCATCTCCAGCTACTGCCTGCCGCGCAATCTGCGCAAGAAATCTGCTGCCGAGCTAGCGGAACTGGCCTCTGCCGGGCTTTCCATGGCTTACGTCGGCGCTGAATCCGGCGATGACGAGGTGCTTGCCGGGGTGCACAAGGGGGAAAGCTTCGCCACCACCTGTGAAGCGCTCGACAAACTGCAACAGGCCGGGATCAAGCGTTCGGTGATGATCTTGAATGGCCTGGGCGGCAAAACGCTCTCCACTCTGCATGCCACGAATTCAGCGCGGCTTGCCAATGAAACGCAACCCGAGTACCTAGCAACGCTAGTAGTCAGCTTTCCTCAAGGCGAAAGCCGTTTCCGCAGCGCGTTCCCCGAATGGCAAGCCTGTGATCAGCGTGAACTGTTCATGGAAATGGAGACTTTCATCTCGGCGCTGGAACTCAGGCGAACCGTATTCCGCAGCGACCATGTCTCCAACCGGCTGGTTCTGAAAGGCACACTCAATGCCGAAAAACCGCGCTTGCTCGCCGAAATTCGAGCAGCCATCGAAGCGCCCGATGCTGCAAGACTCAGGCCAATTCGGGTGCTTGGCCTCTAACGCCAACCTGCAACCAAGGTCCGCACTACCATTCGGGGAGAAACTCAATGCGTCGATTCACGGCGCCCGCCGGATCTGCCGGATTCTTGAGCTGATCACTCGATCGTCCGATGGTTTCAATCCTGGTCAGGCCGAAGTTTGTTGCCAGGTAGTCTTTCACCACGTCAGCACGCTCCTTGGACAGGCGCTCATTTACTTCACGCGTCCCGGTAACGTCCGTATGACCCTCGATTGTTACCGAGGTCCACAGCGACTCCTTGCTCTTCAATGCCTTCCCCACGGCCGCGAGGAATTCCTTGGCGTCCGGCGTAAGGCTGGACGAACCCCGTGCAAAGGTAACCAGCACGGAATCCATCGACGATTTCGGAATCCTGCTCTGGCAACGCATACCCGCCTTCTCGGCTTGCGCACACTCCGCTTTCAGATCCTGAATCTCCTTCGGAAACAAGGCATCCGCGACCTGCTGCGACGTGGGAACGCGATCATTGATGGACACCGTCTTCCGCTCTGGCTCCGCGGCAAATCCCAAGCCGCTGGCGAACAGGCCACTCAATGCAGCCGCCAGTACCAATTGTTTTGCGGTTTTCACGATAACCTCCAAACGAAAAGTTGATAAACCTGCACTCCAAGTATAGCTTGCGCATGGAATTTTGCCTTCCTGCGCCAGATGCTCAAGTGCTTGAGCAGTCTGTCGCGGCCGTACCCAGGCCCGCCCTTTCGGGACGCTTCGCAGCCGAGCGGACAGGCGGGCAATCAGCCCCTCGCCGCACGGACGCGGCAATGGAAAAAGTGATGGCTGCTATGATCCGTGAAAGGCGGTGCGGATTTGACCTGGCTTCGGTTGTCGAACGGCAAGACGGAGAAAATTCACGATGACTGACACGGTGACAGTACCGCTCTGGGTATTCCTTATTCTGGCCGGACTTGCGGGCTGGGCGGTGCTGGTGTTGCTGCTGGTGCCCGGCATGCGCTGGTTCTTCCGGCGCCGCATCAAGATGGTGATTCGCCAGATCGGCGGGCGCCTGAACATCGAGTTGCCCTCGTTCAAGCTGACACGCCGGCAGGTATTGATTGACCGGCTGTTCCACGACCACAAGGTTCAGGCGGCGGCCGCGGCCCATGCGGTGATCAGCAACGAGGTTCTCGGTGATGTATGGCGGCGCATCGATCGCTACGCGCGGGAGATCGTGCCCTCGTTCAACGCCTACATCTATTACCGCGTCGGCTATGCCCTGGCGCGTGCTGCCGCGCGGGCCCTCTACCGCGTGCGCATCGGCTTCGTGGACGAAGAGTCACTAGCACGGATCGATCCGAAATCGACCATCGTCTTCGTCATCAATCACCGCAGCAACATGGATTACGTGCTGGTGGCCTTCCTCGCCGCCGAGCGCGCCACGCTTTCCTTCGCGGTTGGCGAATGGGCCCGCATCTGGCCGCTGCAGCAGTTGATCCGCGCGATGGGCGCCTATTTCGTGCGCCGGAATTCCGGCGATCCCCTGTACCGCACCGTACTTTCCCGCTATGTTCAGATGGCCTCCGAGGCTGGCGTCACCCAAGCGGTATTTCCCGAAGGCGGACTGACCATGGATGGCCGCCTGCGGCCACCGAAATTCGGCCTGCTCGACTACATGCTGAAGACTTTCGACGAACGCGAGGAGGACGGCCGGCGCGACCTGGTCTTCATTCCCGTCGGCCTCAACTACGACCGCGTGCTGGAAGACCGCAGCCAATTGCTCAAACTGCACCCCGATGCGCCGCGCCCGGGACGATTGCGCGGACTGGTAATCACCGTCGGATTCTTTGTGCACAACATCTCGCAGATACTGCGCGGCGGATGGCATCGCTTCGGCTATGCCTGCGTGAATTTCGGCACACCGTTTTCGGTGCGCTCCTACGCGCGCGAACGCGGCCTGCACTTTCCTGCGCTGAACGATGCCGAGCGGCGAGCCGAGGTGGGGATCATCGCCGCGCGGCTGATGGACGCCATCGGCAGCGTAATTCCAGTATTGCCGGTTTCGCTGGTGGCCAGCGTTCTGGCGCGCGATCCGTCTCGCGCCCTGAGCGAACTCGAACTAAAGGCGGCAGCCCATGCGCGGATGGGCGAGTTGGAGGCGCGCGGCGCGCATCTCTACATTCCACGCCACGACCATGACTATGCGTTTGGCGTGGGCTTGCGCATGCTTACCCTGCGTCGCATCGTGCTGGAAGAAGATGGCCTGTTTCGCCCGGCGCCGGAGCAGATCGAGACGCTAAACTACTATGCCAACGCTATTTCACATCTGGGCGCCAATGCCTGACTGCATACACCGGTCAGCAGGATCGCCATCATTGTAGAAAGAAACTTAAATGCACAGGAGCCACTCATGAGTCGCAGCATTCTTGACGAAGCCCATATTCATCCCGCCATTTGCCAGATGGTTGCGGGCCACCATGCGGATATCGTGGAGGAAGTGCTGGCCGCCATCGCCAGAAACAAGGTCGTCGTCGTGGGCATGGCTCAGAATCCATTCCCGCGCCAAGCTCGCAAAGCGCTGGATGCGCTTGGCACGCCCTACAAGTACCTCGAGTATGGAAGCTATCTGAACCAGTGGCGGCGCCGCAACGCGCTCAAGATGTGGACCGGCTGGCCCACCTTTCCCATGATTTTCGTCAATGGAATTCTGATCGGCGGCGCCAGCGAACTGAGGCGGCTGATCAGCAGCGGAGAATTCTCCCGGATGATTGCAGACTAGCCCGATACGCGCGGCTGGCTATGCCCCCAGCGCGGCGGCGCCAGCCGCCGCAACAATCCCGTCTTCGGATGACTCTACACCGGACACACCGATCGCGCCGACAAAGACGCCGTCGCGGATCAGTGGCACGCCGCCCTCAAGGCAGATCACGTCGGGCATCGTCATCATCACCGGACGCCCCTGCAACACCATTTCCTCGAAGGATTTTGTCGGTTGCTTGAACAGGATGGCGGTCTTGGCCTTCTGCTCGGCGACCCGCACGGAGCCCTTCTGGTTGCCGTCCATCCGCTCCAGCGTAATCAGGTGGCCACCGTCGTCGTCGACGGCAACAACCACGTTCCAGTTGTTTTCGGTCGCTGCGCTGCGGGCGGTCAGGGTGATGCGAAGTGCGTCTTCGAGTGTGAGCATGTGGGTCTCGTGAATTAGCGGGTTGGGAAACCGTTAGTTCTGCGCTACATGTGCGGCACTTGGAACACGGTCACCCGCACCCAACCGAGATTGTCCAGCGAACATGCTGCGGCGCGGCTCTGATACTCCCCTCGGTGAATCGGCCCTTGATCGGGCCACGCATTTCCAAATTCATGCGCCAATTAGCGGCTTGCTCAACGCTGGCCGAGCAGCAAGATGCAATGTCGGAACTACACTTGCCTCCCGGCACCTAACGCTCATTGCAGCGAGAGCCACCCGCAGAAGATGAAACACGCGAAAAGCCGTCTATTCGCCCGCCCCCCTCCCCCCCTCGCGGGGGGTTACTGATCAGATCGCTTTGCTCGACATCACCAAGTGCTCCGAACATGTTGTTTCACGTTAACAGCGACTCCAGCAATGACTCCGGGTGCGACAGCCTTGAAATTCGACCTTCGGTCTACCACTGAGAATCGCCGACCGCGGGTTGGACTTCAATACAAGGCCTGCCAGAACTATGCGTTTAGATTATCACGCCAGATCATTTTGAGCGGATCTGAAAGTCGCCGAACTCCGCGTAGCACATAAGTGCTACTATAGCCCCTGACCTGCTATTTAGGAACGTCCATGACGACCACGACCATCCGCCTGCCCGAAGACCTCAAGAGTCGGGTGGCTGCCGCCGCCAAACGCTCCGGAACCACAGCGCACGGCTTTATCCTCGAGGCCATCGCGGAGAAGACACAACAGGCCGAACTCCGGACAGACCTCGATGCCGAAGCCGAAAAGCGTTTCGCCGCCATTGTGACCTCGGGAGAAACCATTTCCTGGAGCGAAATGCGCAAGTATCTTGAAACGCGTATCGCCGGCAAATCTGCCAAGCGTCCCGTCGCGCGAAAACTGGCCCGCTGAAGTGGCCCGGGTTGAACTCGCACCTGAAGTCGCCGCAGACTTCGATCGGATTCTCGGTCACTTGTCGACGTATCAGGTGCAAAGCCCCGAGCGTCGCATCGGGGAAATCATCGCTGCCCTGGATGTGCTCGAGCAGAACCCGCTGATCGGCCGCCCGGTTGCAAACAACAAGCGCGAACTAGTCATCGGCCGCCGGTCCACCGGGTATCTCGCGTTCTACCGCTATGTCCCCGAGATGGACATCGTTTTCGTGCTGGCGATCCGCAGTCAGCGCGAAGCGGGATACGCCGAGAGAGACGGCGGCCCCGGCTGAGCTGCGTGCTCGGGTAGTGGTGCTGGTGCCATCACGCGCGACCTCCTGGTTACTGAACACGCTTGAGCTGCCAGGCGCTGGTGGTACGGCGATCCTGCGGCCGAGATAGGGCGCTGAACCAATGCAGAACGGTGCATTGTTTTGCACCCACTGCTACCCCCGTGCTACCCCAGCCAGAAAGACAAAGGGCCTATCCGAAGATAAGCCCTTGTCTTTGTTGGTTGCGGGGGCAGGATTTGAACCTGCGACCTTCGGGTTATGAGCACGGGAAAGACAGGATTCCAGCATGTTGATTGCCACTCCTAAAACCCTCGCGAATCCATGTCCTGTGGCCTTCCAAGGCATTTCAACTCAAAACCACTCGTTGATCAAGATTCCTAAATATTCCTGTAGACTGGCTACATAGCGGCTACATGGAAAGGTTGGAGGTCATGGATCGGGTCAAACTGACGCAGGGGAGGATTGCTGGTCTGACATGTCCTCCCGGGAAGGACCAAGCCTTCCTCAGAGATACTGAAGTACCCAAGCTGGCAGTTCGGGTAACTGCGGCGGGCGCGAAGACATACGTGTTCGAGTCGAAACTTGCTGGCAAGACCGTCCGTACCGCCATCGGCGATGTCAATCTCTGGCCTATCAGCAGCAAAGATCCGGACCATCCGGGTGCGCGAGAGGAGGCCCGCCGCCTATCGGCCTTGGTCGACCAGGGAATTGATCCCCGCCGCGCCAAACTGGAAGTACTGGCTGAGAACGACGAGCGATTCCGGCAGGAAGAATGCAAGCGCATCGAAGTGTCCCGCACTCAGATCACCGTCGGCGACGCGTGGAGCGCCTATGTGGAGGCTCGCCAAAGGAGTGGCAAATGGGGTGCTCGCAACCTGCTTGATCACCAAAATCTTGCAAGTCCAGGAGGAGTGCCGGCAAAACGAGGAAAGCGAAAGACGAAGCCGGGGGTTTTGGCTTCGCTGATGCCGCTTCACCTGTCCGAAATCACCCCAGCAACCATGCATGCATGGCTTGAGCAGGAAACCGTCAGCAGGCCAGCCCAGACCCGCCTAGGCTACGGACACTTTCGTACATTCTTGAGTTGGTGTGAGGGGCGCCAGGAATACAAAGACATCGCAGCACAGGATGCTTGCACCCATTCAGACGTTAAGGACAAGCTGCCGGCGAAGCGATCCAAGAAAGACGTGCTTTTGCGCGAACAACTTTCTGTTTGGTTTGCAGCAGTCCGCCAGATCAGCAACCCTACCATCAGCGCCTATTTGCAAGTCCTATTACTGCTCGGCTGCCGACGCGAAGAACTGACTCCGCTCAAGTGGTCTGACATCGACTTCGCATGGAAATCGATAACGATCAAAGACAAGGTAGAAGGGCTACGAGTCGTGCCACTTACGCCCTACGTTGAAAATCTGCTACGCACCCTGAAGATCCGTAACGAGACGCCGCCGAGGGTGAGGAAGCTGCGTGCCAAAAAAGCCACCGAATTAGAATGGGCGCCATCGCCTTGGGTATTTGCCAGCCCTAGAGCCGCCGAAGGTTACTTGCAGGAGCCGCGCTACCAGCACAGTCGGGCGCTTGTGGTCGCCGGAATCGAAGGCCTGACATTGCATGGCTTGCGCAGGTCATTCAAGAGCCTGACGGAGTGGATAGAGTGTCCCGTCGGCGTAGTCGCCCAGATCATGGGCCACAAGCCATCAGCGACTGCAGAGAAGCACTACACCGTGCGCCCGCTCGATATGTTGCGAATGTGGCACGAAAAGATAGAAGAGTGGGTTCTGGAGGAAGCAGGAATCGACTTCAAGCACCTCACGAACACAAAGTTGCGCCCTGTTGGTAAGAAGGCCGTCGCAATCTCGAAGCGGGTAAGCACTAAATGATGATTCGTGAGAAATGGAAGGAAGCTTCCAGCCTGAGTCTCCTTGAAGCTGCCTTCTTGATGCTGGGAGATGACCCGGATCACCACAAGGACGCGTTTCCCTCCGTCGCTGAGCACTTGGAGAATTTCAACAACCATCAGATGGGTTATCGCGTAGAAGAAAAGATCAAAACCCTATTTAAGGCAGTGAAAGACAATGAAATTGCAATCGCTCCAAGCTCGTCACCAACAGCGGAAATACATAATGCCAAGAATATTCGCATCGTCACTGCCAGTTTTCTATTATGGCTAAGCAAGAAGGTTGATTACAGTGAAGTAGTCGCGGGATTTTCCGCCGATCTAACAAGTTCAAATATTGAGATCGAGGAATACGAGTCAGCGACTACAGAGATGCCGGCTCAGCCCTGGACAGAGACAGGGCTTGGAAGGCGCGAACGCCAAATTCGCATCATTGAGTTCCTGGTAGGTAAGTTCCAGTTCAAGTGTTTGTCCATTCCTGACGGCGGGAAGATGAAAATTGGAAAAGAATGTAAGGAGAGTTATACGCAATTTTTCGGCGTTGGCGATGATCCATTCAAGGAAGCGTGGCAAGAGGCCGTAAAGCAATGCCGGATCAGAATGGAAAAACATGAACAGTATTCTAGGGAGTAGGGGGAAAAGACCCATTGCACCCCACTTAGCGCCCTACTCTTAATCCGTCTTTGTCCCGCGTTTCACCGTGAATCAATCACGGCGACGTGGGCCGTACCTACAGGTATACAAAGATGATTACGAAAACAGTAATACCCGATGCACTGGCGGCAATGGCGGCAGGACGTGACCACATATCTACATCCGAGTTTGCTAAAGCGACAGACCACGCCGACCAAACTGTACGGAAAAACCACTGCCTGACGGGTGAGTGCTTCGGCATCCGGCCAGTTAAAGTCGGCAACCGCCTTCTCTGGCCGGTGGTGCCGACCGCAGTCCTTCTTAACGGAGGGGCCAAATAATGAAGCCGAAAACGACAAAGCCCAGCGCCTCTGGCAGGAGGCTGCTGGGCCAGCAGCACAACTTTGGGCGTCACGCTGCGTACAGCCACTATACCAAATCGACCACGCGAAGGGTCGCGGCACCGCTGCCGTCACCGGCAGCATTCTATGCGGCAGAGATACAAGGCTTCAACGAAGGCGATAACGACTGGGCGTGGGGCTGCTGCCCGTTCCACGACGATCACAATCCGTCGCTTTGCATGAACCTGCGCACCGGCTGGTATGCATGCAAGTCCTCCAACTGCGGCGCAACCGGCAAGAGTATTGTCAGTTTTGTCAGTGAGCGGGATGGGCTTTCCGTAGCCGATGCGATCCGCTTTCTGGAGGGCCGGACATGAACCCGACCCTCAAGACAGCGCTCGCCTTGCGCGAGATGGGATTCGCCATCCACTGGCTTATCCCCAAGGAGAAGCGACCCATCGACGCAGGCTGGGCAGATGCTCCGATCGCGTCACTCGCAGCACTGGAGGCCACTTTCCGAGATGGATATAACGTCGGCTTCCGACCCGGCAAATGGTCTGTCGTTGACAGTCACGAGATCATCGTCCTCGACATCGACATACGTGGCGGCAAGCCCTTTGCGGAGGAAGCGTACGCCGTGGCCGCAACCGTGCTCGGCGGTCAATACGATCCGCAAGTGAAATCCGGCTCCGGCGTAGGACGACACCAGTATCTGCGCACGGCAAAAGGCACATCGCCTGACAAGGCTGCAACGACCTTGCGCCAGTCAGACATCTGGGTGCGCGAAGGTCAAGTATGCAGCCCCGGCACCAAGGGAGCGAAGCCTGCCTATGTGGTCGAAGTACTGTCTACGGGAAAAAACGTCGTGCTGCCGCCGTCTATCCATCCCGACACAAACAAACCGTACGAATGGTTGAAAGGAGTTTCACTGTGAACATCATTGACATCCCCCAGAGCATGCTTGACCTGCTGGCCTTGCGCATTGACGGTGACGAACCGTGGAGCGACCCGGAGGAACTGCAGTTCGATCTCGAGCCTGTGGCACCGTTTGAGAGAAATCTGCTGCCCGAGGTTCTGGCGAATTTCGTCATGGATGCGGCCCACCGCATGCAGTGTCCGCCGGATTTCGTAGCGGTCTCCTGCCTCACTATGATCGGGTCGGTAATCGGGGCTGCGTGTTCGGTACACCCCAAGAAACTCGATGACTGGTCGGAGGTCCCCAACCTCTGGGGCGGCATCGTTGGGCGTCCGGGTGCTCTCAAAACTCCGGCAATCTCGGCAGGCATGGCACCGCTTTCGTGGATCGAAGGCGATGCACAACGCACATATGAGGAAGATATGAACAGATTCCTCATGCGGAAGGTTGATCGTGCGACGGAGCTGAAGCAGCTGAAATCCGACAATGCACATACGAAGCTCCAGATCAGTCCCGAGGAAGTTCGGCAGCGCATTGTCCAGGTGACGCTCGCCGAGCAAACCGACAAGGAGCCGACGCTGACCCGCTTCCGCACCAACGACGCCACCGTGGAAAAGATCGGCGAGCTTGCTCGGGATAGCCCACGCGGCTTGTTGTACATCCGGGATGAACTGGTTGGACTGCTGGCAAGCTGCGACAAGCAAGGACACGAAGGTGACCGTGCCTTCTTCCTTGAAGCATGGGTGGGCCGCAACTCTATGTCGGTGGACCGTATAGGGCGCGGAAGTATCGTTGTTGCTCGGCTGTGTCTGTCACTGTTCGGCGGCATTCAGCCCGCCAAGCTGCAGGACTACATCTACGGAACCGTCATGGGTTACGACAACGACGGTCTGCTCCAACGCTTCCAGCTGATGGTATTCCCTGATGAATTTGGCGACTGGAAGTATGTTGACCAGAAGCCCGATTCTGAAGCGAAGAACAAGGTCATCGACATTCTCCGGAAGCTCGCCTCAACCGACTTCGTTAGCATGGGTGCAACGCAGGAGGATGAGCACGACATACCGCACTTCCATTTCTGTGACAGTGCACAGAAACTGTTTGTCAAATGGCTCACGCAACTTGAAGTGGATGTCCGCAAGATCGAAAGCCCCGTGCTCGCCGAGCACATTGGCAAGTACCGGAAGCTCATTCCGGCGCTGGCACTCATCTTCCACTTGGTTGACTTGGCGTCCGGCGTCAAACCCGCTCGCAAAGGAATCTCCAGAGAGGCATTGCAGCGCGCTATCGCTTGGGGTGACTACCTGTCATCGCACGCGGATCGGATTTATTCACTGGCTCTCGATCAGGTCCAGTCAGCAATAAGCGCGCTGTCAGCCAAGCTGAAATCCGGCAGTCTGGCCGACGGCTTCAGCGAGCGTGACGTCTACAAGTCGGGTTGGTCGCACTTGAAGGATGCGCAGACCGTTCATGCCGCCTGCGCCGAGTTGGAGTTGGACGGATGGATACGGCGCATTCAGGCCGAGAGAGGTGCTGGACGTCCGCAGTCGCCCAGCTACAACATAAACCCGGCGCTGAAACCCAAATAAGCACCTAGTACCAACCCCCAAAACCCCCAGAACTCAGGTTCTGGGGGTTTTGTCTGTTTGGGCTACCCGATTGTCGGGGCAGGCTCTATCAGCTCCTCGCCCTGTTCACCGCAGTACTCACCGGGTACGCCGCCATCCCGTCCGCCGCACACGGCCCCAGCAACGCCTTCAGCGCCTCCATAGAGGCCTTCTCCGGTGTCAGCCACCCATCCCACGCCGCCGGCTCCAGGATGACCGGCATGCGGACGTGGATCGGGGTCATCAGCGCGTTCGCCGCCGTCGTGATGATGCACGTCGTCACCAGATCGCTGCCGTCCGGCGCACGCCACCGCGCCAGTAGTCCGGCGAAGGCAAAGAAACCAGCCTAGGCAGCAGGTCGGATGTAGTACGGCTGCTTGCCCACCTTGCCGCCACCGGCGTCAATGCAGCGGGAGCGGCCATTGGTGGCGACGGGCACTACTTCGGCCCCGGCCAACTGCTCACGTTCGGTTATCGCCAAAACGAACTATCTACGCCACCAAGCACCCTCCGGGGCATTTTTTTGTCGGCCATTATGTAGTTCATATAGCTTGCGGTAGAGACCGGTTTCGCCCCGTATTCAATCCATCAAGATCAGACGCAAATAGCCGTATCATTCAGTCATGAACGGAATACTGCGATTTCAGCGAGGCTTTTCCTTGATCGAGATGGCGGTGGTCTTGGTGATTTTTGGCCTATTGATGTCGTTCTTCATGGGCGCAAGTTCTGTGTTTCTAAGCAACAAATCCCGTGAAATGACGCGAAGCAGCATACAGGCCGTGGATGCCGCTCTCGCGCTGTTCGTTTCAACGAATGGACGCCTGCCTTGTCCGGCTGACGGAACGATTGCGACCGGTGCGGCGGGTGCCGGTGTAAGTTTGCCGGCAGCAGCCGGTGAATGCACCCTTAATCAAAACGATGGGGTAGTCCCTTGGGTGACGTTAGGCATTCCGGAGGTAGAAGCCGAAGACGGGTGGAATACACGCCTAACGTACCGAGTTTTCTCGGCGGCTAATGGGCTAACAATTGCAAATGGCATGAATATGTCATCGTGCGACCCTGCCGGAAGGGGTACTGTGGCAGTACCAACGACCCAGGCGTGTGACTCGAACTGCACAAGTGGCGATCTAGAGACATGCACTCCGCCCGCCTTATTTGTTGCCAATAAGGGGCTACGGATTGAAGATGTCGCCGGCAATATTCTCATGGACCCAGCATCCAACACCGGGGCAGCCTATGTCATCATCAGTCACGGGAGTGACGGTGGAGGCGGCTATTCAAACCAAGGAGTTGTAAGCGCCGGAAATGGCACGGCGGCTGGAACGAGAGAAGCGTTAAACGTCAATAACAGGGATGTACAAGCTACGTATATTGACAATGAAGTTAACCACGGTGTCTCAGTAAGTCATTTTGACGATCTTGTGTCACGACCGAGTATTTCCAGCGTCGCGTATCGAGCCTATCTTGCTCCACGGAATCATTAAGAAGCGGTCGGGACGTTATCAGGGCGGGGGCACCTTGCTACTGGTGGTGGTCGGGCTACTAGCTTTGGTGACGGCCTTCATAACAGCCAAATTGCTTGAGGTGGCAGAAGGCAAGGTACAGCGCGCCGGCGCAGAAAAAGACAATCTGGAGTTCATTCGGCAGGCGCTGGTGGTATTCGCAGCGACGAACAAGCGCCTACCCTGTCCCGCATCGGGCGCAGCAATGACTGGTGTTGAAGACCGAACCACAGGTTCATCCACATGTAACAGTCCAACTGGCGTAGTCCCCTGGAGCACGCTAAATATTCCAATTGACGCAAGAACTAACGCGCAGGGTAGGCTGATTTCATATCGCGTGTTTGCCGGCGTAACGGGTCTCACGCAAGACGACGGAGCCAGCATGGTTAACTGCGACACCGTGCAGCCAACGCCAGCGACATTGCCAACCTCCGGACTATGTCTGACCACACACGACCACACGCCGAGTCAGTTTATGCTTGGAAAAGGGTTGACGGTTGATAACATGGGCGTATCACTGCCGAGTATTGCGTTTGTTCTAATTGACCATGGAAAAACTGGCTACGGATCATGGGGTCCGAATGGTGCGCGAATGACATCGGCAGCGACCAATAGCCTTGAATGGTTCAACTCTGAAGCCAATCCCCAACTAACGTTCTATCAGCGCGAAGCCGCAACCACTGTGGAGCCTTCCGACGCTAACCATTTTGATGACCAAATTGTCTACATGGCAATAGCGGAACTAATTGAACGCACCGGACTTAAAGATAGAGATTGGCCCGAGCCACCAGACCCGACGACAACCGCTCTAAGTGCCGCAACGACGGCAAATATGGGTACGTTTGCGGAAGGGCAGAATAGTTTCGCTGCCAGTTCAGGCAGTGGGGCATTTACAGCCAGCGGTGACACGCTTCGTGTCGGTGGGGCTAGTGGGACTTATTCGCGCTGCCTATGGTGGCCGAATAAACAACAGCTGTACTTCCCAAGCACAGCACTAAAACGTAACCTAAGGGCGGTGATGACCTTTGGCTACCCCACAAGCGGGGACGTTGGGAATGGTTTTGTGCTTGGGATTTTGTCCGGGGCATCGACGCTAACATCTACCCCCTGCGGCACATCAAGCAGCAGCACAGGCAACACAACCGGCGCTGACATCGGGTGGGGCGGAGGTACGTTCGCAACGACTGACCGGTTCGCGGTCGAGATCGATTTGACCCGGAACACAGGGTATAGCGACCCAACGGGGACGCAAAGTACGAGGCATGCGCATTCCAGTATTGTTTTTGCAGGCACTGATCACGATGGGTTGAAAGCACCGGCTTGTCCGTCGCGCACAACAACTTGGGGCGCGACATGCTTTCACCCCAATATCGTGAATTGGCTGAGGAGTGGTTCATCAAGTAGTAATTTGCTACGCATGGAGATCGAACCCCGGTCAGCAGCTTGCAGCGCGGGGGCGGCACCTCAACTGCGTGCGTGGCTTATGCAGTATTCGATTTGCGCGGCTAACTCAGCCATTTGTGGAACGCTCGCCAATCTCTCTACAGCGGCAAGTACCACGCAAGGAGACTACCCGACTGGCACCGCCTACCTAACAACTTGCCTGCCGGCACCAGCCAGCGTCAATGCCTATGACTCAATCTACTTTGGCATGACGACGACAAATGCCAATACGAACGCTACTGTAAACCTTTACATTAATTCGCTTCAGTTTAGTACGTACTAGACGATGCAGTGGCATACGCTTGTTATCGGCATTGGTCTGTCGCTGATAAGTATTTTCGTGTTGATAAAGCAAAGGCATGAGCTGCACGTGAACTGGCTGATTTTTACACTCAGCGCGGCGCTCAGTCTAGTTCAGGGCCGACCTGAGATTCAGGCGGTCTATTTGGAATTTGGGCGGGCCGGGCCGGGGCTTGTTGCGCATGCGCTACCCCTATTCGTCATAATTTACCTCGTGTTCGGACGATTTGACCTACCCTCGGTGCCACTTACTTGGGCGGGAACCTATTCCTGCTTGATGGTGACCGACTTGTCATTTAATTATTTTCAGTGGCGAAAGGGCGAATACGAATTAGCGTTCCTGATGTCAGGAATAGGTGGCGCGGGTTGGATGGATGGGCTAGTCATACTACCGTTTGCGGCAGCAGCCACGACGCTTTACGCCCGATGGGGGATTAGACGGGGCCATGACTTCAAATTAATGATTGGACGCCGCAGTTTCCTAAACGCACAAAAGTCTAATCGCTGATTTCGCTCGATTTGGCGGAATTGGGATGCTCAGAAATCTACGTTCTGTTCGTAGCAATGTTTGGGCGATAATTCAGAGTTATAAGTTATCGCTGGCCGGTTACGCCTGTCCATCAGGCTGAAAAGTCAAAATCGAAATTTGAACGGCGGCTTCCGCGAAGCTGAGGGTTGTCGCGAATGGGCGCTTCCATTTCCCTTCAGCGTCGGCTTTGTGCACGATGCCGCCGGATCAGTTGAAAAGCGGTAGGTCCGCAATCAGTCTTTTGCAGGCATAGCCAAGCCACCATTTCAGCGGTGCTCCCCAGTGCAGCCGCGCCCGGCGCTACCCCGCAGCCGCTTCCTTCCCGGCTAGAATCTCCAGCAGTTCCTCGGTGCTCATCGCTTCGAACCTGTTCCTCACGCGCTCCGCTCCCGCCGACAGCGGCACATTCCGCCGCGCCGAAGGCGTCTCGGGCTTGTCCAGGCCAGTGATCTTCGCTATTTCGACCCATCCCCGAATCATCGTGGCTGGCACACCCTGTTCCTGAGCCGTCTTTATAGCCCCCAGAATGGCCCGGATGATGGCGTTTCGATCCAGCTCCAGTTCGGTCGCTTTAGCCCGCTGTAGGGCCTCTATAGCCCTTCTAGCCTTAGCATTCCTTAGCAGCCTGTGCCCCGTAACCGCGTCCGCGCCGCTGCTGGCCGCATAACCCGCCTCGCGGGCGGCACGGCTGGCGTTCAGGTGCCCACAGTAGGCCTGGACGAAGCGATTCTGGCGGGAAGATAAAGCGGTACTGGTCATGGCCTTGCTCCTGCGATGTAGGGTTTGACGACCCACTCCTGAACGACGGTTTGCTCACCGGCTTTCTCGAAGCCTTGGAACAGAAGGGAAACTGAATCAACACGAACCAGGGTCGGCTCCCACAGTACGGCGACCTCACTGCCACCGACACAGCACTGAGCACGGGCAACGCGGTAGCCATCGGCAGCGGTCAGGCGAAAATCGACCAGCCGGTGGCGTACATCGCCCCTGTCAGAGGCAAGGCGCTTGCCGTTAAGCCGCCTCAAGCTCAGGAGAATCTTCATGATGCTCGGTGGCTGGAAGGGGGATGCATGCGTCGCACTCGGGGCACAGAACAAAGCGGCTGCCGCGCTGGCCGTCACACAACAGGTAGTCCGAGGCAAGTGCGGAGCAGTGGCAGTAGGGGCAGAGAATGTAGGTCATAGCCGCATTTCCCGATAACTGGTGTTATATCCAGTATATGGGAAACCGGTGTGTTTGTCACTGACCGAGGGGTCGGGTGGTGTTGGCGTCAATGTAGGGATGTAGGGTTTGATCCTGTTTTTAGCTTCTCTCCTTTAACGCACGCATTAGCGAAAGGGTTAGAAAAAAGGGGCAAACCCTACATCCCTACATTCACCACCGCGATCAACCAGAGCAGGGTCAGGCTGCCTCAGTTGCACTGAACCATCCCGCCAATGTTTTGGCAAATCTTGCCGTCGGTACGAAACATAGTTCCGTTAGCATTACCGTTGTAACGATTTCCGAGATTGTCCCAGCAGCCCCCGGGATCGCACGAAGTCATATTGGTTGGCGTTTGCGGTGCCCTTACTGCATCGCCCTTGGCTTCCATTCGCGCTGCCTTTGACGCTCGTCCAGAGTTACTTCCGCTAACACCACTTGCTATGCGGAGTATCTCTAAGCTCTCCTCGCGACGAGCGCGATATGTATTTTCTGCAATTGCACGATCCATCGGGTTGATGCCTGGGAATGATTCAGGGGCAGGTGCGCTTAAGAATGCCCGAGCCTGTTCAACCACTTCCGGGGGTAGATTGCCAGAGGCATTTTGCTTTTGGGGCGCGTCCTCGGGCAGACTGGGTGTAGGTTGCTGGCGTTCCGCCACAGCCGAATTCATTCCCGGTTGATTTGACGCAAGCGCAGGGCCAGTTTGACTCGGCGACTTCTTTGCTCCTTTGCTGAAATAGCCGACCAACAAGGCGACACACGCCATGCTCGCCACAACGAGGATGAGCCGGCCAGTCCTTGTTCGCCTCCATCCATCAAGCATTCCATCGCTGGAACCCAAGGCTAGTAACGGAAGACTCTCGACTTTCTGAACCGGTGCTGGGTTCAGAATTGAAAACAGACGTCGGTCATACTGCTCCCGTTTTGCTGGGGTTTCCAACGCGTCCATCGCATAACGCATTTCTGGCGAAAGTGCTTCACCGGTGGAAGCACGGCTGTTCAATCGGACAATCGCTGCTGCGACAACAGCATCGCTAACATCAGGCGGAATGCCGAGAAGATTGTAGAACGACTGCTTACCTGTCTCTGTGAGCTTGTTCTTTAAGCGAAGACGAAGAATGCCTAGCCCATCCGAAGGTATTGGGGCGCCAGGTGGTGGTACAACTGTTTGGGGTGATTGTGCGGCAGTTAGCTCAGCGTGTCGTAGGCGAATGTAGAGCGCCTTGGTTCTATTTGGGTCACCATCACACTCGCCAAACGCACGCGTCCACAGTCCTGTGTTGGTATTTCCCGTCTCAATCTCTTTTGCAATGATGCTGAAGATGTCATCGGACATGGGACGCCTTAACAAGAAAACAGGATGCAACGAAGTGGTGTTTGCGTTGAGAGTGTCACTATTGACTGCTCACATGTCACCGATTTGACGAGAGCATACATGTAACGTCCAATACACCAAGATCTTTACCATTGTTTCCGACAGATTAACGTCCTGCCTTCGAAATTGGCGCCGAATACAACCGAATATGCCCCTTCCGATCCCCAACCGTTTCCGGTGGTGGCGCTCCCTCAAACGTACTGAACTCCATTCTCTCTGCCGACCTCGGCTTCAGCATGTCCTTCACTGCCGCCGGGACGTTGTTCGCATAGCGCAACCATTGATCCCATTCATGGCGATCCAGCACCTGCGGAATCCACTGCCCCATTGCCGGTAGCAGGATGTGTCCTGGAGCCATCAGCATTGCGGCAGAGGGGCCGGACGATGCCCATCCGTGGCTGTTGGGGTTATAGACTCCCGCGATTGCCATCGGCGACCCGTCGGCATGGCGCACGCGATAGTAGGTGGTACTGCCGAGAACATCGGGGGCGACCACATAGGACGACGCCACGATCAGGCAGCGCCAGGACTGAAACGCTCTGGAGAACGTCCAACGTCGAGCAATGTCCTTCGCATACACATGGCTATGCGGAGGCTGGAAGGAGTGTTCGCTCTGATGGCCGGGGATGAACCCCCACTGGGCGCTCTGGCTGAAAACGCCATCACTGTTACGCGTGACGATGCCAATTTGTTCGCCGGGATGGAATACTCCAGGTGCAAGCTCCTTCGAGCCAACATACGAGTTGGGGAATAGGTCTTTGATCTGCCCTTCCGTGAGGTTCAGTTCGAGAGAATCAGTCACGACCAGTCTCCTGTGTTGAGGATACTGGGATATTATCCAGTTCTTCGAATGTCCACAAGAGTTTTGCGATGTGGGAATTGCCGCTGGTTGATTTCCAGTCGATCAGAATCTCGGAAGCTCCCTCGGTGCAGTAGGTGCACCAACTACCAAATGCCGCAAATCGTCCGAGACCCAATAGCCGACAATCGCTCTCCCGCCAATTTTTAGCGATCCTGCCCGCTGCTCATTCGGTTTATTCGTGGTCTTGACCCGCACCTTGTAGCCGTCGAAGACTACCTTTCGAACTAGTTGTTCTAGTGTTCCAACATACTCGCCACCCGACTTTGCATCCCGATCACCAGTCTTTGACAGGGCAAAGCCGTACCGTCCCGTGGACTTTTGCGTTTTCATGTACGGATTGAGTACATCACCATTACTTGCAATCAGTGCAAATCGTTTTTCCACAGCTGAGTTGTCCATGTTCGCTCCTTGTCAGATGAAAGATTTCATCAATCGTATTGCATTAGTTCAAAGCATTCCGCGAATCCCCGTTTCCGCGGTTGCTGTATTCCAGCGCCATTGCGAATGTTCGTGAGAAAGGATGTACTGCTCAAACCAGTAGCCAACATGCTTTCTTGACGTTCTTGGTTGTAGGAGCAATTTCGCAAGCGGTGCCATAGCAGGAGTCCTGGACACGATGACGCCAATCGCTTCCGCCGAAATTCGATGGATACTTATTTTGCCGACGGTGTTCAGAAAGCTGACTGGATTGTCGTCGCCCTTACCGGCGCGCATCTCGGCATGGTGGTAGTTACTCCCTCCCATGCCATCTCCCCTGAACATTCGGTCTTGCGTCTGCGCGCCAACATAGAGCTTTTCACCTGAACCGAGAGTACTCAAGCGTGCCGTGGCTGGAGCGGCAACATAGAGCCACGATTCGCCAATCTTGCACTTTGGGCGATGCTGTGTGACCTCGATGACGGGCAACCCCGTATAGCCACGTGCGGCATAGCTGTAGGTCCTGGTCGGGTGTACGCGTTCAAGCGTGAGGTAATGCTCGAACGAAGGGGCAAGGTACTGAAGTATGTCCATGGCCGGTAAAACTCCTGTTGATGGT
>CAMBRI010000016.1 GCA_945870205.1 Sulfuritalea hydrogenivorans sk43H | reverse complement strand
GTCAGGCCTGCCGAGCCAACGATCAGGTTGCTAGTGTTGGTAAGGCTGACGCCACCAACCGAGTTGACTGCCAGATTGCCCGAAATCGCCGTATTCAGGCCGACTACGTTAGCGGCATTTCTAATCTCCAGATCCGCCGTGGTGATCGTTCCGACACCGCTGATCGTCCCGGTAGCCGACATCGCCGTGAGGTTCTGTGTCGTAATGGGTGCGTTGATGGTGATGTTCGCGCCCAGAATATTGACGTCGGTCGCGAGACTGGTCAGGTTGATGGGCGAATTGATTTCGATGTGCGACGTGCTTGCAGGGTCCCCGATGAATATCCCGCCGAGGTTCGTGGCAATATTGGTGATGGTCAAGCCGCCGAGGTGCGTCTTGCCGCCCGCTGGGGTGCCGACGAAATCATTCCCCACAATGTTGCCCTGCCACGAGAATGGATTGGCGAATGCGGTCGGTCCCGGCAGGTTGGGCATATATGGTGACACCGACAACACCCCATTACCAAGGCTCACTACCGGGTTGACGATATTGGCGCCACCGTTTGTGAAGTCAAAACTGCCCGCGCGCAATTCAAGACTCAGGCTGGGCCCGGAAATGGTGACCGAGTCGCCAAACACGATCGCACTAGAGGCATTCAGTCTGAGAATCACGGGACTCGGACCCACCCAGGTCGTCGTAATCGAGTTATTGACGGTAATTTTCCCCGCGTCGGTGCTGATGAAAACGGCGGTACCGACGTCCAATGCATCCTGGATGTTAACGAAGTTGATGACGGTGCCGTCCGTTATCGCATCGAATGGGAGAAATGGGGGATACGGGCCAGATGCCTGGAACGGATCAGGACCCGTCCCTCCATTACTAATGATCACGTCGACCGGGTCGAGCAGCCAGAGGCCCGCCTTGCCCGTCGGACTATTGGCGTGCACCCGAATGCCGCCGATCTGAAGCACGCGGCCCGAAGTCTCGACGCGACCGCCGGCCCCCGCCGCGCTACCTCCTCGCGCGAGGATGGTGCCATGGGCCGAGGTGAGCGAGTAGGTATTGCGGACATCGCTCCACAACACCGCCGTTCCGCCGGCGCCGACTTCAGCGGAAACGTCGATCACGACATCGCGCGACATGTAGATCCAGGACGCCTGGCGCACGCCGTTGCTGCCCTGCCAATCGCCGCCAACCCGGACCGAGCCGCCGCTGCGCCCGGTCGCCTCCAGCCGGGTGTTGTCCGTCAGCGCGATCGACTCGCCGAGAATGTCTATCGTACCGCCGCTACCGCGGCGCCCGCTCGCCCGCAGTTGCGTAGCACCGCCAAGAACCAAACCCACCGGATTGGGCCGCGGCTCGTCGGGAAGCGGCGGCGTACGCTGTCCTTCGAGGTGGATGCGTCCACCGCCACCCGCGCCGGACGCATCGAGGACTGCGGACTGAACGCGAATGGTTGTCCCGGCGAGAACGCTGATCTCTCCGCCATCGCCATTCGCCGTCGATGAACTGGACGCCGATGCTGGCAAGGACGTGGCCGCATCCCCGGCACTGACCCGGACCATGCCCTCGAGTTCGACACTTTCGCTGGCATTGATGGTGACACGGCCGCCGCGACCCGAGCCCAGAGTGGCAAGGGCTGCAGCGCTGATGCTGCCACCGGCTCCCTGCACGAATGTTCGCGCAATGATGTCGACGACACCGGCCGATTGATCGGCCTGGGTCGAATCAACCAGGATCTGGCCGCTGTTCGCGATCACCGGAGCAGTCAAGTTGACCACGCCGGCAGGACCGGCGGCGCTGGCGCTGGCGTCGATCACGCCGGTGTTCTCGATGCGGTCCGAAGCCTCCAGTACGATACGGCCGCCGCGCATGGCCAAACCGGTGGCCTCCAGCCGCCCGCTGTTGCTGACCACGCCGCCCTGCAGGCTGCTGGCCGCCTGCGCACTGAGCACAATGAGGCCACCGGGCGCTTGAATCAGATTCCGGTTCTCGACCAGGGCTCGAATCTGCGAGGGGCTTACCGTCAGACTCGCCAGGGTGCGTGAGCCGGCAATATCCAGCGTGATGGTTTCACCGGCTGCCAGCGCGACGGTACCGAGTTTCGCAATGATCACGCCTTCGTTGCGGACTTCGGGCGCCAGGAGCGCGATGTAGCCGCCGAGTTCCTCCTGCACCAGGGCATTGAGCCGACCTGCGTTGACCACGCTGCCGGTGCTGCCGTTGCGCTCCAGGCGCAGCCGGCCCTCCATGAAATCCTGGGTGGCGATGCCGTGGGTCGAGGCCACCAGGGCGCCGACATCGACCGAAGAATTCGGTCCGAAATAAATCCCGCTGGCGTTGGTCAGGAAGACCTGGCCGTTCGAGGTGATGCGACCGAAAATCTCGCTGGGCCGACTATCGAGAACCCGGTTGAGGATGGAAGCACTGGCGCTCGGCTGGACGAAATTGACCTGTGCCTGGCTACCGACATTGAAGGTATTCCAGTCGACCACCGCACGCTGGCTCCCTTGCTGCACGGTCATGGTCGTCGCTGTCTGACTGATACTGACCGCGCCCGCCCTGACCTGGGCGCCGGACGGCAGTTCCGTCACCGGCGGTGCGGCATTTCCGCTCGCCCACACAAGCGCCAGCGCCAGGCTCAGCGGCCGGACCTTAAGTCGCGGTGAGCCGGCGAGCCTTTGTCGCGATCCAGCGCGATCCGGCATGGTATTCATGATTCAGAAGGCATGGCCGGCTTCCAGCCAGATGCGATTACGGATCAAGGTGCCGTCCTGATCGTTGCCGACGGCCGTCGCATTCGGGTTGCTGCCCAGGCGCCGAGCCCAGGCCAGGCGGGCGCTGGCGCCCTGGCCATTGGCCCAGGCGAGGGCCAATCCCAGCCCGCGCATCGATAGGCGGTTTTGTGCCAGGGCACCGGTATAGTTGTTGTCTTTGTTGACCAGCACCGTGCCATGGTCGTACAGGCCGCTCACGGTGAAGCCCTGGGGAAGGCGCAACTGCAATTCAAGATTGAGCATCTCACCCTCGCTTCCTCCACCCTCGCTCGATGGATAGGCGCGCAATCCGCTGGCGCCACCGAGGTAGAACTTTTCCGAAGAATCCAGGTTCTTGCTCGCAAACTGGCCACTGAGACTCGCCGAGAGGAGCAAGCTCTCTGTCAACGCCTGTTGCCGACTCAGAGCGTAACGCAGTTTCTGAAAATTCCCTGCACTGCGTGTCGTGAGCGCATCGGCCGCCTGATTGGGCGAACCGGAAAGATCGACATCGCCGGCAACCAGCGCGATATTGCCCAACCACACGCCGCCGCCACCGATGCCGTCCTGGCGGTTGCCGCTCAGCGTCAATGTACCCGTGTCGACGGCGTAGCGCGTGGTCACGGCTCCGCCGGATTCGTTGTCGAAGGTCTTGCGCTCCACGGTGGCACCGATCGTGGCATTGGCATCGCGCAAACGAAGCAGCGGGTAAAGCAGCTCCGCGGCAGTGGTGTCCGAGGCGCCGCGGGCCTGCAAGGCAACGAAGTCACTGCCGACCAAGCGGTAGCGCATGGCCGAGGCATTGACGCCGGCGTACAAACCGGAATACCCGGCAGGAAGCGAATACGCCGCGCGGACATAGTCGCTGCCCTCGGTATGCAGGGCATAGAAGCCCAGTCGATCCGCCATCCTCAATGGGCTGGCGACGCTGAGGTTGGCCGCGAGGCGGATCTTCCCGGTTGAGCGCGATCCATGATTGTCGATGCGCACGTCGCCACCAACGATGGGTTTGTCCTTGACGCTCAGCACCAGATCGGTGACACCATCGCCTTCCCCGGGTGCCAGGCGCCCCTGAGCCGCCACGCCCGGCAATTCGTCGAGCAGGCGCAACACGCGGTCGATGTCATCGCTGCGAATCGGCGCCCCAACGGTCAACGCGAATCCGGCAATGCCAAGAAGACGATCCTCGCCAACCCGCAACTGATCGAGGGTCTCCTTGTTTTCGATGCGCACCCGACCAAACCTGGCTTCGACGATCTCGATGCGCACCGTGCCGGACGAAAGGTCTTGCGGCGGAAGCACGGTACGGACCACCCACCCATCGGCACGATAAACGTCCGCCACGGTACTTGCGGCAAGTTGCAAATCAGCAAATGACAGCGGCCTTTGCAGAAAACCGGACAAGGCTGCCAGTAATCGCTCTGTCGCCACCAGCGTATTTCCGCTCAGCGTGAAGACTTGTACGCGAACCGAGAGCTCACCTTCGCGCGGTCCAGTCAGCGGCCGTGGCGCCGGCTCCGGCGGCCTGACTTGCGGGCGCGGCGTCTCGAGACGCTCGCGCTCGATCCCCTGCCGCAAACCGCCCGCATCGGGAAGCTGCTGCGCCGCCGGATGCGTGACAAAGCTGCAGGCGAGCGCTCCTGCGCAGGCCAAGACTGCGGTGCGAAAACGGCCTGCTGCCGATCGCCTACGGTGCATCAATAGTTGTCCCGCCATTGCAAAAGTAAAGCAAACCCCTCATCCGCAGTTTGGCAAGCTCCAATGATACTTGAGGAAATCATCTTCCTTCACGCTTCAATACTTCGAAGTAAGCATTATTCTTGGGGAACATCGAGCAATCTCAAACAACGATTCCTGCCGTCTGCGACGGTAACATTCGCGCGTCTCGATGAAGTCCTGGGTTTGCGCCATCAATGCCGGAACAAGCGTGAGCAAGCTGCCACGTATAATTCGCGGCCCCAGTGCCTTGCCCAACCATGAAGTCCCTGCTGTCGCTCCCCGCACATCCAAAACCTGGCCAACGCCTCGATCTGCCGACCCTGGCTGCCTCCGCCGATGCGCTGGCACTGGCGCAACTTGCCCGGCCGGGTACCCTGCTGGCCGTAGTGGCGGCAAACCCGCTCGAAGCCCAGCGTCTGGCCGAGGAAATTGCATGGTTTCAGCCCGACTTGCGCGTGCACCTGCTGCCCGACTGGGAAACTCTGCCCTATGACAGTTTCTCACCGCACCAGGACCTGATCTCGGAACGGCTGGCGACCCTCTACGCCGTATCGCGCAATGAGTGCGATGTGCTGATCGCCGCCGCGTCCACCGCCGTCACGCGCCTGCCGCCGCCGGCATTTCTCGCCGGCCACACCTTCTTCATGAAAAAAGGCGAACGGCTCGACCTGGGCAAGTTGCGCGCGCAGCTCACGGTGGCAGGCTACCAGCATGTAACACAGGTAGTCGCGGCCGGCGAGTACAGCGTGCGCGGCGGACTGGTCGACTTGTTCCCGATGGGCACCGCCCTGCCCTACCGCATCGAACTGTTCGACGACGAAGTCGAAACCATCCGCAGTTTCGATGTGGACTCGCAGCGAACGCTCTACCCGGTGCCGGAAATTCGCCTGCTGCCGGCGCGCGAGTTTCCCGCTGGCGACGCCGGCCGCACCACGTTTCGCCAGCGTTTCCGCGAGGCCTTCGAGGGCGATGCCTCGCGCATCAGCCTGTACAAGGACGTTTCCAGCGGAATCCTCCCCGCCGGCATCGAGTACTACCTGCCGCTGTTCTTCGACGCCACGGCGACCCTGTTCGACTACCTGCCCGAAAATGCCGTGCTGCTGCTGCACGGTGATGTCGCTGGCGCGATTGCCGAGTTCTGGGCCGACACCGCTGGCCGCTACCGGATGCTGGGCGGTGACCGCTCGCGTCCAGTGCTGCCACCGGGCGAGTTGTTCCTGCGCGATGAAGAGTTTTTCCTCGGCGCCAACGCCCTGGCGCAGTTCAGGCTCAGGGCCGCGAACGACCCAGACGGACGGGCCACACTGCCTTCCCTGGCGGTCAACCGCAAGGCCGACGATCCCTTGGCAGCATTGCGCGATTTCCTTGGGCGCCATGGCGGGCGGGTGCTGCTGCTGGCGGAGTCGGCCGGGCGGCGACAGACGCTCAACGACTATCTCGTCGAATACCAGCTGCCGCCCGTCGCCTGCAATGACTTCGCCGAGTTTCTCGCCAGCGATGAAGCCTTCATGCTCAGCGTCGGTCCGCTCTCCGGTGGCTTCCTCCTTCTCCCTCTCCTTCAAGGGGAGGGCCGGGGTGGGGATGGGGTCGGCATAGCGATCGTCACCGAGAACGAGTTGTATGCGGCCACCGCAAGGCCGCGTGGGCGCCGCACCGACGCCCGCCGTGCCAACCTGGAAGGCTGGCTGCGCGACCTCTCCGAACTGAAAGTGGGCGACCCGGTGGTGCATGAGAGCCACGGCATCGGCCGCTATCTGGGTCTGCTGCACATGGATTTCGGCGAGGGCCAGAAGGATGAAGGCGGGGAATTCCTGCATCTCGAATATGCCAACGGTGCCAAGCTCTACGTGCCGGTCGCACAATTACAGGTCATCTCGCGCTACAGCGGTGCCGACCCGGAATCGATCCAGCTGCACACGCTGGGCTCCGGACAGTGGGAAAAGGCCAAAAAGAAGGCCGCCGAACAAGTGCATGACACCGCCGCCGAACTGCTGCACCTATATGCGCAGCGCGCGCTTCGCGAAGGGCACAGGTTCGAGTTCAAGCAGCACGACCTCGAAGCCTTCGCCGACGGCTTCGGCTTCGAGGAAACGCCCGACCAGCAGACCGCGATCAATGCCGTGATCGAGGACATGAAATCCGGCAAGCCGATGGACAGGCTGGTCTGCGGCGACGTCGGTTTCGGCAAGACGGAAGTGGCGATGCGTGCCGCATTCGTGGCTGTGGCCGATGGCAAGCAGGTGGCGATCCTCTGTCCCACCACGCTCCTGGCCGAACAGCACTACCAGAATTTTTCCGACCGCTTCGCCAACTGGCCGATCAAGGTGGCCGAGATTTCGCGCTTCAAGTCCGCGAAGGAACAGGATGCTGCCGTCGAACTGCTGGCGCAGGGCAAGATCGACATTCTGATCGGTACTCATCGCCTGCTGCAAAAGGACGTCCGCTTCGAGCGCTTGGGCCTCATCATCATCGACGAAGAGCACCGCTTCGGTGTGCGCCAGAAGGAAGCACTGAAGGCCCTGCGCGCTTCGGTCGATGTACTGACCCTGACGGCGACGCCGATCCCGCGCACGCTGGGACTTTCTCTCGAAGGCCTGCGCGATTTTTCGGTGATCGCCACACCGCCGCAAAAGCGCCTGGCGATCAAGACTTTCGTCACCAAATGGTCCAATGGCCAGGTGCGTGAAGCCTGTTTGCGCGAGTTCAAGCGCGGCGGCCAGGTGTATTTCCTGCACAACGAAGTCGACACCATCGAGAACATGAAGGAGCGGCTGCAAACCCTGCTGCCCGAGGCGCGCATGGTGATCGGCCACGGCCAGTTGCCGGAACGCGAACTCGAACGCGTGATGCGCGAATTCACCCAGCAGAAGCACAACCTGCTCTTGTGCTCGACCATCATCGAAACCGGCATCGACAACCCGCATGCCAACACCATTGTCATCAACCGCGCCGACAAGTTCGGCCTGGCCCAACTGCACCAGTTGCGCGGCCGCGTCGGCCGCTCGCACCACCAGGCCTACGCCTACCTGTTTACCCATGAGGATGCCAAGCCGACGGCACAGGCCAAGCGCCGCCTCGACGCCATCCAGGCCATGGAGGAGCTCGGCTCCGGCTTCTTCCTCGCCATGCATGACCTTGAAATCCGCGGTGCCGGCGAGGTACTCGGCGAATCTCAGAGCGGCGAAATCCACGAAATCGGCTTCGCCATGTACACCAACATGCTCAATGCGGCAGTGCGCGCGCTAAAGGCCGGCGAGAAAGTTCCCGACCTGACCCAGCCGCTGTCGATAACTTCGGAAATCAACCTGCGCGTGCCAGCATTGCTGACCAGCGACTACTGCCCCGACGTGCATGAGCGCCTGACTCTGTATAAGCGCCTGGCCAATTGCGATAGCGACGACGAGTTGCGCCTGATGCAGGAAGAACTGATCGACCGCTATGGCGAAATGCCGACGCAGAGCCTCGCCCTGATGGAAACCCACCGTCTGCGGCTGGCCGGTCGCGTACTGGGCCTCGCCAAGCTGGATGCCGGTCCGGCCGCGATTCAGATTCAGTTCGTTCCGAACCCTCCCATCGACCCCGCAAACATCATCCGCCTGCTTCAGAGCGACCGCAGCTTCAAGCTGGCGGGACAGGACAGGCTGCTCTGGCAGAAGCCGACTGCCGCCCTCAAGGAGCGGGTGGCGGCGGTGAACGAACTCTTTCGTCGGCTCATGCGCTGAACCGAGGAGTTATGTCTACGGCGAAGCCGGAGACGGTATCCCTTGCGGGCGGCGCTGGCGGGACGGCGAAGGGGGTGTCGCCGAAGCACTGCTTCGCGCCTTCGCCGGTCGGTGGGCCATGCAGGGCCCACCAAGGGCCCCGATAAGGTGCGAAGAAGGCACCCAGATCCCGGCACAGGGTCTAGGCGGTAGACGCTGGCCCTTGCGGCCCGCTATACTGCGCAGAATTCTGTAATCCATGGACAAGGAGCCGATCATGAGTTTTTCTGCCTGCGACGTAGTGCCGTTCACCCAGGCGCGCGCCAAGCTCTCCGACCTGGCCGATCAGGCCAAGGCCGGCGCCGAGAAGATCATCACCAAGAACGGCGAGAGCTATGTCGCCCTGATCGATGCTGACCGGCTGGACTACTACCATCGCCTCGAGCGCGAACGCATCCACCTGCTGTTGATCGACGACGCCAAACGCGGTCTGGCCGACATCGCCGCCGGTCGCACCGTCGAGGCCGACAAGGCCATCGCCCGCATCCAGCAACGCCGCGCGGCCAGCGTCGCAAAGGTCGCCGGTTCAACGAAAGTCGCCAGGAAGCGTGGCTGACACGCGCTATCGGGTCGAGCTGACCGCCAGCTTCCTGGAGCGCCTGGAATCCATCGAGGCCTTCCTGATCGAAGCAGATGCCGGCTTTGCCTTCGACGCGCTGCTGGCCGAACTGCGGGCCACGGTCATCCCCAACCTGCAACGCTTTCCGCGCATCGGCCGGCGCTACCTGGACAACCCGCCGCAGTCCGCCGAGGCACTGGCGCAACTGGCCGCCCTGCCGGCGGGCGCACCGGACGCGCTACGCGAATACCTGCACGGCGACTACCTGCTGCTCTACGCCGCGACGGAGGCCAGCGCCACCATATACCTGCTATCGATCCGCCATCACCGCCAGCTCTCCTTCGACTTCGCGCGCCTGTGGCCCGGCGCCTGACGGCCGTGCCAGTCCATGACGCGACGACGAGCCGCGCGCCATGCGCGTGGAGCTGATTGATCGCTGCGGCGAAATGCCGGCCCCTGGACCCGGCCGACATCATCCTGGTGATCCAGTCCGACCGCAGCTTCAAGCTCGCCGGCCCGAAAAGGCTGATCTGGCAGAAGCCGACCGCCGCGCTCGGCGAGAGGGCGGCCCCGGTAAAGGAACCCTTTCGCCGCCTCAGGCGCTGATGAAAAAACTCGGCGCTGGCGAGACGGCGGTCGCCGAGTTCAATGAAATCGGCTGCGGGTTGGAGGACTGGAGCAAGGGCTGGTTCTCGGGCTTATGTTGAGCTCAACATAAGCCCGAGAACCACCGTCTCACCAGCGCCGACTTTAACTATTGAAACGAGACGACCGCAACCGGACCACGGCGAGCCTCATTCACACCGAACCACGCTCCAACCTTCCGTAATCTCCGCAGCCCACACCTTGACCCGCCGTTGTTGGTCATTTAAAATGACCAACACTGAAGGAGCCCCCATGCAGCAATTCAACATCGCCGAAGCCAAGGCCCATCTCTCGGAGTTGGTACAGAAAGCCATGATGGGCGAGGAAATCGTCATCGCCCGCGACAATAAGCCGCTGGCGATGCTGGTGCCGATCAAGCGCGCACGGCAGAAGCGCGCGCCCGGCTCGGGCAAGGGACAAATCCTCTTCATGGCCGAGAACTTCGACGCGATCCCGCAAGGCTTCGAGGATTACACCAAGTGATTGCGCTGCTGGACACGAACGCCTTCCTGCGCTGGGTGGAAGGCGATGACAAACTGTCCGTCAAGGCGAAATCCTGCATTGCCAATCCCGACAACGAAATCCTCGTCAGCGTCGTTGTAGCATGGGAACTGGCAATCAAGTCCGGTCAGGGCGGCATCAGACTGGCGCAACCCGTAGGCCGCTATGTGGCCAGCCATATCGAGGCCAACGGCTTTCGCCTGCTCGGCATCGAACTCGATGACGTCGCTGCCATCGAAAACCTGCCCCTGCATCACCGCGACCCCTTCGATCGGCTGCTGGTCGCGCAGGCAAAAAACCGCAAGCTACCCGTCGTCAGTTCCGATCGGGCCTTTTCGGACTACGGCATCAAACGCATCTGGTAACCCAACATGAGTGACGACTCTGCCCTGACCATGGACGCCGCGCCATTCCCCCCTCTTCCCCAGCCCTTCTCCCGCCAGGGGAGAAGGGAGCTTTGTGAGTCGCAGGCGCGACTATCACGGTGACGGACATGCAACAAACTGAAAACCTCAATATCGAAGCCTTCGAACCGATGCCGACGCCGGAGGAAATCCATGCCCGTGTGCCTTTGTCCGAAGCCGCGGCAGAGTCGGTGCTGACTGGGCGGCGCACGCTGGAGCGCATTCTCGACGGCACCGATCCGCGTGTCTTCGTCGTAGTCGGCCCCTGCTCCATCCACGACCCGGCGGCCGGCCTCGATTACGCGCGACGCCTGAAGAAACTTGCGGATGAGGTCGCCGACACCATGGTGCTGGTGATGCGCGTGTATTTCGAGAAGCCGCGCACCGCCACCGGCTGGAAGGGTTACATCAATGATCCGCGCATGGATGATTCCTTCCACATCGAGGAAGGCATGCAAAAGGCGCGCGAATTCCTGCTCGGCGTGAATGAAATCGGATTGCCGGCCGGCACCGAAGCGCTGGACCCGATCGGCCCGCAGTACCTGGGCGACCTGATCGCGTGGGCGGCGATTGGCGCACGCACCTCGGAATCGCAAACCCATCGCGAAATGTCCTCGGGCCTATCGGCCCCGGTCGGCTTCAAGAACGGCACCGACGGCTCGCTGGATGCCGCAGTCAATGCCATCATTTCCGCCTCCAGTCCGCACAGCTTTCTCGGCATCAACATGCAGGGCCGCTCCTGTGTCGTGCGCACCGCTGGCAACCGCTACGGCCACCTGGTACTGCGTGGCGGTGGCGGACGACCGAACTACGACACGGTCAGCGTCGCACTGGCCGAGGCCGCGCTGGCGAAAGCAAAACTGGCGCACAACATCGTGGTCGACTGCTCTCACGCCAACAGCTACAAGAAGCCGGAACTGCAACCACTGGTGATGCAGGACTGCGTGAACCAGATTGCGGCCCAGCGCAAGGCCGGCCATCGCTCCATCGTCGGCCTGATGATCGAGAGCTTCATCGAGGCCGGCAACCAGCCGATTCCGGCTGACCTCGCGCAGTTGAAATACGGCTGCTCGGTGACCGATGCCTGCGTCGACTGGCCGACCACCGAAAAAATGATTCGCGATGCGCATGCCGCACTGCGCGACGCCATCGCCCACAGCAACCCAGCCTGAGAGTTCTTATGAGTCTGATCCGAGCATTTCGCGGCCTGCGCCCAGCCGTCGGCCAGGCCGGCGCCATCGCCGCGCCACCCTATGATGTGCTCTCCAGCGATGAGGCGCGCCGCATTGTCCATGGGGGCGCCGCAGGGAAACCCTGGTCTTTCCTGCACATTTCCAAACCCGAAATCGATCTGCCGCGCGAAATCGACCCCTATGCCCCTGCGGTATATGCCAAAGCCGCAGAAAATCTGCAGAAGATGCTGGCGGCAGGAGTCCTGGTTCGGGACGAGACACCCTGTTACTACGCCTATCGCCTGACCATGCCCGGTGAAAGCGGCGACCATGTACAAACCGGACTGGTTGCTGCGGCGAGCGTTGCCGATTACGACAGCAACCGCATCCGCAAACATGAGTTCACCCGCCCCGACAAGGAAGACGATCGCGTGCGCCAGATCGAGGCACTCAACGCGCAGACCGGCCCGGTGCTGCTTGCCTACCCGGCGTCTGCCGCCGCCGACAGCCTGGTCGACGCGATTGCCCAAGGCGCGCCCGCCGCCGACGTCACCGCCGAGGATGGGATTCGCCACCAGATCTGGGTACTGACCGATCCCGCGCAGATCGATGCGATCACGCAAACCTTTGACGGCATGAATGCGCTCTACATCGCCGACGGACACCACCGATCTGCCGCCGCTTCGCGCGTTGCGGCCGCACGTCACCAGAAGGGCCATGAGTCCTCGGCGGACTCGTTTCTCGCCGTGATATTCCCCCATCACCAGATGAAGATTCTCGACTACAACCGCGTGGTCAAGGATCTACACGGCATGGATGGCGCGGGGCTGATCAAACGCATCGGCACGGCCTTCAGTGTTGAAGAAAGTGCGCAGCGCGTCCATCCCGCCGGCCCTGGTGAATTCGGCATGTATCTCGCCGGACAGTGGTACAGGCTCACGATCAAGCCGGAAACAATTCCCGACGATCCGGTCGGCAGCCTGGATGTGTCGCTGCTCTCCGACCACCTGCTGGGTCCGTTGCTGGGCATTGCCGATCTGCGGCGCGACAAGCGAGTTGATTTTGTCGGTGGCATACGCGGCCTGGCGGAACTGGAAAGGCGCGTCGACTCGGGCGAAATGGCGGTGGCTTTTGCCCTTCATCCGACACGCATGGATCAGCTCATGGCCGTTGCCGACAGCAACGAGGTGATGCCGCCCAAATCAACCTGGTTCGAGCCGAAACTGGCCGATGGTCTGGTCTCGCACGTCCTTGATTGAGTGCGCCGGGTGCGCTCCTCCGGATACCGTCCCCGCCGCAGCATAAAACAAAGGGCAACCCGAGGGTTGCCCTTTTCATGTCCCCGAAGGAACAAGGAAGCGCGCCTGCTTACTTCTTCTTGGCGGCGGGTTTCTTGGCTGCAGCCGGCTTGGCGGCAGCCGGCTTGGCAGCGGCGGGTTTCTTGGCGGCAGCCTTGGCGACGGGCTTCTTGCCGGCGACAGCGGCCTTGAGGCCAGCGCCTGCGGAGAACTTCGGTACGGCCTTGGCGGCAATTTTCAGAACGGCGCCGGTCTTCGGATTCTTGCCGGTGCGTGCGGAACGCATGACGGACTTGAATGTGCCGAAACCGATCAGTGCAACCGGATTACCCTTGGCAATGACGGAGGTGATAACTTCGGTCAATGCATCGATGGCTTTGTTGACTGCTGCCTTGGAAAGCTCAGCACGCTCGGCAACTGCATCAATCAGTTCACTCTTGTTCATCCAATTCCCCTTTGGTTTAGAAAATCGTATTGTTCCACTAAATCCGCGATACTTGCAAGCCCCGCGAGCACTTTGCGCCTCTCGCTTCGGGCTTGCAGTGCAGGCCCACAACTCCGGGACCGGGCAAACCCGGACGCATATGCGGCATCGTCATGGCACGCCCCCCCCGCGTCAGAGACCCTTGACGGCGTACACGGCGGGCAGATTGCGCCACGCGCCCTTGACGTCCATGCCGTAGCCGAAAACATATCGGTTCGGCAGGTGCACGCCGACGAAATCAGCGTTGATCGGCTTTGCCCGGCCCAGATTCTTGTCCGCGAATACCGCGCTCAGCACCTCGCTGGCCCCTTGCGCCTTGAGGCGCCTGACTATCTCGGCCATGGTCACGCCCTCATCGAGAATGTCGTCTACCACCAGCACCACGCGACCGGCAACAGACGATCGGGGCTCGACGATCCAGGACAGTTGCCCCCCCGTGGTGACCTCCCCGTAACGGGTCACATGCAGGTAATCGAAATCCAGCGGGAAGGCCAGCAGCGGCAGCAAGGTGCCGGTGAATACCACGGCACCGCCCATCACCGCCAGCACCAGCGGGTTGGCTTCAGCCAGGCGCGCGGTGATATCGCTGGCGACCCGCCGAACGGCCAGCGCCGACTCTTCGGCTGAACACAGCAGATCGGCCTCGGCGAGAACTGCTTGCGCCTCCTGCGGACTCATTTCATATCCCCGGCAGAGTTCCGGGGATGGTCTTCATCGGACATCCTCTTCAGCACGGCGGCAAAATCCTTGCCAACTTCGGGATGGCGCAGTCCGAATGCCACGGTGGCTTCGAGATAGCCCAGCTTGGAACCGCAATCGTAGCGCGTGCCGTGGTAACGGTAGGCCAGCACCTGCTCCTCGGCCAGCAGTGCGGCGATGCCGTCGGTAAGCTGAATCTCGCCGCCCGAACCCCGGCCGATGCGCGCCAGGTGATGAAAAATTCGCGGCGTCAGTACGTAGCGACCGACCACCGCCAGGGTCGATGGCGCATCCTCGGGTTTCGGCTTTTCCACGATGCGCAGAACTTGTTCCAGCACATCGGTCATCGGCTTGCTGTCGACGATGCCGTAGCTCTTGGTATCTTCGCGCGGTACCTGCTGCACGCCGATCACCGAGCTGCGATAGTAATCATAGATGTCCGTCATCTGCTTCATCACCGGCGGATCGCCATCGAGCAAATCATCGGCCAGCAGTACCGCGAAAGGCTCATCGCCCACCGCAGGATAGGCGCAGAGCACCGCATGGCCCAGCCCCAGCGCCTCCGGCTGGCGGATGTAGATGCAGTTGATGTTTTTCGGCAGCAGGTTCTGCACGAACTCCAGCAACTCGGTCTTGCCGCGCTGTGCCAACTCACTTTCCAGTTCATAGGCCTTGTCGAAGTGATCTTCGATGGCGCGCTTGGAGCGACCGGTGACGAAGATCATGTCGGTGATGCCCGCTGCGACGGCCTCTTCCACCGCATACTGGATCAGTGGCTTGTCCACGATGGGCATCATTTCCTTGGGGCTGGCCTTGGTCGCCGGCAGGAAACGGGTGCCGAGGCCGGCGACGGGGAATACGGCTTTGCTTACTTTTTTCATTTCTTGTTCCTTGGTTTGGAATCGATGTCGGCGGTAAATCCGATACCACGACGTGTGGGAGCCGGGGGAGTCATCAGTTGCCGAATGGCGTCGATCACGCCTGCGATGGCTTGATCATGACTGGATAGCTTGCGCTCCAATTGATCGAGCTTTGCGGAAATATCCTTGTGCGCGGAAAGCATTTCGCGGATCTGGACAAAGGCACGCACCACCAGCAGGCTGACTTCCACCGCACGGGGTGACTTGAGCACATTGCCCAGCATCAGAGCGCCGTGCTCTGTAAATGCGTAGGGGAGCGACGAGGAATACCGAAGCCGACCGAGGTGGTCGCAATTTGCGACCACCTCGACCTTCTCTTCCGCATTCAGTTGAAACATGAAGTCTTCAGGGAAACGATCGACATTGCGTTTTACCTGTTCATTCAAGCGCTTAGTTGTGACTCCATATAGCTCTGCGAGATCAGCATCCAGCATCACTCGCTGGCCGCGCAATAGAAAAATCTTGCTCACCACCACTTGAGGAACGAGGACGCTCACGACGAAATCAACTCCCTGAAGTGCATTTCGTCCAGGATGCTGACGCCCAAGGTCTGCGCCTTGTCCAGCTTCGATCCGGCCTCCGCACCGGCCACCACATAATCTGTCTTCTTCGACACCGAGCCGGCCACCTTGCCGCCCAGCGCCTCGATCATGTCTTTCGCTTCATCGCGCGTCAGCGTCGGCAGGGTCCCGGTGAGAACAAAGGTTTTGCCGGCAATGGGCGAGTTCGCCAGCGCCGAAGGCGCGCCTGCGGGCCAACTCACACCAGCGGCGCGCAACTGCTCGATCACTTCCACGTTGTGCGGTTGGGCAAAGAAGCGGGCGATCGAAGCCGCCACCACCGGACCGACGTCGGGTACCTGCTGCAGGCGTTCCGCATCTGCCGTGATCAGGCCATCGAGACTACCGAAGTGGCGCGCCAGATCCTTCGCCGTCGCCTCGCCGACATTGCGAATCCCGAGTGCGAAAATGAAACGCGCCAGGGTCGTCGCCTTGCTCTTTTCGATCGCGGCGAGAATGTTGGCCGCGGATTTCTCGGCCATGCGTTCCAAGGCGACAATCTTCAGCAGTCCGAGCTTGTAAATATCCGCAGGCGTCCTGACGATGCCTCCATCGACCAGTTGCTCGACCAGTTTGTCGCCCAGGCCTTCAATATCCATGGCGCGGCGTCCGGCGAAATGCAACAAGGCCTGCTTGCGCTGCGCCGGGCAGAACAGGCCTCCAGTGCAGCGGGCGATCGCCTCGTCCTCCGGCCGCTCAATGGCCGAACCGCAAACCGGGCAGGTTTTCGGCAATTCATAGGCAGCGTGCAGCGGCTCGGCGCCAAACAAGTCTTTGGTCGGCCGTCGCTCCAGCATGACCGACACGACTTCCGGAATCACATCACCGGCGCGCCTCACAATCACCGTGTCACCGATACGCACATCCTTGCGGCGCGCCTCCGCTTCGTTGTGCAGCGTGGCATTGGTCACCGTCACGCCGCCAACAAAGACAGGCGCCAGGCGCGCTACGGGCGTAATCGCCCCGGTGCGGCCAACCTGCACCTCGATTGCCTCCACCGTGGTCAGCGCCTCCTCGGCGGGATACTTGTGTGCCACGGCCCAGCGCGGCTCACGCGTGACGAAACCGAGCCGCTGCTGCAACGCCAGCGAGTTCACCTTGTACACCACGCCGTCGATGTCGAAGGGCAAGCCATCGCGCTCCTTGCGGATTCGCGAATGGAAGGCAATCAGGCCGTCGGCCCCCGTCACCACGGCACGATGCTCGCACACCGGCAGGCCCCGGGCAGCCAGCGCGTCGAGCACGCCGCCATGCGTCGCAGGCAATGCCCAGCCGCCGACTTCACCCAGGCCATAGGCATAAAATGACAGCGACCGCTCCGCAGCCATGGCTGGATCGAGCTGGCGGATGCTGCCCGCGGCCGCATTGCGCGGATTGACCAGCGTCGCGCGCCCAAGTACTCGCTGCTTCTCGTTGTAGCGCTCGAACTCGGGACGGCTCATGAACACTTCGCCGCGCACTTCCAGCAATGGCGGAGCGTCGCCGCGCAGTCGCAGCGGAATGCAGTGCACGGTGCGAATGTTCTGCGTTACGTCCTCGCCGGTCTCGCCATCACCGCGCGTTGCCGCCTGTACCAACACTCCATTTGCATAGCGCAGGTTGATGGCAAGCCCGTCGAACTTGAGTTCAGCCGCATACTCGATCGCCGGATCGGATTCGCCCAGGCCGAGTTCACGCCGCACCCGGGCGTCGAAGGCGCGGGCACCACTGGGCTCCGTATCGGTTTCGGTGCGGATCGACAGCATCGGCACTGCATGCGGCACCGGAGAAAATCCCGGCAGGGGTTTGCCGCCAACCCGCTGCGTTGGCGAATCGGGTGTCAGCAGATCCGGGTATGCCGCTTCCAGCGCCTGCAGCTCGGCGAACAGCTTGTCGTACTCGACGTCCGGGATGCTTGGCCGGTCGAGGACATAGTAGGCGTGTTCGTGGCCTTCGATTTCCCTGCACAAGGCCGCCACGCGCTGAGCCGCATCCATCGCCGCTGCCGGCAGGGACATCAGGAAAACAACCGCAAGGCCCGTGCACTTCCAGGCACGATGCTGCCATCGTGCATGCGCTGCTGCAGTTCGGCGGTCTTGGCCCGAATCGCTGCGATCATGGCGTCCGACAGGGGCGCACGCTGCGCATCGACCAGCACGCCGCCCAGAGTCGCCGCGAGCTGGCGGGCAGTTGCCAGCATGCGGTCGAAGGCCAATGTGCCATTCGTCACCCGCGGCACATCCAGGCTCAAGGTCAGGCCGTGGGTGGCCAATGACTTGATCGAGTCGGCATCCAGGCGCTCGGCACCGAGATTGGCGACGGTAAAGAATTCTCCGCCAAGCTCGTCACGGGCGCGAAAAACGCCATCGGCTTCCAGCACCAGGCCCGCTGCCTCGGCCACGCCGCGCAGCTTGGTGCCGGCGAATACGCCGCCCGAGGCTTCGACCACATGCAGCACGAACTGGATGTCCACCGAAGCGCAGAACTCGTCGAGATGTGCGGCGCGGATCACGGTTTCGCCGCGTCCCGGCAATTCCAGCGCGGCAGACGTCTGCTGCGCCAACTGCTGCACCCCGTCGAAGAATCGGGCCAATTCCCCGTCTGAAACGGCGCCGCGACGGTCGGCCAGTTGCAGGGCCACGGCCCACTCGCGGTAACGCCCCACGTCGTCGACAGCGACTGCCTGCCAGCGACCGTCGACATCGCTCTTCGCCAACCAGCGCACAGGCTTGGTCAGTTGGCTGGCCCAGACATTCTGCATGGCCTGCACGGCAGGCGCCGGAACCGCTTCGACGGCCGCCAGATGCAGCACGCAATCCGCCAGCTCATCGGCAAATTCGGCGGGCAGGGAGAATGGCTGGCCGGCATCCTCTACCGGCGGCAGGGTGTCAGCGCCGGCGTGATCAATCACGGTGTCGGCAGCGGCAGAAGCTTCAAGCGGTTGTGCGACCGATTCAGGCAAGTCATGCAGCGTTTCGTCTGAAAAACGCGGCTCCAGTCGTTCCAACGGTTCACGACGCTTATCCGAATCCGTCGCCGGATCTTCGCTCGGCACCGGATCGTCCGGCAGCAAGGCATCGCCGTGTCCACCCTTGAATATCCTGTCGGCTGTCTTGCGGTGCTGGCGATCCTGCCAGATGTTATAGCCCCAGACAGCAGCAACTCCGGCCGCCCCGGCCCCGATCAAAGCGATTTGCAGTTCGCTGATTGCCATCTTCAAGCCACCTTTTGGTTTCCGCCGCTGCGCCCGACGCCGACCACTCCGGCACCGGTCGCCACTGAACCTTTGCTACGCTTCCTCATGGGCAAGGCGCAGCGCCTCTTCGATATCGACTTCGACCACGCGTGAGACGCCCTGCTCCTGCATGGTCACGCCGATCAGTTGCTGGGCCATTTCCATGGCAATCTTGTTGTGCGAAATGAATACGAACTGGGTGTTCACCGACATGCGTTTGACCATTTCACAGAAACGCACGGTGTTCGAATCGTCAAGTGGGGCATCCACTTCATCGAGCATGCAGAAGGGTGCCGGATTCAGATTGAATATCGCGAACACCAGGGCGATCGCCGTCAGGGCCTTCTCGCCACCGGAGAGCGAATGAATCGTGGTGTTCTTCTTGCCCGGTGGCTGCGCCATGATCTGGATGCCGGAATCGAGGATTTCGTCGCCGGTAAGAATCAGGCGCGCTTCACCGCCACCGAAGAGCTGCGGAAACAGCGTGCCGAAGTGCGTGTTGACCGTGTTATAGGTCTCCTGCAACTGCTCGCGCGTTTCACGGTCGATGCGACGGATGGCGTCTTCCAGGGTGCCGATGGCCTCGTTGAGGTCGGCCGATTGCGCGTCGAGAAAGCCCTTGCGCTCGGAAGCCGTGGTCAGTTCTTCCAGCGCGGCGAGATTGACCGGACCAAGGGCTTCGATTTCGGCGTTGAGCCGTACGATTTCACCCTGCAGGACATTGTCCTTGATCCGTTCGGCCCCGCTGGCGGCCAGTTCTTCGGCGAAAGGCAGTTCGTCGTCATCGGTGACCACTTGCACCTCGGCCAGGCGTTCGCGGAACTGCTCTTCGTTGATCTGCGCGGCCTGCGCCTTGAGCCGAAGGTCGTTGATCTTGTCGCGCAGCGGCACCACGCCCTGTTCCAGCCTGAGACGCTGTTCGTCGAGGCTGCGCAATTCGCCGGCAGCCGTTTCCAGCACATTGCGGCGCTCGGCAAGCAAACCCTCCTGACCCTGCTTTGCATCCAGTGCGGCGTGCAATTGCTCCTGCAAAACGGCGTCGCTGATGCCCGCCACTTCGGCGCGTGCCGCTGCGGTTTCCGCTTCGACACGTTGCAACTGGCTGCCTGCCGTCGCTCCGGCGCGTGCATTGTCTTCCAGCTTGGACAGGCATTCGCGCTCAGAAAAGCCGGCTTCCTGGGCTTCTCGCCCCAACTGGATTTCCAGTGCGCGGGCCTCGCGCAAGGCCGCGTCCTTTTGCCGATGCAACTCAAGCGCCTGCTCCAGGCGTTCGCGCACCTCGCCCTGGCGCTCGCGCTGCAGGTCGCCTTCGGCCTCGGCGCGCTCGCGACGGGCCAGCTCGGTTTCATCCTGGCGCAGCAGTTCGGCCAGATCGCGGTCGATTTGTGAGGAGCGTTCGTCGAAGCGGGCTTGCGCCTGAGTCAGTTTAAGCGCCTCGACCTGAGTCGCATGGGAGGCCTGTTGTGCCTCCTGCATGGCCCGTCGCGCCACGCTGAGCTGACCCTGGGCATCGGCCAGTTGCTGCTCGGCCGCGCGCTGAACTTCGCGTGCCACATCTTCGGCTTCGCTTCGCTCGGCGAGCAAACCGGCCAGTTCATCGATCTCGCGCTGGCGCTCAATGACGCCGTGGGTCTTGGCGTCCGGCACGTAGAGAGTCAGGCCCGCAGGTGTCAGCAGGTGCCCGGCGCGCGATACCTGGCAGCCCGCAGCCAGAGGCAAGCTGGCGGCCAGATCATCGGTGGTCGATACACCGGCCAAGCATTCGTCGAGCACGGCGGACCAGCGCGAATCGTTGCAGCGTACCTTGCTGCGCAGGCTTCCGGCCACCACCGTTGCCGTCCCGGTGTCGCGCGCCAGGGCCAGTGAAAGAATCGCCGGCGGTGGCGCGGCAAGCGCGGCACGCAGCACATCTGAATCAGCGCTCAGCGCCGAAAAACGCTCGCGCAGCACGGCTTCGACGGCGGTTTCCCAGCCGGCCTCAACCTGGATCGACTGCCACAAAGGCTTCGCATCCGCCAGCTGGTGGGCCTTGATCCAGTCGCCGATCTCGCCGCTTTGCGCCACTTTGGCCTGTAAATGCGCCAGCGCATCATGCCGGGCACGGGTTTCGGTCAGGCTGCGGTGGGCCGCCTGCAAGGCTTCGCGGGCCGCGCGCAGACCTGCCTCGGCCACCGGCACGGCGGCCTGAAGCGTGGCGAGATGCTTTTGCGCCGCGTCCAGCGCCGCCTCGGCACGCTGCTCGGCTTCCTGTGATGCGGCGAGCAAGGCCGGGTCGGGTGCGCCCAGAGCCTGGCGATCCTGCTCCAGCCGGCCACGACGCTGTGCCAGATTTTCCAGCGCGCGCTGAGCGTGTCCGCGGTCGGCCTCGGCCAGTCGCAAGGCCTGCTCGGCATCGCTCAAGGCACGGCGTGCTTCGGTGACGTCGGTGCCGGCAAGCTGCACGGCATCTTCGGCGTCGGGCAGGCGCGCCGCCGCTTCGTCGTGCCGCGCTGTCGCCGTTGCCGCGCGGCTGCGGGAAATGTCCAGCAAGGAAGTCCAGCGCGCTTCATCCGCGACAAGCTGGCCCTGCTGGCCACGCCAATGTGTTTCCTCGGCGCCCAACTGGTTGAGGCGCAGCTCCAGCCGCGAGCGCGAATCGCGCAAATGCCCGATCTCGGATTCGAGGCGACTGACCTCGGTATTGGCGGCGAACATCTCGGCCTGTGCCGCGTGCAGGGCGTCGGACGCGGAATAATGACTCTCGCGCGCATGTTCGACGCGCGCTTCGATCTCTCGCAATTGGGCGGTCTCGCCTTCGACCCGGTTGACCGCTTCGTCCACCTGGCCTGCCAGACGCCGGCTGTCTTGCCTGGCATCGTTGCGCTTCTTCAGCCAGAGCAGGGTCTGCTTGCGTGACACCTGCTCGTGCAGGCCACGGTACTGCTGTGCCACCGTCGCCTGCGCCTGCAAGTGGCTGACCTGCGTTTCCAGTTCGTTGCGAATGTCATCGACCCGTGCGATGTTTTCGCGCGCGTCCTCAAGACGGTGTTCGGTTTCCTTGCGGCGTTCCTTGTACTTGGTGACGCCGGCCGCTTCTTCGAGGAAAAAACGCAGTTCGTCGGGTTTGGCCTCGACGATACGGGAAATCATGCCCTGACCGATGATGGCGTAGGCGCGCGGCCCAAGGCCGGTACCGAGGAAGAGGTCGATCACGTCGCGCCGCCGCACGTGCAGGTTGTTGATGTAGTAGCTGGAATTGCCTTCGCGGTCGAGTACGCGCTTGACCGTGATTTCGGCGTACTGGCTCCACTGCCCGGCAGCACGGCCTTGCGCGTTGTCGAAATACAGCTCTACGCTGGCGCGGCTGACTGGCTTGCGATTGCCTGAGCCCTTGAAAATGACGTCCTGGATCGATTCTCCGCGCAGCTCTGAGGCCTTGGATTCGCCCAGTACCCAGCGCACCGCATCGATGATGTTCGATTTTCCGCAGCCGTTGGGGCCGACCACGCCCGCCAGTTGACCGGGGAAAAGCACGGTGGTGGGCTCGACAAAGGACTTGAAGCCCGACAGTTTCAGCTTGTTTAAACGCACGAGGGATGAACCGGAAAGATGATGGCAAAGACACGTCTCTGAAGCCGCGCCATTATAATCTGTCCCGCCCCTCTTACCCTGTGCGACACAGCATGCCAAAGACCGCAAAACCGACCCGCGCCAAGTCGCTGGAAACCTTCGCCAATCCTGCGCCGCACCGGGATTACCAGATCCACATGGAGATCCCGGAATTCACCTGCCTCTGCCCCAAGACCGGGCAGCCGGACTTCGCGGTGCTGACGCTGGACTACATACCCGACCGGGTCTGCGTCGAACTGAAAAGTCTCAAGCTCTACATCTGGAGCTTTCGCGACGAGGGGCATTTCCACGAAGATGTCGCCAACCGCATCCTCGACGAACTCGCCAGCGCCACCAAACCGCGCTTCATGCGCCTCACGGCGCGTTTCTTTGTCCGTGGCGGCGTCTTCACGAATGTCGTCGCCGAACACCGCAAGAAAGGCTGGAAGCCCGCGGCAAGGATAGAACTGGCGGAGTTTGCTACACAGTCCAACACGCGCGGCTGAGAGAGCCGCCCGCAACTATCGACCTCGCCCGCTCACGCGGCGAGGTCGATGGAGTGCATGAGGCCTACTTGAGCAGTTTCCAGTCACCATTTTCGATGGTGGCCATGACGGCGGCACGGCCGTCGAAGCCGTTGTGATCCTTGGCCGACATGTTGAATACGCCGTGAACTCCGGGAAGTTCCTTGACGTTCTCCAACGACTCGCGCAAGGCGATGCGAAACTCGACCGTGCCGGGCTTGGCTTTCTTCAGCGCTTCCGGTACGGCACGATTCAGCAGCAGATAGGCGTCCCAGCCATGACCGCCAAAGGTCGAGCGGCTGTTGGCACCGTGCGCCGCTTCATACACCTTGATGTACTCCAGCGCCGCCTTCTTCGACGGATGGCTGTCGGCCAACTGCTCGGCCAGGAGCATCGGGCCGACCGGGAATATCGTGCCCTCGACATTCTTGCCGCCGACACGCAGGAAGTCGCGGTTGGCAATGCCGTGCGTCTGGTAGAACTTGCCCTTGTAGCCGCGCTCGATCAGCGTCGATTGTGGCAGCACGGCGGGCGTGCCGGAACCCGCAATCAGGATCGCGTCGGGGTTTGCCGCAAGCAGTTTGAGCGCCTGCCCGGTAACGCTGGTATCGGCACGCTGGTAGGCCTCCGACGCCGTGATCTTGATGCCCTTGGCCTCGGCCGCACCCTGGATCGCCTTCAGCCAGAGCTGGCCGTAGGGATCGGCGTAGCCGATGAAGCCGATGGTCTTGACGTTGTTGGCCGCCATGTGCGCGGCAATCGCAATGGCCATCTGGGTAAAGTTCTGTGGCGTGGTGAATACCCAGGGCGCCTTGTCGCCGGCCGGCGGCAGCGGCGCCATGGCTATCTGCGGAGTCTTTGTTTCAAACGCCACTTCCAGAATCGCCATCGAGGTGGGGGTCGCGGTCGAGCCGATGATCGCATCCACCTTGTCCTCGCCGGTAAACTTGCGCGCATTCTTAACCGCCGTGCTGGGGTCGGTGGCATCGTCGAGCACAATGTATTTGACCTTTTCACCACCCACCGTCTGCGGCAGCAGCGCGAAGGTCTGTTTTTCCGGGATGCCCAGCGACGCTGCCGGGCCGGTGGCCGATACGCTGACGCCGATGGTGATGTCGGCCCAGGCCGACCCTGCCGCCAGAACCAGTGCAATGGTCTGAACCCATGCGAGTTTTCTTGCCTTCATGTTTCCTCCTGTTTTTTATGTGGTGTCCGCCCGGCGCAGAACGACTGAGCGCAAGTGACTGCGGGATTGTAGGCGCTGTTGGCCCGCTGCGGCAGCTGACTTTTCGGCGGTCGGCACCGGCGCGGGGTAGCTCTGTGCTTGCCGGCCGATGCCGGGCCGGCCCGGGGCACCATCGCCCGGGGCGCGCATGGCCGGCTAGCCGCGCAGGAAGAGTTTCGCAAACTCGGCCGCCGGCAAGGCGCGGCCGAATAAGTAGCCCTGCCCGTACTGGCAGCCAAGACCGGCAAGAAAGCTGCGCTGGGCTTCGGTTTCGATCCCTTCGGCAACGACCTGCAGGCTCAGCGCACGGCTCATCGAGACGATCGCCTCGACCAGTGCCGTGTCCTCCGGATCATCCGGAATGCCAGCGACAAACGACTGGTCGATTTTCAGGGTGTCGACCGGAAAGCGTTTCAGATAACTCAGCGATGAAAAGCCGGTACCGAAGTCATCGATCGCGACCTGGATGCCAAGCGCCTTGATCTCGTTGAGCTGGTAGCGGGCATCACCCTGATCGTCGATGAACAGGCTCTCCGTGATCTCGACCACGAACTGGCTTGCCTTGGCACCCTGCTCTGCCAGGGCGTCGCGCCACAAGCCGACGCAGTCGGCGCGCTGAAACTGCTGGGCCGACAGATTGACGCCGATGCGAAAATCCACCGGCGCCAGGTCGCGCCATTGCGCCGCCTGTGCGGCGGCGGCTTTTACGACCCAGGCGCCGATCGACACGATCAACCCGGTGTCCTCGGCGACCGGAATGAAGTCGATCGGATCGATCAGTCCGCGCTGAGGATCCTGCCAGCGAATGAGCGCTTCGGCCTTCGCCATGCGCCCGCTCGCCAGTTCGAACACCGGCTGGAAATGGAGCACGAACTCCCCATCGCGCAGTCCGCGGCGCAAGGCATCTTCCAGTTGCAACCGCGCCAGCGCATGTTCGTGCATCTGCGCCGTGAAAAAGCGGTAGGTGTCCTTGCCGTCGTACTTGGCCCGATACATCGCGGTGTCGGCATGGGCCAGTAGTACCTCTGGCGTATCTCCATCATTGGGATACAAGGTAAGGCCAATGCTGGCCGAGATGAAGAGTTCCTTGCCCTCGATATTGAAGGGCTCACCGAGGTGGTCGAGGATTTTCACCGCCAGGGCCTGAAGGTCGTTCTGACCCTGAATTTCCGGCAGTACCACCATGAATTCGTCGCCGCCGACCCGCGCCACGGTATCCGATTCGCGCACGCAATGGGCCAGGCGGCGCGCCGTATCGATCAGCAGCAGATCGCCGACACGATGGCCGAGCGTGTCGTTGATGTGCTTGAAGCCGTCCAGATCAAGCATCATGATTCCAACTCGCCCGCTCTGACGCTGCGCGCGCGCGATGGCCTGCGTCATGCGGTCGGCGAGCAGGCGCCGATTGGGCAGGCCGGTCAGCGCATCGTGGGCGGCCTGGTGCTCGATTTCCTCGGCCTGCCGCTTCTGTGTCGTGACGTCGCTGAACATCGCCAGATGGCTCTTGATATGGCCCCACTCGTCGCGGATGATCGACACCGAAAGCCGCTGCGCAAACGATTCGCCCGATTTGCGCCGGTTCCACACGTCGCCCTCCCAGCAATCGTCCTGCTGCAGTCCCTGCCACATCGCCTGGTAGTGATCGGCCGTCTGCAATCCGGCATTGAGCAGCTTGGGATCCTTGCCCATCACCTCGTTGCCGCTATAACCGGTAATGGCCTCGAAGGCCGGGTTGACCGAAATGATGCGGTTCTGCGCATCGGTCAGCATGATGCCTTCGCTCGCCGTTTCGAACACCAGACCGGCCAGTGCCAGACGCTGTTCGAGTTGTTTGCGTTCGCTGATGTCGAGCAGGATGCCGCGTATCATCGAATTGGCCTGCGGATCGGTGCTAGCGGCAGCGGCGGACAGGTGATGTACCCAGATGAAATGCCCGTCACGATGGCGCAGACGATAGTCGAGCGAGCAACCGGAACCCGTGCCGAGCGCCAGTGAACGCGCTTCGGCGACGCGCCCCATGTCGTCCGGATGCACATGCAAATCGATGAAGCCCGGCTGCAGCCAGTCCTTGACCGGGTAACCAAGCAAGTCTTCGGCCCTCGGCGACACATAGCTGAAGCGCGCCGCCGCCGCCGAGAACTCCCAGGCGACAACCCGCGCCCCCTCCACCAGAAAGCGATAGCGCTCTTCGCTCTGGTGCAGTACCTCCGTGGCGCTCTGCAACTCGCCCTCGTGCTGGGCGACATCCGCCATCATGTCTCGCAGGGAGCGCGCAAGATCGGCGAGTTCGTCGCCCCGGTCGGGTTGCGCGTCGTTCAGAGCCGAAATCACCCGCGGTGAGGCGTCGCGCGCGCCCGCGAATTCCTGGTGTGCCGCGCGCAAGGCAAGCACGCGGCGCACAAGGCTGGTCGCCCACAGGCCAAGAGTGATCCAGGTGGCCAGCGCAAACACTAGTGCGCCCAATCCCAATGGTTGAGCCAGTTCGGCAAACGTAAACGGTTCGTCGGGATTAATCCGCAGCAGCACTCGAGGGTTGTCCGGTTGCGCCTGACTCCACGGCAGCAGACTCTGGCTCACGCCTACACCGGCAGTGTGTTCAGGTCCGATCGACTCCAGGCCGTCATCGCCGCGCGAACTGGCCACCGGGCGCTTGTGCCACAAGGCCACCAGTTGCGTCTCGGGATAGGCCAGAGCGCCGAGCACCGCATGATCGACGGGGCGAAAGGTGATCAATGTCCCATTCTGCCCCGCACCCAGCCAGACCTGCTGGCGAAATGCCCGGTAAAGCCGGTTTTCGGTTTCGTCATACGCCCAGCCGGAGTCGCCGATATCGAAGACCGCCGGCGGAATGCGACCCTGGGCGTAGGCAAACGTATTCAGGCGATTGCCCTCGTGATCGAGGACGACGACCATCGGATAGTCGGGCACGCCGCCTTGCGCGGTGATGAAATTGCTGAGCCGGGCCTGACGCCCGGCTCTATCCTCCAGCACGCGCGAGTACTCGAGCCGGGCCTTGAAGTTGTAGGCGCCGCGCTCCCACTCGACCTCCTGTAGCGCCAGAGCGCTGCCATAGTACTTCTCAGCCTGACGAATATGCTTTTCGAGAAAGCGCTGGTTGGCCTGGGCATAGAACCATACCGCCAGCGCGACGGTCGTCAGGATGGTCACCAGCAGCGCCAGCGCGAGGCGCACGGCAATCTGCCGGGTCAGCGGATGGCGCAGCGATTCCGGCATGAACCTCAGTCCTTGCGCCCGGCAAAGCGGTCGATGATCATCGATTCCACCTTGAGGGTTTGCGCCGCGCTATTGCCGGCCTGAGATTTGCGAAAAAAAAGCTCGGTGTCCTGCAACTGGCGCGTGGAGAACTTTCCGTCCTTGCTGTACTGTCGCGGATATTTGCGCATGGTCGCCAGCATGTATTTACGCTCCACCGGATCATCTATGCCGGCCATGTCGATCACTTCCTCGGGCGTGTGGCTGGCCATCCATTCAAGGGTGCGTCGGATTATCCTGACCATGGCCGCGGCCTTCTTCGGATCCTGGTCGATCCGGTCCTGCCGGCCGACTAGGGCACCACGCAGAAAGGCGCCGCCCTGGATGCTGCTAGACGTCTGCGGATCACCCAGGTGCACAAGCTGGAAGGCGGCATTGTCCGCCACCATGCGCGAGGCATGCGGCTCGTCGCCCATGATGGCATCGGCCGAACCGTCGGCGAGCATCGCCGCCTCGGAAGACCAGCGCTGGCCCACCGAGACGAAACGGACGCTGTCCGGCGCCACGCCCGCATTCCTCAGCAGCAACTCCATGACGATGTGCGAATTGGTCTTGGTCGTGATCGAATTGCTGTGCACGCCGATCACGCGGCCCTTGAGGTCCGCTACCGATTTGACTTTTCCCTGCAGGCCGCTGCGCACCAGCAGCACATAGAGCGGCAGGTCATTGATCGCCGCCAGGGCGACAACGCGCGAATCCTTGAGCCGGGACGTCATTGCGGCGGGCAGCCCGAACACGGCGAACTCGGTGTTGTTCGACAGCATTTCCTGGGCGGCCACCCCGCCGCCGGAAACATACTGCACCCTGACCTGGGCACCCTCGGCCCGATCGGCGCCGATTTTCGAAATCAGAGCAACCGGCAGGTAGGAAGCAGCACCCGGCCCCGGCACACTGACCGAAATCTGCAGGGTCTGTGCAGCAACGGAAAACGCGCAAAGCAGCGTCAGCGCGGCAGCCAGCGCCTTGCTCAGAGCCTTCGGCAACATCATTATCTCCCTGCGTGTCAACGCTCGTACGGCGCTTGGTCGAATCCTTCAATCATAAAGCACAACGCCCGTTTGATGGCGTCTGAGGAAGAATCAGATCGGGATGAAAGGCACGCTGGTCGACTGTCCTTCCGCTTCTGGCCTGGTTACCCGTGCATTGACCCAGGTCTTGCCGAAATTGCTTTCGGTCACCGGCATGCCGAAGCGGAAGCCTTGCAGGATGTCGCAGTCCTGCGCAGCAAGGAATGACCACTGCTCGTCGGTCTCGACGCCTTCGGCGATGATCTGCAGGCCCAGAGCCTGGGCCATGCGCACCGCAGCGATGACCAGGGCGCGATCACTCCGGTCTTCCGAGACATCGTGAATGAAACTGCGATCGATTTTCACGGTATGGAACGGGAACTCGCGCAGGTAGCTTAGCGAGGAATAGCCGGTACCGAAGTCATCCATGGATAGCCGCACGCCAAGCGCGTGTAATTCGTCAAGGATGATTTTTACTTCGCCCTGGTTGCGCAGCAGCAGGCCCTCGGTGATCTCAATTTCGAGTTGCTGCGGCGGCACGTGGAATTCGTCGAGGCATTCCTTGACCATGGCGACAAAGCCGCTGGTGCGGAATTGTCTGGGCGAAACATTCACCGCCATGACAAAACCGATCTGATCCAGACGCCAGCGCGCCAGGGTGGCGCAGGCTTCGCGCAGCACCCAGCGTCCCAGATCGACGATCAAGCCATTCTGTTCCGCCACAGGGATGAAAGTCGCAGGCTCCACGACGCCCAGTTCCGGACTGGTCCAGCGCAACAGGGCTTCAGCGCCGATGATCGTCCCGCTATCCGCCTGAACCAGCGGATGGTAGACCACATGCAGTTCCTGGCGCTCCAGCGCACCGCGCAGGCAACGCCCAATTTCGAGTCGCTGCAGTGAAAGATCGTGGATCGAGCGGTTGTAGAAGCGATACATGTTGCGCCCCGAGTCCTTGGCTTCGTACATGGCCAGGTCGGCGTTGCGCATCAATACCATCGGCTCGGTACCGTCGTCGGGATAGACCGCAACGCCGATGCTGGGCGACGTGACCAGTTCGCGTTCGTCGATCCGGAAGGGCACGGAAAAGGCAGCAAGGATCTTCTCGGCAATCGCGGCGGCTTCGTCACCGTGGGTAAGGCCGCTGGCCACCACCAGAAATTCGTCACCTCCCAGCCGCGCCACGACATCCTCGCCGCGAATCGACTCGACCAGGCGCTGCGCCACCAGGCGCAGCAGCATGTCGCCGACGGAATGGCCCAGCGTGTCGTTGACTTCCTTGAAATTGTCGAGGTCGATGTACATCGCCACTGCCTTGCCGCCGTCTCGTCGCGAGCGGTTGATCGCCTGCACCAGGCGGTCATTGCCGAGCACCCGGTTGGGCAGGCCGGTCAGGATGTCGTAATGTGCCTGGTAGGTAATCTTTTCCATTTGCTGCCGCTGCTGGGTGATGTCCTCGCGCGACAACAGCAAGTGGGTGGCCTGGCGCTGTTCGTTGCGCACGACTCCCAGCCGCAAGCGCTCCCAGTAGGCATCGGCGCCGCGCCGGCTGGGTTGCTCGACCTCCCAAATGGCGCCGCCGCTCGCCACCCGCAAGGCGTTGTCGGCATCGAGCGGGTCGGCGGTATGCAGAACGTCGGCCAGAGGACGTCCGATCACATCCTCTTCCGACTGACCCGTGATGCGCATATAGGCCGGATTGGCAAATTCGACCCCGCCTCCGATGCGCGCCACCAGGATGCCAACGGGATTCTGTTCGACCACCTGCGAGAAGCGAACCAGGCGGCGATTGGCGCGATGGAGGTCAATCGTGCGCTCCTCGACACGCTGCTCCAGCGCCTGCTGCGCGCCGCGCAGGGCTGCCTCACGCGTCAGCACCTGTTGTCGCATGGCCTCGAATACGGCGGCCAGATCGCCGATTTCGTCGTGACGCGCGATCGCAATCTGTCCGCTGACTTCTCCCGCCGCCAGTTGCTGTGCATGTTGGCGCAAGATGCCGATGCGGCGCACGATGGTACGGCCCGAGTACGCCAGACCGGCAAACATCACGAGTGCGCCAATCATCACGAGTCGAAGGAATTCCCGCCGCTGCCTGCCCTGTTCCTCGACGGCCTTCAGGTACGCGGCATCCGCGGCGCCTTCCGTCTGCGCGGCAACATCGGTCAGTACGGCCTGGATCGAAAGGAAGGGGATGTGCGAACCCGCCGCGGTGATCCGGCGCACGCCGGCAAGGTCCATCTCGCCCGCCAAACGGGCCTGCTGGTCCAAACGGGAGCGATAGTCGCGCCAATGGCCGGCAAGCCGCATGGCTTCTACAGGCGCCTCAGCGCCGAGCCCGACGGAGAACTTGTTGATCTCGGCGTCGACCGCCGTGATTTCGCGGCGCAGGCGCGTGACCTGGGTCTGCAAGGCGAACACGTCGTCCGAATGTCCCAGTTCGAGTTCCAGATTGCGCAAAGCACCAAAGCGCGACTGGAGAGTGTGCATGCGGGCCAGAGGGCGCACGTGTCGTTCGAGCGTGGCGACCAGCCGCTCCGAAGATCGGTCGAGCATCTGGTCGCCTGCGAAAATCACGAGTGCGACCAGCGCACCGCCAACGGCAAAACCGGTAAGCAGTTGCTGCAGCAGACCAAAACGTGCAGGAAGTTTCATGACTTGTGCCGGGGCGACCTACTTGACGGGCCGCTCACCGGAGACGCTGGCGACGAATCCCGCATTGAATATCTTTAGCCACGGCAGTTGTTTGTCACGACCTCGAAGCTGGGTGATCTTCTCCCATTCCTGGGCCGTGCGCCGCATCGCTTCGGCAGCGGTCTGCTTGCCGCTCGCCGCCAGCCAGAGATTGTGGTCGAGTGCATCGAGATACTCGCCATCGCCCGGCAGACCGGTCCCGGGCGGCAGCGCAACCGCCCATTCCTTGCTGAATACCGCCAGCGCCTCGGGCGTGTAAAGTTCCCGGATGCGCTTGTCCTTGATGTGATGCCAGCGAAACGGATCGGTGAATCCGCCCTTGACGCCCACGGTGCGCAGCGAGTTGTCCGGATCGGTCAACCACATGGTGAGCAAAAAGGCCAACTTGCGCTGCGTGCCTCGACTGGAAACAACCATGTTGTTGCCATAGATCGGCACGTTCTGGCGAATGATCCGCTCGCCGACCCGGTTGCCGGGAATCGGAACCGCGATGAACTTGCCGCGCACCGTCGACCCGACCGAATTCAGCAGCTTGGCGCCTGCAATCGTAAACACCGATGCGAAAACCTTGCCTTGCATGAACAGCGGCAAGGTATAGCTGTAGTCGCTGCCGTCGGCAAGAATCTCCGGCGGCGAATGACGCACGGTATGCACGTAACTCTCGGTGGCGGCGATGCCCGCCGGCGAATCGATCAACGGCCGCAATTTGTCGTCGAACAGCCTGCTGTAGGGCGCGGCCTGGGACAGGTAACGAGGCAGCCAGAACATCCAGCCGCCGGCCCGTTCGCGCTGCTCGGCAACCCCATACAGCCCCTTTCCGGGCCGATGAAAGAAGCTCACCAGCTGGTCGTATTCCTGCCAGGTTCTGGGCACCGTGAGCTCGCGCTTGTAGGCCTTGCGAAACGCCGCCTGCTCGTCGGGGCTTTCCATCAGGTCGCGACGCAGATACATGATGATGACATCACCATCGGCGGGGATCGCCACCAGTTTGTCGCCAAAGTAGCCCTGCAAGCGCGGCCGGATATAGCCCTGCGGCGGCATGCCGTCGACCTGAAAGCCGAATTGCTTGATCAGCGGTGCCAGATCCTCGACCAGTCCCTGATCCAGCAGGTCGGGAAATTCATTGGTGCGAGCCACTGTCAGGTCGATGTCGGGATTCGCCTTCAGGTTGAGCAAGGCCGGCTGCTGCGGAATCACCCGCGCCGAGATCCTGATACCGCTGCTTTGCTCCCACTCCTTTTGCAGTTCGAGGTCCGGTCCCAGCAAGGCGGCAATGTTTCCCGATTTGAAGGCAACCTTGATGATGGCATCGGGACGCACTTCACCCGAGGCAATCAGGCCCTTTACCGCAGCCATGGCGCGTTCGGCCTGCTCGCCGGCCACCGCGGCGCCGGGCGCCAGCAGCGTGGCAATGCTGAGCAGCCGGATCAGTGCCCGGCATCCCTGTCTTTTCATGATCTGTCTCCCCGATCGTGCCTGTCCGACCGCCCGAAGCCTGATTTTAGGGGATGCAGGAAGGCAGTGGCAAGGAAAGCCCCAGCCGTCCGCTGCGAGATCCTCCCTTGTCGTGCAGCGCGACAGGCCTTGAGCATTCCGGCTCGACTCGAATGACGGGAAGACGCCGGACCAAGGCCTCTCAACGGCCGGCGGTGGCCAGATGCAGCGCCAGCGCGAAGAAGATCGTCCCCGCGCAGCGATCGAGCCAGACCGCAAGCCCCGGCTGCTGTTGCAAACGTACACCGATGCTGCCAGCGAACCAGCCCAGGCTGCCGAAAATCACCACTGTTTGCGCCGCGAACAAGGCGCCCAGCAGCAGCATCTGCGGCCACACGTCGCCACGCGCCTGATCGACGAATTGCGGCAGGAAGGCAATGAAGAACAGGGCCACCTTGGGATTGATCACGTTGGCGATAAAGCCGCGCCGGACATGGGCGCCCATGGGCTCTGCGCTGCCATCGTCGAGCTTGATCGGCGCCAGCTTGCCGGCATAGCGCCAGGCCATGATACCGATATAGACCAGATACGCGGCACCGGCCATTTTCAGGGTGGTGAAAGTCGCCTCGGACGCCATCACCACGGCACCTATGCCCAGCGTCGCCCACAGCGTATGGACGAAACAGCCCAGTGCACAGCCCAGGCCGAAGCCGATTCCAGCCGAGCGGCCGCGACTGATGCCCACCGACAGCACCATCAGGTTGTCGGGACCGGGGGCGATCGTGACGAGCGCCGAGGCGGCGAGAAAGGCGAGCAGGATTTCGATGGGGATCATGATGCGTAGCCGGTCAGGGGGAACGCGATGGTAGCACCCTCACCGTGACGTGATCCTTACAGCCCTGCCATCGCCAGGTACTTGATTTCGAGGTACTCCTCGATCCCGTGACGCGAACCTTCACGGCCAAGGCCCGACTGCTTGACGCCGCCGAAGGGTGCCACCTCGTTGGAGATCATGCCGGAATTGATGCCGACCATACCGTAGTCCAGCGCCTCGCCGACGCGCCAGGCGCGTGCAATATCGCGGCTGTAGAAATAGGCGGCCAGGCCGAACTCGGTGTCATTGGCCAGGCGCACTGCCTCGGCTTCATCGCGAAAGCTGAAAATCGGCGCCACCGGGCCAAAGATCTCCTCGCGCGCCAGGCGCATCGCCGGCGTGGCGCCAGTCAGCACTGTCGGTTCGAAAAAGGTGCCGCCACGGGCGTGGCGCTTGCCACCGCACAGCACCTGCGCACCCTGCGCCAAGGCATCGGCCAGCAGTTCCTCGACCTTGGCCAACCCGGCGCCATCGATCAGCGGACCTTGCGTGACACCCTCCTCGAAGCCGCTGCCGACCTTGAGGCCCGCGACGGCAACGGCGAGTTTCCGTGCAAACTCGCCGACCACGCCCTCCTGCACCAGAAAACGATTGGCACACACGCAGGTCTGCCCCGTGTTGCGATATTTGGACAGCATCGCCCCGGCCACTGCGGCGTCGATATCTGCATCGTCGAAGACGATGAAAGGAGCATTGCCGCCGAGCTCCAGCGACATTTTCTTGATGGTCGGCGCGCACTGCGCCATCAGCAATCGACCTACTTCCGTTGAGCCGGTGAAGGACAACTTCAGCACCTTCGGATTCGAGGTCAGTTCGCCGCCGATGGCGACCGGCTCACCGGTCACGATATTCAGCACGCCCGGCGGAATGCCGGCCTGCTGGCCGAGCCAGGCCAGCGCCAGGGCGGAAAGCGGCGTCTGCTCGGCGGGCTTGACCACCATGGTGCAGCCCGCGGCCAGCGCCGGCGCCACCTTGCGCGTAATCATCGCCGCCGGAAAATTCCACGGCGTGATCGCCGCGCAAACGCCGACCGGCTGCTTCAGCACGATCAGGCGGCGGTCCGGCAGCGGAGACGGAATCACCTCGCCATACACGCGCCGTGCCTCCTCGGCGAACCACTCGATGAAGGAAGCGGCGTAGGCGATCTCGCCGCGCGCCTCGGCCAGCGGCTTGCCCTGCTCGAGCGTCATCAGCCGCGCCAGGTCCTCCTGGTTTTCCATCATCAGTTCGAACCAGCGCCTGAGGATCTTCGCCCGCTCCGCCGCTGTCTTGGCCCGCCACGGATGGAATGCCGCCTGTGCGGCATCGATCGCACGGCGCGTTTCGACTGCGCCGAAGCTGGGCACCGTTCCGACCAGATCACCCGTTGCCGGGTTGCGAACGTCGATGCGGGCGCCACTGGCCGCTATCCATTCACCGTTGATCAGACATGTGTCGCGCAGCAGTTCGGAATTTTTCATTGGAGGGTTCTCAATGTTTCAGGGCAGGGACGGATTTTGCCGCATTGGGATGCGCTGCGGTAGCACCGGGCGACGATCAGATCACGACAAGATGACTTGCCTTCGAACCAGAAACCACCTTCAGCGGTACCGCGCGATCCAGAGTCACCAGGCACCCGAGTTGTTCCACGGCCAGCGCCAGCAGATAGACGTCGGTCACCTGGCGGGAGCCGAGCACGGCACTCCATGCAATCCGTCCGGCCTCGAGCATGCTGACCGCATCCGGCCAAAAAACGTGATGACTTGTCGCCGTTGCCGCAGCCAGACGCGCGGCCACCGCGGCCGCCGGCAACGCGTTCGGGTAGCCGTGCTGCGACATGATGCGGATGCAACCATTCTGGGTCAGCGGGCAGGACGCCCAGCCGTGCCTGATATTTTGCTTCAACCACGACGTGGCCCGCGCATGATGCACATGGTCGCTGTCGAGCAAGGCGATTAGCACATTGACGTCGAGCAAGGCCCGCATCAGGCGCCTTCTTCGTCGCGCAGCTTATCGACCTGCTCGTTACTTAGCACGCCACCGCGCGACGGAAACGGGCGGAAGCCATAGACTGCCGCCGGTTCCCTCGCGCTGCCGGCTGCAGATCCGGCGGACTGCGTCAGTGCCTGCCGCACCAGGGCGGAAATGACCCGCCCGGCGGTCGTACCACCGCGCCGCGCAAGCTCCTTGGTGGCAACAAGCACATCGTCTTCGATATCGAGCGTAGTGCGCATAAGGGCAATCCAGAAATGTGATGAGTTGATGCTACTGCATCAACTCATCCACGGCAAGGGAGTCAGCACGCCCTAACGCTCATGGCAGCAAGGGCCACCCGCCGGGGATGAAACACGCGACAGGCGAATTGAAGGCCCCCCACCCCTATCCCCGCCCCAGGGCGGGGCTACCAGTCGGCTCGCCGCGCTCGACTGTCACACCTCGCTCCGAATGAGTTGTTTCACATTAAAAACCGAAGCGGCGCCTGCCTGAGTTCAATCAGCCGTGAAAGGACGCCACCAATTTCACCGCCGCGTTGCGCAGCAACGAGGTGTCGCCGCCGACGGCGATGAAGCTGGCGCCGCAGGCGCGGTAACGTTCCGCCAGGTCGGTGTCGGTTACGAACACGCCGGCTCCCTTGCCCGTAGCCGAGATACGTGAAAGTGCATCTTCAATGGCGGCCCTCACCTCGGAGTGCCTCGCGTCGCCGAGGTGGCCCATCGACGCCGCGAGGTCAGCCGGACCGACGAACGCGCCATCGACACCGTCCACGGCCAGTATTGCCTCCAGATTCGCCAGACCTTCGCGGGTTTCGATCTGCACGATCAGACAGATTTCCTCGTTGGCTTTCAAGGCGTAATCCTTGATGCCGCCCCAATGTGCGGCGCGCGCCAGAGAGGTGCCGACGCCTCGAATGCCCTGCGGGGGATAGCG
>CAMBRI010000015.1 GCA_945870205.1 Sulfuritalea hydrogenivorans sk43H | reverse complement strand
CTCGCTCTACACTTTGCTACAGATATTGTCGGTCACGCTTTTCGAGAAGATGCCCTTGCAGCAAGCCTTTCCGAGCAGCGACTCCAGTTCCGACAGCATCACCATCAACAACCAATTGAATCTATTCGCGATTTAACCGGACAGCAGTGGGAGCCAGTAGCTACTTAGTGAGGTTGCCTGCCTCCCCCCCTCAGCAGTTCAGCCCGGCAAATCGGCCCAGCTGAGAGTGCTGCTGGGGGATTTTTTTGATGGAGGTGGGGCTGTGAGTGTTCTTGTTACTGGTGGCGCTGGCTTTATCGGAAGTAACTTTGTACTTGATTGGTTGGCTGCGTCAGATGAACTGGTCATCAACCTCGACAAGCTCACCTACGCCGGCAATACCGAGAACCTGCAAAGTCTACAGGGCGACCCCCGCCACGTTTTCGTGCCGGGCGATTTTGGTGATTCGGCTCTCGTAGCTAACCTTCTCGCCAAACACCAACCTCGCGCTGTCATCAATTTTGCCGCCGAAAGTCACGTGGACCGCAGCATCCACGGCCCGGAAGACTTCATCCAGACCAACATCGTCGGCACCTTCCACTTGCTGGAGGCGGTGCGTGCCTACTGGGGCGGCCTGCAAGACTCCGCCCGCCAAGACTTTCGCCTTCTTCACGTTTCTACCGATGAAGTCTACGGCTCGCTCGCCAAGGACGATCCCGCTTTCACCGAAACCCATCGCTACGAACCGAACAGCCCGTATTCCGCGAGCAAGGCGGCCAGCGACCATCTGGTGCGTGCCTACCACCACACCTACGGGTTGCCGGTGCTCACGACCAACTGCTCCAACAACTACGGCCCTTATCATTTCCCGGAAAAGCTCATTCCGCTGATGATCGTCAATGCGCTGGCCGGAAAGCCGCTGCCGGTCTATGGTGACGGACAGCAAATCCGCGACTGGCTCTACGTCAAAGACCATTGCAGCGCTATTCGCCGCGTATTGGAGGCGGGGAGAGTCGGCGAGGTCTACAACATCGGTGGCTGGAATGAAAAGCCCAACCTCGAGATCGTCCACACCGTTTGTGCCCTGTTAGACGAACTGCGCGCCCGAACCGACGGCAAAAGCTATCGCGAACAAATTACCTACGTCACCGACCGCCCAGGCCATGATCGCCGCTACGCCATAGACGCCAGCAAAATAGAACGTGAACTCGGCTGGAAGCCGGCCGAAACCTTCGAGACCGGCATTCGCAAGACCGTGCTGTGGTATCTGGACAACCAAAGTTGGGTTGCCAACGTCCAATCCGGCGCCTACCGCGAATGGGTTGAAAAGAACTACGCCGGACGTGCGGCATGAAAATCCTTCTTTTCGGCAAAGGCGGGCAAGTTGGCTGGGAGTTGCAACGGAGCCTGGTACCCTTGGGCGAACTGGTGGCTCTCGATGCTGATAATCAGTATTTTTGTGGAGATTTCAGGGATCTGGCCGGCATCGCCGAAACCGTTCGCAACATCGCCCCGGACATCATCGTCAATGCGGCAGCGCACACCGCCGTCGATAAAGCCGAGAGCGAACCAGAGTTGGCGCGCACCATCAACGCCATTGCCCCCGGCGTTCTCGCTCAAGAAGCCCGGCGCAGCAGTGCTTGGCTGATCCATTATTCCACCGACTACGTTTTTGACGGCAACGGCGACAAGCCCTGGCTAGAAACTGACCCGACTGCCCCGCTGAGTATCTATGGCAAAACCAAGCTGGAAGGCGAAGAAGCCATCTGCGCCTCGGGCTGCCGGTATCTCATCTTTCGCACCAGTTGGGTTTATGCCGCGCGCGGCGGCAACTTTGCCAAAACAATGCTGAAACTGGCACAAGAACGTGACAGCCTGAAAGTCATCAACGACCAAATTGGCGTCCCCACCGGGGCTGATCTGCTGGCGGACATCACCGCCCATGCCATCCGCACGGCACAGCAACACCCGGATGTCAGTGGTCTGTATCATCTTGTAGCCAGCGGCCTAACATCCTGGCACGGTTACGCCAATTACGTGATTGACTTTGCGCGCCAAGCTGGCTTTGAAATCAAAGTGGCGCCAGAAGCAATCCTGCCCGTGCCGACCAGCGCATTTCCTTTACCTGCCCCGCGCCCGAAGAACTCGCGCCTGGACACCCGCAAACTGCAAAACACATTCGGTTTTCATCTTCCCCATTGGCAACATGGCATCAACCGCATGCTGACCGAATTTCTTGAGAAGCAATCATGACCACTCGCAAAGGCATCATCCTCGCCGGCGGTTCCGGGACCCGGCTCTACCCCGTGACCAAAGCAGTTTCCAAGCAACTGCTGCCGATTTACGACAAACCGATGATCTACTACCCGCTCAGCACCCTGATGCTGGCGGGTATTCGAGACATACTCATCATTTCCACCCCGCAAGATACACCGCGCTTCGAGCAACTGCTCGGCGACGGTAGCGAGTGGGGTCTTAACCTGCAATATGCTGTGCAACCCAGCCCGGACGGTCTTGCCCAGGCCTTCATCATTGGCAACACCTTCATCGGCAATGCGCCCAGCGCCCTGGTGCTTGGCGACAACATCTTCTATGGCCACGACTTGCACACTCAGCTGGAGCAAGCCATGGTGCGCGATCAAGGCGCAACTGTCTTCGCCTACCACGTCAAAGACCCCGAGCGTTACGGCGTAGTCGCTTTCGACGCGCAAGGCCGCGCCACCAGCCTGGAAGAAAAGCCCGCAAACCCCAAGAGCAACTACGCCGTAACCGGCCTCTATTTCTACGACAACCAGGTCGTTGACATCGCCGCCAACCTCAAGCCATCTACTCGGGGCGAACTGGAGATCACCGACCTGAACCGCATTTACCTCGAGCACAACCAGCTCAATGTGGAAATCATGGGCCGTGGCTATGCCTGGCTCGATACCGGAACCCACGAGAGCCTGATCGAAGCCAGCAACTTCATCGAGACCATCGAACACCGCCAAGGCCTGAAGATTTCCTGCCCGGAAGAAATCGCCTACCGCAAAGGCTTCATCAACGCCGGGCAATTGGAAAAACTGGCGCAGCCGCTGGCCAAAAACGGCTATGGGCAATACCTGCAACGCCTCTTAAAAGAAGGGATTCAGCCGTGAGAAACCTGATCGTTCATACGCAGCTCGAACGGCTGAAGGCGCTGAATAAATTGGCAAATGGCCAACTGCGCTCTCTGTTTGACCACAAAACGGCGGGAAAACTCCAATGAAGTGCATCCCCACCGCCATCCCCGACGTCCTCATCATCGAACCCAAAGTGTTCGGCGATGAGCGCGGTTTTTTCTTCGAAAGTTTCAACCGCCGCCAATTTGCCGAACTCACTGGTCGTGACGTAGATTTCGTGCAAGACAATCACAGTCGCTCGGAAAAAAACGTCCTGCGCGGCTTGCATTACCAGATACACCAACCTCAAGGCAAACTGGTACGCGTAGTGCAAGGCGCGGTGTTTGATGTTGCCGTCGATATCCGCAAATCCTCGCCCACCTTTGGGCAACACGTTACCGTGAAACTCTCCGCCGAAAACAAACGCATGTTGTGGATACCCGAAGGATTCGCGCATGGCTTTGTGGTGGTGTCAGACACCGCTGAGTTTCTCTACAAAACCACCAACTACTGGGCGCCCGCATTCGAGCGCAGCCTTGCCTGGAACGACCCGGCCATCGGCATCCAATGGCCCATTCAAGGCGAGCCAGCCCTTTCCGCCAAAGACGAACAAGCCAGCCCTTTGGAACAAGCGGACATCTTTTCATGACCCTCTCGGCAATAACAATCAACCCCCACGCCGCCCAGCCCACCTCCCTCGCGGCACTGGGCAACAGCCTCTGGCGCAATCACCGACTCATCGTGCAGATGACCAAGCACGAAGTGGTAGGCCGCTACAAAGGTTCGGTCATGGGACTGGCCTGGTCGTTTTTCAACCCTATGTTAATGCTGGCGGTGTACACCTTCGTCTTCTCCGTGATCTTCAAATCCCGCTGGGGCGTTGGGGGCGACGAAAGCAAAACCCAGTTCGCCGTGGTGCTGTTTGTCGGCATGATTGTCCACAGCCTGTTTACCGAAGTGCTCAACCGCGCACCTGGCCTGATCCTCTCCAACGTCAACTATGTTAAAAAAGTTGTGTTTCCATTGGAAACCTTGCCCGTCACTGCCATGGCGGCGGCTCTCTTCCACACATTCATCAGCCTGGGCGTGCTGCTCGCCGCTTTTGCACTTTTCAACGGCTACCTGCAATGGACAGCCATCTTCACCCCGCTGGTGTTTCTACCCCTGGTTATTCTTACCCTCGGGCTGGCCTGGATGCTCGCATCCCTGGGCGTATTTCTGCGCGACATCGGGCAAACCATCGGCATCATTACTACCGTCATGATGTTTCTCGCCCCCGTGTTTTATCCCATCACCGCGATACCCGAAAAATTCCGCCCTTGGCTCATGGCTAACCCGCTGACCTTTATCATCGAACAAGCGAGGGAAGTGCTCATCTGGGGACGCCTGCCGAACTGGCTTGGCTTGGGTGTTTACACCTTGGTTGCCACCGCAATAGCCTGGGCAGGTTTTGTATGGTTCCAGAAAACCAGAAAAGGGTTTGCTAATGTCCTCTAACGATATCGCCATCAGCGTTAGCAATCTCAGCAAGTGCTACCAAATCTACGACTCGCCAGGTGATCAGTTAAGGCAGTTTCTTGCACCACGCTTGCAGAGAATTGTCGGGAAGGCACCCAAGCAATACTTCCGCGAATTCTGGGCACTCAAAGATGTTTCCTTCGAGGTCAAAAAGGGTGAGACCGTCGGCATCATCGGTCGCAACGGGTCGGGTAAGTCGACGCTTCTCCAGATCATCTGCGGCACGCTTTCACCCAACAGCGGTACGGTCGAAACAACCGGAAGGATAGCGGCATTATTGGAGCTAGGTTCAGGATTCAACCCCGAGTTCACCGGGCGCGAGAATGTTTATATGAACGCTGCCTTGCTCGGCCTGCGCAGGGAGGAAGTGGATACACGCTTTGACGACATTGTCGCCTTCGCAGATATCGGCCAGTTCATCGACCAGTCAGTCAAGACCTATTCCAGCGGCATGGTGGTTCGGTTGGCGTTTGCGGTTCAATCGCAAGTTGAACCTGATATCTTGATAGTTGATGAAGCCCTATCTGTTGGCGATGCGAAATTTCAAGTTAAATGCTTCGACCGGTTACGCCAGCTAAAAGAAAATGGAACCAGTATTCTGCTTGTAACTCATTCAAGCGAACAAATTGTTACCCATTGCTCGACGGCTATCTTGCTCAATGGCGGGACTCAGCTCATGGTTGGGAATCCAAAGCATGTTGTAAATCTGTATATGGATTTGTTGTTCGGAAAAGAGAGAGTATTAAAACACGATGCAGTGGAACAACTGCCCAAAGTGCCAGAGGAAGGTATAGCGGCGATCAGCTATCAACTTAGCCAGCTAGAGGATAACTTTAATAAGCGCGATGGTTACAATCCTCATGAATATCGGTGGGGGGATGGCACTGCGACCATACTGGATTACTACCTGGCAGCAGACGGCGAGCCTTACCCATCAGCAATAGTCACGGGACAACGGATCGCATTGGCGGTATCAGTAAAATTCCATAGAAATATTTACCGCCCAATACTTGGAATCACAATCAAGACTAAGGAGGGTATCACGGTATATGGCGTTAACTCAGAAACGCTTGAATGTGTGGAATTCCAGAAGTTAGGACAGGGCGGTTCTGTAATCCAAGTAGAAACAGCGTTTAATTGCCGCCTTGCACCTGGCGATTATTTCATTTCCTTAGGCGTTGCTACAAAGCATGGAGAAGAAGTAATTCCGCATGATCGCCGATATGATTCAATTCACTTGCAAGTAATGCCTAACAGCACATTCTTTGGGCTCGCTGATTTGGGGCTAACAATGTTTGTAAAAAAGGTTGAGGCTGCGGCATGATGGCAGTTCTTCGACAGGCAGGTTACATACTTGACCGCGCAAATAACATTTGGATTAGTCCAAGCTACGCTGGCATTACCTATAGCGATGGCAACGAGATTGAGATGCGAATCGCCTCTGTCATTCAAATGGCGTCAGACATCTCTGTTCTTTCTACTGAACTTCGCCAACACTGCACAGACTGGCCTTCGCTCTACCATTTAAGCGGCACGCGTGCCAACATCATGCGACCTTTTGAGAACTTACTCAAAGGTGATGTACTGGAAATCGGTGCTGGATGCGGTGCCATCACTCGTTACCTAGGCGAATGTGGCGCAAATGTTTTAGCGCTTGAAGGTAGCCCACGACGTGCAGCCATAGCCCGTTCTCGAACCCGAGACTTGAAAAATATCACCGTATTGGCCGAAAAGTTTGAGGACTTCGAATGTAATCGTCAGTTCGATGTAATTACGCTGATTGGTGTACTTGAGTACGCCAATCTATTTGCATCAGGAGATAATCCGCCGCTTTCAATGTTGGCGCAGGTTCGCTCAATGCTCAAACCCGAGGGCCAACTTATCATCGCTATTGAAAACCAGTTGGGCTTGAAGTATTTCGCCGGTGCCCCAGAGGATCACCTTGGACAGCCCATGCTCGGGATAGAAGGCCGTTACCGCAAAAACCAGCCACAAACTTTTGGGCGAAAAGTGATGACAGCCATGCTAGAACAAGCAGGCTTTTCGAGAAACGAGTTTCTTGCTCCATTTCCAGATTACAAGCTGCCCGTTTCGATACTTACGGAAAATGGGATAAATTTTGTCGGTTTCAACCCAGCCGCTTTCGCTTGGCAAAGCGCACGGCGTGATCCTCAGTTGCCGGTCCACTGTAACTTTTCTTTGGAATTGACATGGCCTGAGATTTTCAATAATGGCATGAGCTTGGATGTTACAAACTCATTCCTAATAATCTCATCTCCTACTGAAAAGAAACATATCGATACTGACATATTGGCTTACCACTACAGCACAGATCGTGTATCGAAATACTGCAAAGAAACCCGATTCGAAAGATCCGAGCGCAACGTAGTTGAGGTTGTATATGAACGACTGGGCGTTTCTTATCAGAACAGTCAAATAGACGATGGCGAAGTTATCGATTTTCGTTGTCCAACAACCGCCATGTATGTCAATGCAAACACGATGTCATGGGAATTTATTGAGATCGTGACACGCGACGCCTGGACGATTGAGGAAGTGGGACATTTTTTTCGACGTTATATTTCAATACTGCAGAATATGCTGGCTGAAGATGGATTTATCTTGTCTCTCGGCTCTCCGGAAGTACGCCTCCCCGGCAATTGTTTCGATCTCGGCCCACAGAATATCGTCCAAGGGATTGATGGAAAACATGTGGCCATCGATACTGAATGGGCGCTTCGTGACGAAGTCGAATTGGGTCATTTGTTGTTCCGCAGTTTGTTGTTGATGATGAATTCCGTCACGCGATTTGGACAAAATTCAACGGGTAAGCTGTTCTCCCGCATAGAGTTCGTTCAATCTGTTTTTGCGTCGATTGGGTTCGCACTAACCGAAAGGGAGTTCTCTCGCTTCATCGATATTGAAGCCAATATTCAGAAGCAGATTACGGGTCGGCCTGCGAGTGAGTTTTTAGCATGGTGGCCGAATGAACCGCTTCCTGCGCAAAATCCAAGCCAAGTCATTTCGGCGCGCGAGCAGGAAATCGATACAGCTCGTCAGACGATCAATGGACTTGCGGCTGAGATTGAAGCCGCTCGCCGCTCTCATGCCATAAGAGATGAAACCGAGCAGCGCCTTCGAGAATCACTTGCGGCGCACGAGCAGGAAATCGATACAGCTCGTGAGACGATCAATGGACTTGCGGCTGAGATTGAAGCCGCTCGCCGCTCTCATGCCATAAGAGATGAAACCGAGCAGCGCCTTCGAGAGTCTCTCGCCCAGAGGAACGACGAACTTGAACGCATAAGAGGGAAATTCGCATTTCAACTTTTGGCGAAATTAAGAATGCTATGAGTTCATGTGACCATTACGGCAAATGAATTTCAGCAAAGAAAAGAATATATGACCAAACGTCAATACTGCCTAGATTCGCCGTCAAACGGAGATAAAGTTAAAAAAATCATCCGATGCAGCGGGTGGGATCTTCAGGACAAGAACGAGATTGGAATCTCTATTAACGGTTTGCCGAGATTTAGCCTTTGCCGATCTTTTCGTGAAGATTTGAGAAGTGCTTTTCCGTCATTAGATCGTGCTGTAACCTTCGGTTTTTATGGGGATATAGTGCTACCCGATAATGCCGGAAACAACTTTAAACTGGAGTTGATAGAAAGCGTAGGCAGAAAATGGATTCCTTTTCACGGAATAAATATTAGTAGTGACGAAGACTCAATAATGGCAGTTGCAAACAGACGGCGCAGTTACTGCCTCGAAGAAATCCTGTCTTGGCCTGGCGACCGAGGTGACCATAAAGTTGATTATGAAAAGTCTGTTGGGCGGGAAAACCAAATATCCCTTGACGGAATAGAAACGTACAGCCTTGCCGGTATCCCACATTTTCATAAAGTAGGCGTATTGCCACTTCTTCGCATCAGCGAACAGTCTGTTACCCACCCGCATGGTGGTCGAGCCAAAACAATCATAAACAACACCGATGGTTTGATCTTGGATATCGGTGCGGGAATCGTTGACCCCTGCCACGTCCCCGCCAATATTGTATTGATGGATGCGGTTCATTTTAAGAATCTTGACGTAGTAAGCACATGTTCAACATTGCCGTTTCGGAGCAATTGTTTTGATGCAGTTATTTCCCAAGCGGTTTTTGAGCACTTGGAAGACCCATTTTTGATGGCGCGGGAAGCCTATCGGGTCTTACGTCCAGGAGGGGTCTTTTATCTGACAACGGCGTTCATGCAGCCGTTACATGGCGACCCGTCGCATTATTTCAACATGACCATGAATGGTCTAAAGCGAGTTCTCGCAAATTTCTTAATCGAAGAGATTGGCATCGAGCCGTTTCAGCACCCATCGTATGGAATTCAAATGGCTATCGAGTCAGTGCTTCCTTATATGGCTGCGGGTGAAATCAAGAATGCGTGTGAAAAGGCCCTCGATTTTGTAGTGTCCAACAGGATCGATTTTGATGGAGCCTTAAACGTGCTTGGTAGAGAAACCCTTGCCGCCGGTGTTTTCGCCGTCGCCAGAAAACCCAGTCATTCTTTGACATCAACCTCCAGCAGCTAGAAACCACGCAAATGATTAGTCCAGAAGCATTTATCGGCAATGTAGATGTCGGAATATCGAAAAAGCCGGGATACGGTTCAGTTAGTGTTTCAGGATGGGCACTTGGTGCAGACGGGCATGCTTTCAAGTCAATAGTTCTCATATGCGGTGACTCTCGATTTGAAAGTCAACTAGGCATTCCCCGCGCCGATGTGCGCCACGCTTACCCGAATATCACTGACAGTGGGATTAGCGGATATGAGGTAAAGGTCGATCTACCCATTCTTAGTGGCAACTATCAAGCAATGCTGGTTGCAACTGCAAAAAATGGCAAAATGTTTACCTTGTCAATATTTGATTTCGTGGTTGATTTGGCACCACTATCCGTTTCATTGGAAACCCCTACTTTGGGAGCACAACAGCCAGGCGTGATCAGATTTTCGGGATGGTGCTGTCATCCGCAGCATCGCGTTCTTGAGCTATCCATCAATCTAGGTGGAAGACTCTATGTCTGCACGTACGGTCTCGAACGAAGTGACGTCGCTAGCGCCTATCCTGTTTGGTCCGGCTCCGCGCTGAGTGGGTTTGAAGTCCTAATCTCGCTGCCTGCTGGCCGCTACACCCTACAATTTGATGCTCTGCTCGACAACGGAGAGATCGTCAGTGTTCCGATTGCAACACCGCTAACGATTCGCGAGCCGGCTATCTGGGTTGTAATGCATCGAAAGTTAAGATCCACGAGCGAGTTTGTGCGTTTTGCATGGTCGCTGGCGCGTGCATGGTACACAACTCATGGTGCCCTTCCACCATTCGCCGAGGCGCCAAGCCTTGCTGCAAAGGCAATGCACTTGTTCCGCCAGCGCAACATCGTGACTGGGAGTGATCTTTTACCTCCCCGCGGTTTCCAATTGCTGCAAAAGGAAGAGTCATACAATTCGTGGTTGGGCTACAACCAGTGGAACACACGTCGCGAGTGCGAGCTGAAGGAAAGGCTTTCCAAGCTGGAGTATTCGCCGCTTATTTCGGTGGTCATGCCGGTCTATAACCCGCCCCTGTCGTATCTTGAAATCGCGATCGAAAGTGTAAAACGCCAAGTTTACGAAAGTTGGGAGCTATGTATTGCGGATGACCGCAGTACCAATTCTGCCGTGCGAGACTTCTTGACGATGGTAGTCGCATCGGATCCTCGAATTAAGGTGATATTCAGAGAAGAGAATGGCAACATCAGTCGTGCAACCAACTCGGCTGCCGAACTGGCTTGCGGCGAGTTCATTGCGTTTCTGGACAACGACGACGAGCTTGCGCCCGATGCCTTGGGCGAGGTAGCGTTGTATCTCGCGGCGCATCCGAACTCTGATTTTCTCTACAGCGACGACGACAAAATTGACGAAACTGGCAAGCGTTTTGCGCCTCAGTTCAAGCCTGACTGGTCGCCTGAGTTGCTGCTCTCCTACATGTACTTTAGCCACCTCTGCGTCGTGCGTCGGAGCCTCTTCCGTGATCTTGGCGGGATTCGTATCGGTTTCGAGGGTTCTCAGGATTACGACTTTGCACTCCGTGCTACTGAACATGCGCGACATGTTGGACATATTCCACTGGTGCTGTATCACTGGCGCGTTTTGCCAGGATCGACCGCGCAGTCAGGGAATGCCAAGCCGGCGAGTCTCGGCGCGGGATTACGTGCAATACAAGAAGCAGTCGATAGGCGTGGCATAGCTGCGGAGGTACGTCAGCCACCATGGGCCGAAAAGAGTGGGCTGGGAATTTTCTCACTCGATTTTCCTGATGACGGACCTTCCGTAACGATCATCATCCCGACGAAAAATTCACTTGATATTCTGAAGACCTGTATCGAGTCGCTCGAACGCACTACCTATCGCAATTTTGATGTGATCATTGTCGACAATGAGAGTGATGACCCCGAAACGCTCAGATTCTTGGCGTGCTGCGGCCACCGTGTACTGAGGATTGCCAATCCACCCGGTGGTTTCAACTATTCATTTGTGAATAACCGCGCAGTCGAAGAGTGCTGCAGTGAATTTGTCCTTTTCCTAAACAACGATACAAAGATAAAGAACCCTTCCTGGCTCAGTCAAATGGTGGGTTACGCCCGCATCCAAGGGGTGGGTGCGGTTGGGGCACGCTTGCTGTACCCCGATGGCCGTGTTCAGCATGCTGGCATTATTCATGGCTATTACAAGGGTATGGCTGGTCCCGCCCACAAGCTGCTGCCGAGTTGGCACAACGGCTACCTGTCCTATGCTGCGGTTTCGCGTAACTATATGGCCGTGACAGCAGCATGCTTGCTTATGCCCCGGCAGATCTTTATCGATGTTGGCGCTTTCAATGAGATAGTTTTCGGCGTTGCTTATAACGACGTCGATCTTTGCTACCGCGTCGTCGATAAGGGGCTGCGCTGCGTCTACTCGGCCGGTTCTGAACTCGTCCACTACGAGGGACACTCGCGGGGGTATGAGGACAAGCCGGCCGAGGAGGCAACATTCAGGCGAAAGAATTTATATCGTGTTGACCAGTATTACAACCCGAACCTGTCGCTCGAAAACGAAAAGTTCGAGATCATGCCCCGTGCTGCCGACCTTTATCGTCCATCACAACCTATACGCGCACTCATGGTCGCATTCAATCTAAACCTAGAAGGCGCTCCTTACAGCCAGTACGAGTTGACGGAAGGCCTCAAACGTTTGGGTGTCATCAATCCGCTGGTCTATTGCCCGGAGGATGGCCCTTTGCGCGCGCTGTACGAAGCAGCAGGGATCGAAGTGATTGTACGTCCCCACCCACTTCGCGGGGTCTTCGATATTGATAGCTACGAAGCGTCGATAAGCGCATTTGGGGAGATGCTTCGCGCTCTCTCGGTCCAGGTTGTCTATGGCAATACCTTGCAGACATTCTACGCGATCGACGCGGCGCATCGGCTCGATTTGCCCTCAATCTGGAACCCGCGTGAAAGCGAACCTTGGCAGACATATTTCTCGAATTTCGGCGAGCAGATCGCTGTGAGAGCGTTGCAGTGCTTTGCGTATCCTTACCGGATTGTTTTCGTTGCTGATGCAACTCGGCGCGGTTGCGAGTCACTCAATTCATCTAACAACTTTGCCACGATTTATAACGGATTGGAAACCCTGCGTGCAGCAACTGAACGGGCGGCCTATCCTCGGACAAGCAGTCGGATTGAACTGGGCGTTGGAGACGATGAGCTAATGGTGTTGTTGCTCGGCACCGTGTGCGAGCGCAAGGGGCAAATCGATCTCGTTTATGCGATCAAGCATTTAGAGTCAGAGTCGTCGGAGTCTCTGCGAAGGTTGCGTTTCTTCATTGTTGGTGACCGTAAGTCTGCATACAGCGCGCAGCTGCACCGTGTACTAGACCAATTACCGCAAGAAGTGCGTGCCCGCGTCTCCGTCGTGGAAGAGACGAAAAAAACTGCGCTCTACCTCTCGGCAGCAGACATTTTCGTGTGCTCATCGCGAGTCGAAAGCTACCCCCGCGTCATTCTGGAAGCAATGTATTACAGACTTTCCATAGTGACAACTTCAGTGTTCGGAATTGCCGAGCAGCTAACAAACAGCAGCGCGCTTTTCTATATGCCAGCCGATACCGCCCAATTGGCCAACCATTTGGAGCGTTTAGCTGTTGATGCGGCCTTGAGAGAACAACTGGCGGCCAACGCAGAATTGCGGCTCGGTCGTCTAACGAACTTTGACGAAATGCTTCGACAGTATGCCGAGTGCTTCGTTGGAGCTTACTACGCGGTAAGGCCGAATAGCTCGCACGTTACCTAGATATCAACAAAGCACTGGATAAAAGCGTGCCGACTACAACTAGGATGAGATGAATCATGTGTGGTATCGCAGGAATTCTTCACCAGCGCGCATCAAGCTCGTTGATTAAGGCCATGACAGATGTCATGCTCGCCCGCGGCCCTGACGGGGAGGGCTATCACGTCGAGACTGGCCTTGCGATGGGTATGCGACGACTGTCAATCATTGACCTTTCCCACGGCGGGCAACCGCTCTACAGTGCGGAGCGGTCCATCGTTGCGTTTCAGAACGGTGAGATCTACAATTTTCAGTACCTGCGAAAGCAGCTGCAGTCCGAGGGCTATGCCTTTCAGACCGAGAGTGATACAGAGGTGTTGGCCCACGGCTACCACGCATGGGGGATTGATGAGCTTGCTCGTCGCCTCGATGGCATGTACGCCGTCGCAATCTTGGATCGTAACGAACAAGTACTATTTCTATTGCGTGATCGTTTCGGCGAGAAGCCCCTGTTCATAGCCCAGTTCGAGGAAGGCTTTGCCTATGCATCAGACATGCGCGTCCTGGCAGCGCTGCCCGGTGTTGGAGTCGAGCTTTCTCCGGCAGGACTAAACGACTATCTCGCGCTTCATTACGTCCCCGGGCGTCGAACCATTCTAGCCAATGTCTTCCGTGTGCTGCCGGGTGAGATTGCTTGCGTGCCTCTAATTACGAAGACGCCCACGTTTTCAAGCTACTATAGCCCTCCCATCGGTAGGTGTGGTCCCGTGTCTGATGATGAGCTTGCAGAAATCATAGAGTCGGCGGTGAACTCTCGCCTAATCGCAGATGTCCCAGTTGGCGTGCTTCTCTCTGGAGGACTCGATAGCTCGATCGTAGCTACCATTGCGGCCAAAAAGAACCGCGGAATTGCGACGTTCTCGATGGGGTTCAAGTCGGCAGAGCATGATGAGAGCGACTACGCCAAACTCTTGGCGCAGGAAATCGGAAGTGAGCATCATCATTTTGTCTTTGATGAGCAGAGTTTTCTCGAACTGCTTCCCAAAGTTGCACAATCGCTCGACGAACCCATTGGTGATCAGGCATTATTGCCCGTCTTCTGGCTATGCCATGAGGCGAGCAAACATGTCAAGGTAGTGCTTGCAGGCGAAGGCGCCGATGAGATCTTCGCCGGGTACAGCTATTATTCACAATTCTCTTCGGTACCAACCATCAAGGATCGTGTGCGTACCCTGCTAAAGGGGCGAACGACCAACCCAACCCGGCGTTTGATCCACAACCACTCCCCAGTGACCCCTTCCGGTTTTCCGCTGATTACGGATATCGCCGGCAGAGAGGCTCTATTAGGCATTCAGGGTTGTGTGCCTGACACTTGGGAGGAAGAATTTATCTTTTGGCTCGACGGCGCGTCGGATTCCCTCCAACGCGCGACCTGCACTGATCTTGCGACTTGGCTGCCGGATAACTTGCTAGTAAAATTCGACCGCATGGCAATGGCCAGCAGTCTTGAGGGCAGGGCTCCGTTCCTTGAGCCCCGCCTGGTTGCAGCCGGGATTGCGCGACTTCCCTCGTCCGATCGTATGAGAGGGTCAGCCAGCAAAATTGCATTGCGACGTGTTGCGCGGCGATGGTTACCAGAAAGCATTTTTGAGCGTCGCAAGCAGGGCTTCGTCTTGCCAATGCGGGATTGGATCGCGATCTGGGCCCGTGAGCGCGGAGATGTAGGTCAATACTTCGCAGACGTGCCAGTTTATGGACCCACGCTTAGCGCTTTGGGTGTTGCCGTTGCTGAATCGATAAGCAACGATCCTGCCCGCGAACGCTACCACTTTGCCGCAATTATGTTGTGCGAGTGGTCACGTGCGTTTCCCGGACGTGTGAACCAAATCGCGGAGTCGTATCGTAGCGTTGGTTTTGCATAATTCTTTGCTAACAATGAATGAGTTTTTGTTAAAGTCCGAATTTGTTACATTTTAACCGTGGTCGAATGATGAAAAAGGGAAAATTGAATGTTTATACGTAATGACTTACTCCAAATGAATACCCTAAAGTACGCCTGCTTGAATCGCCCGATGCTTGTCGCGGCCGGATTAGCGCTAGCTCTTGTAGCTTGCAGCAGTTCAGTGCCGGATGAGTTCTCAACTAGTGTCGACTCAATTCTGGAGGGTAGAACTGCCACGGTGAAGGGTGTTTGCTCGCTTGATTCGGTAGCAAAAAAAGAGGCGGTGGAAGGTAGATATAGGGCCAAAGCAGGCGGTGAGGCTATATTTAGTGGATGGGCATGGGATAAGGTACGAAATGCGCCAAGTAACTATGTTGCCGTTCGACTCACTAACGCGCTGACAGGCCTGCCAACTTATTCCTATACGTCGACGCGTGCGGCGCGCGCCGACGTCGCGGCTGTTATTCAAGCTCCTCCTGACTCAAAGGTCGCATTCGAGCTTGGTGCAAAGAAGCTCCCCGCGCAAGCGGGTTTATATCGGGTGGAACTGCTCCAAGTTTGGGCTAACGAGATTGCGATTTGTAATGTACCTGCAATGCTGGTTCTGGAATAAGGCCAATCTGAAGTTTGGACACACGCCGCCGGGATTTTTCCCGGTGGCGGGCCATGACTGCGCGTCCTCACGTCATCGTTCCAATGCCTGCTGCACGGGCACTCCAATTTCTTTCCCGCCAAGTTAGTGCAACATTCGTTCTGTAAATTCGTAACCTGCTGGTTTTGCGAGGCTGTGTCGGCCGCAGCGATGAGGGCGCGTACCCTCCGAAGAGTGAAGGACGGCCCGCGGCACAGCCTCGCGGCGAAGCTCCGGCAGGCAGCACCCGCGCCACCGTCCTGTTCCTGAATGCTTCTCCGTACCGTGCCATCGTTCATTCTTATCGCCCCCAAGGTCAAGACCAAATCGAGGCGACAACTATTCTGACGTGTGGGGATACAAACGAATCAAGCCGACCTAAAGAATAGTTGTTTGATGGCCTTACGCAAATACGCGTATTCATAAAATCGTGGCGTGATCAGTTTATTGATGCAATCCACAGGACTACGCCTCGAAGACTGAACAACTTTTCTTTTTCGAATTATCGAGCCAAGCCCAAAACATACGTCGCGATAGATTTGAAAGGTGAGAATCATCTTTCCGCGCAGGGAGTGGCGCACAACAATTCCTAGATGAAGCAAAAAAATCCAGCCAAGGTTTCTAAACAGTACCGAAGCCGGTACACACTTGATTATCGTCCAGATCGAATTGCGAATACCATGGTAGTAAACAAAGTCATTGAAGCTCCCACCACTACTCGCCTGCCCAAGATGCCAAGCAACTCCTTCATCGCAATAGGCAACGCAATAACCCAATAGATGGGCTCTCAAACATAGGTCGGTATCCTCTGCATAGCAGAAATAATCCGGATCGAAACAATAACCATGCGTCGACAGTAAGTCTTCCAAGACTTTCCGGGAATACAGGGCACAGCCGCCCGTCGGGCCAACGAAGGTTTCGTATGCATGTTTGCGGTTCGATGCGAGCAAGGGGCGATACAAAGCGATGCCCATTGACTCGACTTGGGCTTGATCGCATACAGCTACCCCATCGCGATCCTGATGCACTCGCGCTCCCCATAAATCGGCGTTGCCCTTCGAGACCTGCCGCACGAATAGGGCAAAGCCAGCCGAATCGATAAAGGAATCACTATTGATCAAAAAGCAGTGAGTAATCGAAGGATCGGCTAAAGAGGCCGCGATAAGCCGATTGCTTCCGCCAGCAAAACCAAGATTTTGGTCGGAGATAAAGCATTCGACTCGCCCCTTGGCCGCGGCCAATTCATCAAGACCTGAGACAAGAGTTGCACGGTCCGCCGCTTCTGATGCATTGTCGAGCACCAGTATCCGGACAACATCGGTTGCGAGCAGCGCCTTCACGCAGCGCAGCGTAAGTGCCGCCGTATTGTAGTTAATGACGTTTGCGGCGACCGCGAGCTGCGGTATCTTCAGTGGAGAGAGTGGCACAGGGTTCACAAGCAATTTTCGTCAATCGAGCGAATCAGCTTAAGGCATCTGCATAGCCGCCAGGTATCCCGGTTCCGTTCTTGTTACCAACGCTCTTGGAGAACTATTTGCCGGTCGATTCCGAGGATGGCCTTGCTCCGTTACCCCCATCTCCTTGCTGCCCTGCCTCGTAGATTGCCAGCCGTTGGGTCAGTCGGCGCAAATTTCGCTCCTGCCGTGAGTACTCGATATCCATGACCAGCATCTTTATCAGCAAGGCAGCAAGGCCAAGAATGATGATCAGGGTGGGCGGGTAGGCCACGCCGAGGGCATTTCCTGCGGGATCTATCAGGCCTGGGAACAGCCCCAAGGCCAGCGCCGAGACTGCCACGGCCAGCCACCACACGGAATAGCGGATTCGCAGGTGGTCCCGCCGGATCAGGACGAATATGGCAGCAGCCAAGGCAATGCCCAAAATGGCAGAGGTAGTGTGGTGAGTGATCATGCGTTGCGAATACGGTGAACATGCCAACGAGCCAGGCAGAGGATCAGTGTTTCGGCCATGTACAACACAACGACCAGCCACGACGAGAATATGTGCGATGCCCCGGACAGGCGTGGGCGCATGGATACCGGATGTTCCACAACCTTGGCTCCGGCCTTGCGCAGCAGCATGAGAATTCCGATGTCCTGATATTCGATCAACGACGCCTCTCGGGATGCGATTGCCGCTATCGCTTGCCGATCGTAAGCGCGAAATCCTGACGTCAGATCCTGGAAGGAAAATCCGGTAAGCGCCCGAAAAATACGCCAAGCAAACTTCCTTGCCGGACTACCGCGTTCCGGGTACGAACCGATGACAACATTACCGTCGCCAACTTGCAAACGTTGAAGCAGGCCCGGTAATTCGCCCCCGAGGTGCTGGCCATCGGCGTCCATGGTGACGACAATCTGATAGTGTTCGCGCTGCGCGTAGCGAACCCCGGCCTGGGCGGCCCCCCAAGCGCCGAGGCGCAGAGCTAGCGAAAGCACGTGGACGCCATTGCTTCGTGCGACGGCGGCGGTTCTGTCACTGCTACAGTCATCGACCACGACGATATCGGCCGAGCTATGCTGGCGGATGTCTTCTATAACCAGGACGATACTTTCTTCTTCGTTGTAGGCCGGAATTACAATCAATACGCCATCGCGTTTTGCGGCAATTGAAAGTGTTTCGCTTGTGTTAGGTGCCATTGGTGAGTCGCGCAAACTGGTCGTGGGCGTCAAGACGCGGAGAGTCTTACAATATTATCATCGCTTAGCCATCGCCATTGTTGAAAATGGCATTTTCAAGCTGCTCCCGAAAGAACAATAATTTGAGCACAAAAGTTTTGCACATCGGCAAGTTCTACCATCCGCATCCCGGAGGCATTGAAACCTTCATGCGTGATCTGTTGGTGGCACTTGCCGACGAATCCGTCCAGACCTTGGCGCTGGTCCATGCGCACAGGCGTGCCGATGAGCTTGGATGTTCGGGACGTGAACTGGATGGCGACGTTCAGGTGCGGCGGGTACCCTGCTTCGGGAGTGTGCTTTACGCCCCGGTCAGCCCCAGCTTCTTGTCATGGCTCGACAATGCCATAGATGACTTTAAACCGGACTTGCTTCATCTGCACCTGCCGAACACATCGGCATTCTGGGCACTGGCATCAGGTCGCGCAAGGAGCATTCCTTGGGTGGTGCATTGGCACGCCGACGTAATCACTCCGGTAACACAACGCAAACTCGGGCTCGCCTACCGCATCTACCAACCGCTTGAGCACGCGATATTGCGCGGCGCAAGGGCAATTGTCGCTACGTCACCGCCGTATCTTGCCAATAGCACGCCATTGCAAGCAGTTAAAGACCGGTGTCAGGTGATCCCCCTGGGGCTCAATACAACTCGTTTTTCTCCCGGTCTGGCAGAGGTTTCCGCGTGGGCAGGCCGAACCTGGGGGAACGCATCTTTAAGGGTTTTCGCGCTCGGTCGGCTTGCACACTACAAGGGATTTCAGCATCTGATCGAGGCGACAGCCCATCTTGGCGATGTGCAGGTGCTGATCGCGGGCAAGGGAGAGGAGCAGGATTTTCTTCAGCGGGAAATTCTCCGACATGGCGTGGCGAACAAGGTACGCCTGCTGGGCTACGTGGATGATGATCACGCGCACGCCCTTATGGCGACCTGCGATGTCTTTTGCCTGCCCTCAGTGGAAAAAACCGAGGCGTTCGGTATGGTCCTGCTGGAGGCCATGGCATTTTCGCGCCCAATCGTGGCATCCAGGCTTGACGATTCGGGCGTGGGCTGGGTAGTGCAGGATGGAATTACCGGTCTCTTGGCACAGCCCGGCAGCGCTGCGGATCTTGCCGAGAAAATACTTGCCGCCGCAAACCGGCCTGAACTGGGTATTGCTGGCCGGCGGCGGCTCGATGTCGAGTTTGCTATCGATCGGGTGGCGAAGCAAATGGCCTCGGCATACCAGGGGGTGCTCGATGCTCCCAAGATGTGAGTTTTCCAGCCGCGACTGCTGGGCGACGGTGTGGCCAAGTGCTTAGTTGCCTATGACGATGGGAATCCGGTCACCATTGCCGCCGACAGCCGCCAGCAACCCGGAGATGCGTTCCCTCTGCTCGGGCGCCGCGGTGAGGCTGCCATTGAAGGTGAGGTGCTTGGGGGGCGTAAATTTGCCACCTCCTTCCAGCAACAGTCCACTACCTGGGAGCGTCGCGACCGAAACATCGCCTTGTTCGCCGTGGCCGACAACAGAGATCCGATAGGATCCGATGGTATTCATGCGAGTGATTGGGGAACGGATCTCGGCCAGTTCGCCAGTGAGATTGCCGTTGATGCTTCGTAGCGATAAAGCAAGGTTTTCCGCGGTAACCGTAAGCTTGCCGTCGATACCGTATTTGCCGATCTCCGGCACGACACCGGCGAGGGCTTCTAGCGGCAGTTGGAGCACCAGACGATCGATGGTGAGACGGCGAACCGTTAGCGAAATGGTGGCGGTGGGCTGTGTGCCGCTGTCTACGGCCACCTGGAGCGTACCAGTCATTAGGGGGGCACCAAGAAAACGCCAGCGGTAGCGGCCGATGCGATTGCCTTTGTCGGCCGAAACAAGGTCAGCGGCGCCGCTCCACACTGTTCCCGACGTATTGCTAAAGAGAATGCGCTCCTTGCTGGCGAACTCAAACCCCCAACCAATCAGTCCAGCCGGGGCCAGTACCGCAAGAGCGATGAGATAGACACCAACAAGCGGCCACAACCAGCGTCGAGAAGGAAGTTTGAATTTCATCAGTAAGTGAACGTGGCTTCAACCCGTACAAATCCGGGGCTCAGCTGAGTAAGCTGGGCAGTGGTCAGCACGATGCCCGATTCGTTGAACAGGTTTTCAACTGTTTGAATCCAGAGATCGAACTTGACCGAAGAAAGGGATGCGTTGATCTGGCCAGCAGCGGGCGCATCCAATTTTGTGGAGTCCTTCTCTATCTGGGCGCTTCTGAGTGCCGCCAACACAGCCTCCTTGGCGGCAAGAGGGTCCGATAGCCGTTTCCGGGCACCAGCCAACTGCAACTGCCTGACTTCCGATGCCTGGGTGGTGACCAATGAAGCTTCCGCGCGCAATTGCGGTAGTTGGCGGTCAAGATCGAGGATGGACTTGTGGAGGAAGATGCCGGCGTAGCCCAGCAGTATCAACACCACTGGCCACCCCAGAAGCCAGGCCCTATCGGTCGGGAAACGGCCAAGGACGTTTGCAATACGCTGCCGCACGCCAATTGGGTCGGCCCGCGATGGCTGTTCTACAGCGGTTGTCATGGCGCCCCCCTGTCTGATGCGATCGACAGGCGCGCCTGAACCCCGCCACCGGAGGGCTGCACCTCGGCCATGGATACGGCAAGGCCCGCACTGCGCAGTCCGTCGCCCGCATTGACAAGCACGGCTTCGCTGGGAAGCATTACTTTCAGATCCAGTCGTCCTTTGTCGTAGCCGAGGTAGGTGACGGCACCGGGTGTGAGCCCGTTCGCCTGTGTGGTGAATTGAGCCAACAAGGGCACGAGGTCGCCACTGTCTTGAAGCCCTGCCGCATGGCGCAACTGAGCCAGCTCGCGGCGCATACCCGAGGGGACGTGGATGACGTTGGCAGCAGGAAATACGTCCTTGAACGTTGCCTGCATCCGGGAATTAAGCACCGCCCGTTCGGCAAGCAGCTTGGCACCGTACAAGGCGTAGGCCCCGAAACAGACGGCTCCGATCGCCATGGTGGCGGTTGCCACCGGGCGCAACGAGTCGAGCCAGTCAAATGACATCTTGCGCCTGGGGCGGAAGGCTCCTTGAAGGAGATTGACTGACGTCTGTTTTGGAACCTGATGCCAATTCCAATTACCGAGATAGCGGACGGGCAGCCCCAGGCTTTCCTGCCAGCGGGCGGGGTCGATGCCGGTTGCTTCCCCTGCTCTGGCTGCACTCCACACCACGAGGCTTTCCGGGCTGTCGGCATTGTTTCGGGCGTCCTGCAGAGCCATCTGTAGCAAGTGCGGTGGCCCGTCGCGGGCAGCGTCGATAGGCAGCAAATCGGCAGGCCCGCGCCGCAGCGTGCCGCTTTGGCCATCGAGAAGAATGGTCCATGACTTTTCCGGTGGGTCGATGCAGAGGCTGACTGGAATGGCGGCGTCGGGTGCGATGTCCCGTTCCGCCAATGCAGAAAGCATTGCGGCCAGCCATGCCTTATTGACGATGGCAACACGCATCTGCTTGGCCTTGGGGTCGCTGTCGATAACGGTGATATGGACGTTGTCGGCCTCGTCGACAATGTGATCCTCCACGGCGTAGCCAAGGGCCACCGCGCTTTTTAGCAGTTTGGCGTCAGGAACCGTTATAGATGCGTAGGAAACGCAGGAATCCGGCAGAAGCAGCCAGGACTGGCGATAGCCGCCCGCAGGGAGTGCATCGAGGCCGCTACCATGCTCAAGTAGCGCACCATCTGAACTGACCCGGGCCCATAGGCTTTGCGCCAGATCGGCAACCGTTTCCGGGACACGAATTACCAGCGTGATCATTACTCGAATTTCTCCCAGACGATGGTAGGCGCATTCTGCGCGACACGTTCAATCAGTGCGTTGAGTTTCATCAGGTCAGAACCTCGGCGAACCGAAACGCGAACAAGAAAAAAATTGGTGGCCACGCCGATGTCGTTGTGATTAAAAGCAAGATCCTTGCGCGGTAGTCGCGTCCGAAAGTCAGTTTCGTCCCTGAAATATACCTTGCGGCCACTGACAATCGTCCGCGCTTCATCCAGCGTCAGGCCCGGGACGTAGGCCAGCAATACCACTGCGGGAGCCGTATTCACGTTTACCCGCGTAATCCTGGGCAAGACGGTGACGTAGGGCTCCAGCCGGCCAATGATATCCGCTGTATAGCCATTTATGAAGCGAAGATTCGCCAATTCTGTGAGGCGACGGTTGGCAGAAAAGTAAGGCGGTGTTGATGCCAGATAGGCGGCATCCTTGGGCGCACCGGTCCGGCGCGAAACACTCGAGGGTGTGGTCCAGTCGATCAGCGCGTCGGCAAGCGTTATCGGCAGATCCAGCGCCTGTAACATCCGTACGAAGCCAAGGTAGGATCGTTCATTGACTGAACCGTCTTCGTTGAGAAGGTTCGCCAGGTTGAAAAATCCCTGGCGATCGGCAATCGAGCCGCCTATCTCAACATCGCCTTCGGCAGTGCTGAGCGGTAGCTCGGTATTCCAGAACTCATCAAGGTGATCTACGTTATTTTGTGCGGCATCATTCCGCAAGGCCGTACGCGCCCACATCAGGCCCCCCAGGGCCACCTGCTTCAGTTGTGCGCGCGACATTTCCGCACGCACCAGACTTTCCCAGTTGGACAGGTGCATGATCACGCTGGTACCGGCGATGACTGCGAGTGCCACAATAAGGATCGCGACCACAATGGCAACGCCTTGTTGTCGGTGGGGCATATGAACTGGACAGTGGCGTAGCATCTTGAGGCTCAAGGGCTCCAGAATCCTGCCGGTATGACGACTGTGCGGGTGATCGTAATGCCGTCCTGCAATCCGAGTGTCAGTTCAACCGCACGGGGCAAGAGCGGAGTCGCGACGGGCACTGACCACTGGTTCTGCCAGATGCCAAAGGGGTCCATATAGCGCAGGCGGATGGCGGCGACCTGGTCAAGGACCAGCGCGATATCGGGTACCACCTCGGACGGAAAATCAAGGTGGTACCACGTCATGCGTTCGAGATTTCCGGCAACGATCCGGTACCCAACTCGGGCACTGTTGGCGGATAGACTTCCGCTCGTGTCAAGCGGGGAATGACGTGTAAATTTGAGCTGTGCGTCAAAAGGCAAGTCCGGCGCTACCGTCTCCTTGACGGCCAATGCGGCCTCGATTTCCTTGCCGATACGAACCGGGCGCCGCGCCATCTGCGAAAGGTCCTCCACCAGCAGATTGAGCGCGAGATCAATCTCGCGCCACCGCTTCTGCTCCGCCGCAATGCGTTTTTGAGCAGATAGAATTTGGTCGAGGCCGCGGTAGGCCATGCCCGATACCACCGCGAGCAGGCTGATGGCGACGAGCAACTCGACCAGCGTAAACCCCGATGCACCTCGCCCGTACCGCATCATTCTGTCGACAGAAACCCTGTCAGGCCAGCCAGGGCGTAGTTTCGCGTCGGCCCGTCAAGCGCGACAGAAATCTCAACCCGGCGAATACCTCGGTTCGGCGTGGGTTTGACATCCTCTGTCCAGACAAACCCGATGCCTGCCTGGGTAACAGTCCCTTCGCTTTTCCCGATGTCAGGGAGTTGCCGTGCGGCACGGCGGAAGGCCAAACGATCTTCAGCGATCCACAAGGCGAGGGTGCGGTTGCGCATGTCGCCCACTGTATCGGTACCCATGACGGTCAGACGGGTTACGGCCGAGAGCGCCACGGCAAGTATGGCCAGCGCGACAAGTACCTCGAACAGGGTAAACCCGGCATGGCGGAGGCGCATCGGAGACATTACATCCACATTTTCATTGGATGGCTACTCTGCCCACTGCGCTGGCGGTAATCACCACCTGGCGCCCGTTCAAGGCCAGCCCGATGACGACAGGCAGCATCGGCATGCGGCCGAGTAGCACCGGATTGTCTTGGGTCAGACTTTGGTTGCCGACCCGAATCGAGGTGATCGATACGTCCGCGGCAAGGGTGCGTTCGCTGTGCAAGGCCGGATCATCCGGTATTCCCCAAAGGTCATCGCGGGATTTTTGCAGAAAGCGATACCGGTTAGTTCCTCCAATGCGCATGACCAACGGACGCCCGGTGTAGCGCCCGGCATCAATGGCCATTTCAATATCCAAGGCCAGATGTGCGGATTCATCGCGCAGGATCGCCTCGTCTCCGCGGGAAAAATTGATTGCTACCGCAAGCGAAACCACCCCAAGCAAGGCAACGACCGTCAATACCTCGATCAAGGTGAATCCGTTGGCACGCCCGGAATGAAGGGCGAGGATAGGGGTACGTCGCCCGGACATCGAGTTCACGGCGCTTTCGCGCCAGCACCGGCATTCACCATGCCGGCAATGGCACCGGCATCAGCGGCTGGAACCATCGCCAGATTGCCGCGAACCAGGGCATCGAAATCCGGGAATGCCGCCCGACCGTGATTCAGGAGTTTCTTCGCTTCATTCTCCTGCCGATTGAGGGCCAGCAGGACGACGTGCTTGGCTATGACATCGGCAGACGGCCAGAACTGCATCACGTTGCGGCTCAGATCGATCTCTGGGTCAAGATTTCCGCTCGCCTTGATGCTGAGATCCCTTTCATAGGTTTGTTCGGCATACGGCGCCATAATCGATCCATGGCGGAGTTGTTGAAGTGTGGCTTCAACAAGAGGCACGTCTGCCTGATGCACCAACTTGGCGGACACCATGGCCATGACGACCTCGACTTTGATGTAACTGTCGGTGACGTGGACAAAAAATGCGCCGAGAGCGACGAACACGGGCAGCAGGACGCGTCGTCCCTGATGGACCAGCACGTCGCCGCGCCAGGGCTTCGGATCGGCGACGCCAAACAGCACTGCCGTGATCGCGAGGAAAAAAAAGTACCAAAGCGGATATTCAAGCATGCTGTGGATACCGATCACCGTGAGCAGAAGGTAGATCCACCACCGCTCTGGCGTGGCTGGTTCGCTCAGGGTTTGCCGCACCACCATGAAGCCCCCGGAGCCAAGAATCACCCAGGCCCCGATGCCCAGTTCGGCCAGAAGGTGCAGAGGCAGATTGTGCGCGTTATTGAAGATGCTGAACGGGGCATTGTCGTGCGCCAATGGCAAGGATTGCGCAATCAGAAAATGGTGCCAGGCAAACTCGCCAAAGCCGATGCCCAGCCAGGGAGATTGTAGAAACATCAGAACTGCCTCGTACCAGACGCGCAAGCGCACGGTATAGCCCTTGACTTCGTGGAACAGCCTTTCACCGGATGAGGTGGGTAGCTGCGCAACGTTGCCTTGGGTGAAATACGCAATCAATTCCGATACAAACGGCTGAATCGCTATAAAGGCTGTCGCCGATGCAACGGCGAGAATCAGCGTTCGCCTTGTCACATAGTCTGGGTGCCGACGATGCAAGAAAAGCGCACCTGCCGTGGCGGCGCCAAGATATAGAAAACTGGCTCGGGACGCACTCAGGGCCAGTGCCAACAACTCGAGGGCGATAGCCGCCAGGCCGACCGCGAGAAGACCTCTATTGCGATGGTGTACCGCAAGCAGATAAATCGTGGAAGCGATCGCCAAGGCGAGAAAATCGCAAAGGTGGTTTGCCTGGGCAATATTTCCAAAAACGGTCCCCCCAGGGGCAATAAGACGGCCGAACGGGGCGGCGAGTTTGAGCGCTTGCAGCAAGGCGATTGACGCATTGGCGATGCCGCCAAGTGCCAGCGCAACGGCCAGGGCATGTACCAGTTCCTTCTCGTTTAGCTGACATCGCAGCGATGCCCCCAGAATCATGAGCAACACGGCGGCAAGCAGGTAGCCGATGGCCAACAAGGGGAAGGCGATGTGTGCGGGAGGCTCGATCACCATTTGAACGAGCAGAAGGAACACCAGACCGAGGGGTACAACCACGGCTCTCGGGACTGCCGCGAAGTTCCATAGCCGCTTCGAGAACAAGGGAGCAACGGCGAAGAAGGCCAGAAGCGCTGCCAGCCATTCGCTGATGAAGCTGGGAATCGGCTCCCGATGTATCGGGTTGAGGAATGGCAGAACGCACATCCCAGCCAGCGACAAGAGGGCAACACGGGTGGCAAGGGGGACAATTTGCCGAGGCCGGCTTGCGGCTTTCATTCGTATGTCGGGTGCGAAACGCTAGTACTGGATTGCATTGCGTTCCATTCGAACCATTGCTCGTGGTATTTTGCGTCGTCGTTTCGTCGCGCTTGCTGTCATGAGAATCGTTGCTACACGCCCTGCCTGCAGCGCTAGCCCCGGCCGGAAAACGCTATAGCATCCACGAACCGATGTCAGCGTCGCCCCCTTCACCCCCTGGCTTTCCGTCGGCGCCGAAACTGAACACCTCGACTTCCCCATGCACACCCGGCGACCGGTACTGGTAGCCGTTGCCCCAGGGATCTTTCGGCAGGCGTTCAAGATAGCCTCCTGGCTTCCAGTTGCGAGGCATTGGCTCGGTTTGCGGCGGCGCGTATAGCGCTGCCAGTCCTTGATCAGTTGTCGGATAACGGAAATTATCCATGCGGTAAAGCTTGAGTGCCTGAAGGATGGTGTTCAGGTCCTGCTTGGCCGCTGTCACCCTCGCCTCGTCGGTGCGACCGATGACATTGGGAACCACCAGTGCCGCCAGAATACCCAGGATGATGACTACCACCATGACTTCAACCAGCGTAAAACCTGTAGAACGCAAACGTGCCAAAGCCAAAATCCTTCCAGAAAAAAAAGCCCGGCCACGTGTGTGGCCGGGCTTTTTGAGGCTAAACGATCAGAGTCGGTTAAAGCTGTTGATCTTCCAGGTACCCGTAGGTGCGACCGGTGTTCCCGGCGTGCTGTTGCGGACATTCACCGTGCCGAAAGCGAAACCGGTGCTGCTGCCATTCTTGAAGAACAAGGTGGCGTCGACCGTGTTTTGAACACCGCTGGTGGCGCTAAGTCCCGAGCCCGCAGTCGCGACCTTGGGCACCGAAATCGCCACGGTAGAGCCCGTTGCAAGCGCCGATGCAGCGAGAGTCCTGAACGCGGAATTCAGAGATACCGTCGTGCCGCAGTTGAACAGATCAGTGACCGCTACGCCGCTTACGTTCGTACCGGCACAATTGATGTAGGTAGAATCCCCACCAGCGGTATTCGTACCACGGAACACCGTCTGAATGTAGGCCGCAAAATCGCCGATGATCTTGCTATCAGCAATGATCGGCGGCGCGGTCACGGTGGAAGATGCAGGTACAGCTGCGGTTGCCGAGGCGGTGATCGCCGTTGCAGAGGCAGCGGATGTCGGGGTTGCAGCTACGACCGGATACGTAATCGCTGTTACGGCAGCACCGCCCTTGCTAGTAACGGTGGTGGTATTACCTGCGAAGGTTACATTGATTTGCGCGGCCACGATGTCGGCAGCGCTGGAGCCGGCGGTTATCGCCCCGTTCATGAAGTCTACGCCGACCAACGTCGTGGAGGCCGCGGTGGCAACCGGCTGCAGAAGCGTGGCGATCGACGTCACTGCCGACGCCAGCAAGGTGCCGGTCACGGAAGCACCTGCGGCGTTCAGGACGGTTCCTGCTGTGGCTGCCGTAGTCAGAGCCCCGACGCTGGACCCCAACGAGGCGGCTACCTGTAGGGCGACCATGGTGGTAAGCGGCGAAACGTTGACCGTGGTCGCCGTAGACGACGCCAAAACGCTGTACAGCGTCGTGTTATCCGGAGCGACGGCCTTGATGAAGTAAGGTGCAGTCAGCGTGGCTCTTTGCGCCGCAGTGAGGGTGTAATTACCGCTGACGTTCGTTGTCGTGCTCACACAAGCGCTGGTAGCACTACTATTTGCACCGCACACGGTAACCACGGCATCGGCAATCGGGGCTGCACCGACGAAACCCACCAGACCAACACCGCCTGCAGCTGCAGACCCACCACTATCGCCGCCACCGCAAGCAGCCAGAGAGGCGGCGATAACGGAAATGCCGACTACTTTCAAGACCATCAGCTGCTTACCCATTCTTATTCCCCTTTTTGTAAAACCGATCGAATTTGGTGACGAGGATGACAGCAAAATAATGCCGATCTCTCTCTACCGTTGCGTACGAATAATATCAAATTGTTTCGAATTTTGGACATTTTTTTTTGCATATGGCTTTCGATATATGGGCGTTCATGGCTTGCACGCAAGCACTTAAAATAACATCATTTAATCAACTGGATAGCAGCCATCGGCTTGCCAGGCTGAATCGGGACGGAAATGGGCTCGCCGCCACGGGAGAAGGCGACATGGCCAGCGGCAACCTCTTTTACGACGACGCCGGGGCGAATCTCTGTTCCAGTGGCTGCGATCTGGATCTGCTTGTCCACCAGAAGGACGGCGCGTCCGGGAGTTTTTCCGAGTTCGGCGAATACGCCAATTACAACGACATCCGGCATGACGGTCGTTTGCGCTTGCGGTGTCACCGGCGCGCCGAAGAGGTGGGCAGCGGCAACCGTGCCTGCAAGCGCCGATTTGGGTGGGATCGTTGGGTTGGGCAACACGACCCTCGGCGACGGCCCGGCCACCCGCCAGGTGAGCCAGGCCAGGGCGAAACCTAACAACACCACAAGCGCGAACCGACCCGCCGGACGACCACGACGAACAACCCCGAGAAGCTTCGACACCACTATCCGTTTAGCATTCATCAGCGCACCAGTTGATTCACGTTGATGATCGGAAGGAGGATCGCAAGGACGATCAACAGAACAACGCCACCCATGATCACGATTAACAGCGGTTCAAGCATACCGGTGAGCAAGGCAATGCGGTTGGTCACTTCTGATTCCTGCTGTACTGCCGCCTTCTCGAGCATGTAGTCCAGCCGGCCGCTCGATTCGCCGCTGGCAATCAGGTGGATCAGCACGGGGGGGAAAACTTCGTCCCGCGCCAGCGAGCGGCTCAAGCTACCACCCTCCCTTACCAGGTTGGCGGCATTCTCTACCGTTTGCTTCATGACCAGATTGCCCATGACATCAGCACCAGTGCGAAGGGCTGCCAGCAAAGGAACACCGCTGCTCACCAGAATGGCAAGGGTGCTGGCAAACCGGGCCGAACCCAGGTTTCGTGTCAACCGGCCGATGACCGGCATCTTCAAGATCAGTTGGTGCCAGTTGCGGCGTCGAACCGGATTGTTGAGCCCTTGCTGGAACGCGTAGCCAAGCCCGGCGGCGATCACCAGCAAGTAGGGACCCCAGGCAAGCAGGAAGTTGCTCAATCCAATGAGCAGTCGCGTCAGCAAGGGCAATGCCTGGTGCGTTCGCTGGAAGACGCCAACAATCTGGGGCACGACGTAGGTCATCAGGCCGACAATCACCAGGAATGCAACAAGGCTGACAATTGCGGGGTAAATGAAGGCGAGGATCAGGCGCTGTTGCAGACCTTGCTTGGATTCGGTGTAATCGGCTAGTTTCAGCATGACCTGGTCCAACTCTCCGGATTGCTCACCGGCGCCGACCAGCGCTCGATATATATCCGGGAAGGTGGCCGGATAGAGGCCAAGGGCACGGTGTAGCGTGCTGCCAGAAAGGACTTCCGACCTTACCCCGGCGAGAATTTGCCGGGTAAGTTCGTTTTCTGTTTGATCGATCAATGCGCTGAGTGCCTTTTCTACCGTAAGGCTTGCCGAGAGCAGGGTGGCAAACTGACGGGTCATCAGGCTCAATTGGGCGCTGCTCAATCCGCGCCGCCACCGGCCGAATTGAGCGATGCTGGGCGCCTTGCCGCGGGATACTTCCTCTCGTCCAACTGCATCGACCTGCACCGGGTAGAGCTTCTTCTCGCGCAATGCGGAACGTGCAAGCCGCGCGGTATCGGCTTCAAGCACACCCGATACCAGCAACCCTGAAACATCTTGTGCGCTGTAGCGATACGCCGGCATGGTTCAGGCGCCCTCAGCGCGAGTAACGCGAAGGACTTCCTCCAGCGACGTCTGCCCGGAAAGAATGCCACGCATGGCGTCCTGGCGCAGGCTGGTCATTCCGCCTTCCAGCGCGCTACGTTGCAGTTCCGGCTCCGACGCTCTGTCGTGGATCAGGCGGCGGGTTGCCGCATCGACCGTCATCAGTTCATAGATGCCGCTACGTCCCCGGTAGCCGGTTTGGTTGCAAGTCGGGCAGCCAACAGGATGCCAGATGCGGTCCGGCGAAGTTTTCTCGCCGATCAGGTGGCGTTCGGTGGCTTCGATGGATGCCGCGCGTTTGCAATCAGGACACAACTGGCGAACCAGTCGCTGGGCTAGTACGCCAACAAGACTGGAGGCGAGAAGGAATGGCTCGATACCCATATCGATCAGGCGTGTCACCGAACTAACCGCATCATTGGTGTGCAGGGTGGCAAGCACAAGGTGGCCGGTTAGGCTTGCCTGGATAGCTATTTCGGCAGTTTCGAGGTCACGGATTTCGCCGATCATGATGACATCAGGGTCCTGCCGCAAGATCGAGCGCAAGGCCTTGGCAAAAGTCATGTCAATGCGGGTATTGACCTGGGTCTGACCAATGCCATCAAGGTAATACTCGATCGGGTCTTCCACCGTCATGACATTCATGTTGCGGGTATCGATCTGGCCGAGAGCCGCATATAGGGTGGTGGTTTTTCCCGAACCCGTGGGACCCGTGACGAGGAGGATTCCGTGCGGCTGACGAGCCAGCCCCTTGATACGCTCAAGGGTGATTTCGTCCATGCCAAGTTTCGCCAGGTCAAGCCGACCGGCTTCCTTGTCCAACAGGCGCAGCACGACACGCTCGCCATAACCGGACGGAATGGTTGATACCCGCACGTCGACGGGGCGGCCACCGAGGCGCAGACCGATACGGCCGTCCTGCGGCAGCCGCTTTTCGGCGATATCCAGCTGTGCCATCACCTTGATGCGCGATACCAGTGCGGCGTGGATTGCACGGTTGGGTTCGATGACGTCGCGCAGGGATCCATCGACACGGAAACGGACCAGCGAGCGCGATTCAAAGGGCTCAATGTGGATATCCGAGGCGTTCTCACGCAAGGCATTGGTGAGCAGCGCATTGATCATTCGAATAATGGGTGCACCATCCTGGGCATCCAGCAGGTCATCAACTTCAGGAAGGTCCTGGATCAGGCGCGACAGATCGACATGCTGCTCAAAGTCGCGCACGTCCATCGCGCCGCCCTCCGCGGCATATGCGCTCGCCATCAGTTCGTCAAAGCGCACGGCATTGACACGCTCAATCACGAAGGGCATGCCGAGCACGCGTTGTACTTCAGCAAGAACATCCAGGGAAGCATTGGAGCGCAAGGCCAATGCGGCGCGACCATCACGCACCGAAACGAGCACAACACCCTTGGCCTTTGCAAAAGCGTACGGCAAAGTGCGCGCCGTCACTGCCGATGCGCCAGTGGTAGCAGACAATACCTCGTTAGTCATGCGGACGATATCAACGGGCGGCAGGTGTTACAGGCGTGGCGCTCCCCTTGAGCGGTGGCAGGACGGCGCCTCGTTCGTCAGGGAGCATCCAGGTATTCTTGGGAACCTCATTTTCCTGCTTGCTGCGGATATCGTCGTAGCCCGCCGCCGTGATGTTGCGGTATCCGCTAACATCACGGACCACCAGCGGACGAATGAAGACCATCAGGTTGGTCTTGACATGCCGCTTGGTGTCATAGCGGAATAGGCCACCGAGCACGGGTATGTCGCCCAATAACGGCACCTGGTCTCGCTGGTCTTGAAAGTTGTCCTGAATCAGGCCGCCGATGACTATGATTTCTCCGTCATCAACCAGTACGTTGGTGTCCACGGAGCGCTTGTTTGTTGTGACACCCTGGGCAGCCGCGAGTTGCGTGTCGCTGGTGCTGACGACACTGGATACCTCCTGATAAATCCGCATGCGAATCGCACCTTCGGAAATCTGCGGCTTTATCTTGAGGAGCAGGCCGATATCCTTGCGCTCAATGGTCTGAAAGGGTGACGGCCCGCCGGCGGTCTGCTGGTAGGTCCCGGTAACAATAGGGATGTTCTGTCCGACAGACAGCTTTGCCTCTTCATTGTCCAGTGTCATGATGTTCGGTGTCGACAGGATATTGGCGCTACCCGTCGATTCGAGCATGCGAGCGAGCAATCCAAGGCTGGTGATGGCAGTCGTCGTTCCCGGGATGATAACGGTCCCTTTCATCTTTCCAATGCTGAGGCCTCGTCCCACAGAAGCAAGGTTGGTCGCGGTCGACACGATGTTCTGACCAGTACCGCCAAAATTGGTGCCGCCAACGGTCTTAATGGCATTGGCATTACCTGCTTCGAATCCGGACAAATTTTGCCATTGGATGCCGAATTCTGCCGCCTTGTCTGAGTTGAGTTCTACCACCAGCGCTTCGACATGAACCTGGGAACGGCGGGTATCGAGCTTTTCAATGACGGCACGCAGGTTTCGGTAGATCGCCTCAGGCGCGGTAACAATGAGGGCGTTGATGGCAGCATCCGCCTGAATCGAGACGCCGGAACTGGTGGAATTGGTGAGCCCCGCCGCAGACGTAGAAAACGATGGCGCCGCCACAGTGGCGTTTGCAGCCGTTGCTGTCGATGTAGCACCCGGGGCGACCGCTGGCGTACTAGGTCCGGTGATTGAAGATGACGCACCTGCGCCAGTCGTCTGGAATACGGAAACAATATTCTTTAGTGTCTCGGCAACCTTTACGGCTTCAGCATTCTTAAGTGATATGACATGTACGCTGCCCGGAATGTCAGTCGCGGCATCAATCTTTGCGGCAAGTTCGCGAATTCTTGCCAAGCGTGAGGCGTCATCAGCGCGAACGAGAATGCTGTTCGAACGGGGTTCGACATGAATGATGAGTTTCTGGCTGGGCTCGCTGCCGGCGTCACCCAGCAAGGCACGAATGGTTTGGGCCACTTCGGCAGCGGTAGCGTTCTTCAAGGTGATGAATTCCGGGGCCAGATTGCCCGGTTGATCTATTGACTCAATGACGGCCTGGATGCGCTTGAGGTTTTCGGCGTAGTCCGTTATGACCAGCACATTGCTCTGAGGGTAGGCAGCAATCGGGTTGTTCGGCGACACCATGGGCCTAATTACGGGCATCAGGAGATTGGCCGACTCATGCTTCAGTGAAAACACATGGGTTACGATCTTGTCGCCGCGCACGCGATCCAGTCCGGTTGTGACGCCATTCTGGAACTTGGCATCGGCCTCGGGAATCAGTTTTACCACCCCGGCCGACTCGACCGCTGAAAAGCCCTGCAAACGAAGGGCAGACAGGAAGACGTCGTAGGTCAATGAACGGGGGATCGGCGTCGCAGACACGATGTTTACCGTGCCCTTGACACGGGGATCAACGAGGAAATTCTTTCCGGTGATCTGACCAATAGCTTTAGCCACCGACTCGATATCGACGCTTACAAAGTTCAGTATGACCTTTTCCTCTTCCTTTGCGAAAAGTGATCCGGCCAACAGGAAGCTAGCTGCAGCCGCGAGGAACAAGCTGCGAATGGCGTGAGAAGGATTCAATCGATTAGCCCTGCAAAGTTTTGTGCCAAAATAATGCGTTGGTGTCAAGGCCAAGGCTTATCCTGTTGCCACGATGAAAAATACAATATATAAAAATATTACTGCGTTACAGTTTGGCCTGTTGGCGGCGGCTACGACGATGGGGTATTACCATACTCTGGATGTCCCGTTCTATCTGGATGATTTTCACACCATCCTGGAACGAGCATTGATCTACAAGAACGGGAGCCTAGCAGAAATATGGGGCTATTCTCCAGCCAGATTTATTGCCTTCTATTCATTCTACCTAAATTACCAGATTGGGGCATTGAATCTCGCCGCGTACCACCTGGTGAACATCGCGATTCATCTTGGTGGAGGGTTTGCAGCGTTTCTTCTTACACGCCTGCTGTTGAACACTCCGGCGATCGCTGGGGCGGGAGGTAGTGTTGAACGTTTGACGTGGCAGTCTGCGTGGCTTCCATTTGCGGTAGCCATGATCTTTCTGCTTCATCCGTTGCAAACCCAGGCTGTGACCTACATTGTGCAGCGGATGTCTTCGCTGGTCGCGTTCTTCTACCTCGCTTGCTTGGCGTGCTATCTCAAGGGGCGCCTGACGGGAAACGGATGGCCCTGGTTTTTGGGAGCTGTTCTTCTTGCACTGGCTGCGTTTCTGACCAAACAGAATAGCTTCACCCTTCCCTTTGCAATCGTACTCGTCGAACTGCTTCTGTTCAACGCAGCCAGTGCGAAACCGAGCACGCTGCTGGGGATGGCAGCGGGAGCTGTAGGGGCCTCCATCGTGGCGCTGCAGTTTCTTTGGCTCGCAACCGGCCATGGCGGATTGATTTCGCCTTCGGCGATAGCATCCCTCACCACCGAAAACGACGTGCTCAGCCGCATGGATTATTTCGCCAGTCAGCAAGAAGTGCTATGGCGTTACATCGGGCTGTTCTTTTGGCCTGTCGATCAACGGCTGGACTATGCAATTGCCCTGCGAACCTCACTTTGGCTTTACCCAACGGTGGTGCTGTTCCTTGGACATCTCTTGGTCTTGTATGTAGCATTCCTGATTCGCAAGCGTTTTCCGCTGGTCAGTTTCGGCTTGTTTTTCTACTACCTGGCCCATGCGGTCGAGTCAAGCGTATTGCCGATTCGCGATCTGATGTTTGAGCACCGTGCCTATTTGCCAAACTACGGGTTGGCGCTTGTTGTCGGTAGTGTTCTGGTCTTTGGCGCCCAACTGCTGTATCAACGGTCCCGATGGCTACCGATATTCTTGGCCGTAGCTATTATTTCCGCAATGGGTACGACAACGTGGCTGCGAAACAATCTGTGGCGCGACAACGTCGCGTTCCTTAACGATAACGCCCGTCTGTCGCCGTTGCACTATCGCCCCTTGTCCCAACTTGGTCTGGCCTACCTTACTCGCAAGCAGTTTGCGCAGGGGATAGAAACACTTAAGCAGTCGATACGAGTATTCAACGCCGCCATCGGCAATACTGGCGATCTTGAACTCCCTCCTGAGGTGTTCGGAAACTTGCTGTTGGCAAAAGCCCTTAACGGCGAAACGAAGGATGTGCTTTCCCTGACCCAGCAGGTGATCGAACAGAACAATCCAGGCAATAAAGACTTGGCCAGGCTGCGATTGGCTCGTGGCGTTGCATTCGTTCAACTGCGTGATTTCGTCAATGCAGAACGTGAACTTAGAACTTCGCTAGACCTAAATCCGGATGAAGTTGCGGCAAAGCCATTTCTTGCCCAGGCTGCCCGTGCTCTTGGCAAGCACCAGGAAGCAGTCAGCCTTGACGCGGAATACACTCAGGTGGTGCCCTTTGTGACGGTGAAGCGCTGAGAATGTCTTACATTATTGATGCGCTGAAAAAGTCTGCCGACGCCCGGGCGCAGCTTGTCTTCGAGACTCGGACGGAAGAGATAGCGAGACCACGAGACAACAAAAGATTTGGACCAGGTCAGATCTGGCCTTGGACGATCGCGGTTTGCGCGTTGGTGGGCGCTGTTGTAACAGGTTTGTCGCTAAACTCGGGAAGTCAAGCTGACGCACGATACATATCAAATGCGTCGTTGCCATCGGTTGCCGCTCATGCCACCAACAATTCAGCGGCGCGCAATATGCCTTCCGCACCAACGATTCCAACTGCGGCGGATAGCGCGCGGCCGGCGAGAGACCCGATGACCGAAACCTTGCCGCTTTCGATGAGCCAAAGCCTCTCCCGTGTCATTGCCAACCCGGCGGTGGCGGGAAAGAAGGAGCCCGCCAGGTCTTCTTCATCTGGAAACGTTCCCTTAGATGTTGAGACCGTGATTGCGAAAGTCGGAATTGCGGCCCACATGCATTCATCGCGTCCGGAAGACAGGCTCCTGATCATCGATGGAAAGTCACTCCGTGAAGGCGATGTCGTGATGAACGGTGTTCGCGTCGACGAGATTACCCCTGACGGTGCGGTGTTTTCGTACAAGGGCTTCAGAATCCACAGGTCGGTCTTCAACTGAGAGGACGGCCCCGATGTATCTCGAACACTTCGAGCTCAAGGAAACCCCGTTTTCAATTGCCACCGATCCCCGCTTTCTGTATTTGAGCGGAAAGCATCAAGAGGCGCTGGCGCATCTTCTGTTCATCACCACGCACCGGGGTGGCTTTGTCCTGTTGACCGGTGACGTGGGGGCGGGAAAGACAACTTTGTGCCGTCGTTTCCTGGATCTCCTGCCGGACAACTTCGAGACCGCCTTTGTCTTCAACCCCAAGATGTCCGCCGTTGATCTGCTGGAAACGATTTGCGACGAGTTTCGCGCTCCGCGCAGTTCCAGACGTCGAACCATCAAGGTATTGATGGATTCGCTGACCCACCGTTTGCTTGAGATTAACGGCAAAGGCCACCAGGCGCTGCTGATTATCGATGAGGCGCAAAATCTTTCCGCCGATGTCCTCGAGCAGATACGCTTGCTCACCAATCTTGAAACGACTGACGCGAAGCTGCTGCAGATTATCCTGATCGGGCAGCCGCAACTGAGGCTGATCCTGGCCCGCGAGGACTTGGCGCAGTTATCCCAGCGGATCGTGGCGCGTTATCACCTGGCACCGTTGTCACTGTCGGAGGTGGCAACCTATATCGATCATCGATTGGCGATCGCCGGGTCGCAGCGGAAGCTGTTTTCTAGCGCTGCAGTGAAGCAGGTGCATCGTTTGACCCAAGGCATTCCGCGCCTCATCAATGTGGTCTGTGACAGGTCGTTGCTGGGGGCCTATGCCAGCGAGCAAGCTGTGGTTACGCAAACGATCGTCCGCAATTCCGCGACCGAGGTCTTCGGAGAGTTAAACCCCTTGGCGTCGAAGAAATCGCGCTGGCCATATTGGATGGCGACCGCCACTTTCGCGATTCTTGCCGTGGGCTATGGATGGTGGGGAAGATCAGAATCTACCGCTGACACTTCCGCAATCGGGGGGGGCGGGCGAACCTCTAGGCAATCCGAGTTTGGCAGCAGTACAAATGCTGACGCATCAGGGAAATCGCGACAAGGCAAATGAGTGGTAGGTCAGTTGAGCGAAGGCCATGACCCGAAACTGCTCCGCGCAAGTCAGCGCACCCCGCCCTTGCCGCTTCCGTTGCGCGCGACGTATCCGGCGAAGGTCGTCCATGGAAGAAAATCCATCAGTTGGGCGAACAGCGTTTTGCCGGTGTTCATGGCAGTCTTCCGGGCAAAAGCCCGGAAGACTGCCCGAATTGAAAATCGTCGTTCAAATCGACACCACCGTTCATCGCTCGGAAATCCTTGTCAGCCATGGCTTTCAGAGATTCGATCAATCAGTTAGCCGGACAGCAGCGGTAACGCCCGGGAAATCACCCCCCCCCAATGACATAATGCCATTTAACTTATTCTTGCGCCAATCCTGCGCCAATGGTTTCAAAAACGCTGCATTTTGTTGCAATTCCTTGCGCGCTGTTGCACAATAACTTTTTGATTCTTTTGAAGATTAACTTGAGTACCTGTAGGCATAAAGGCT
>CAMBRI010000014.1 GCA_945870205.1 Sulfuritalea hydrogenivorans sk43H | reverse complement strand
CGGCGGCGCAAGGCTACAACCTGAAGCTGCTGGGCGGTGGCACGGCCATCACCAACGCCTTCACGGCGACCAACACTGGCACCCTGCAGCTGGGTGACGTGGCGGCGGACGTGCTGACCTTTACCGGCGGCCTGACGGCGACGGCGCCGAGCAGCAAGAGCATCGCCGGCACGGTAAGTGCGGCGGGCGTGGGCGTGATCAATCTGGGCACCAGCGCCACCACGGTGACGGATGACGCCACGGTAGGAGGCGCCAGCACGGGCCAGATCACCCTGGCTGCGGTCACCGTCAATGACGGCAAGACTCTGACCCTGGGTACGGGAGTCGCGACACCGATCACCACCGGCACCGTAAGCGGCGTGGCGGGCGGCGCGGCCTCGAACCTGACCATCAACACCACGGGCGCGGTCTCGGTAGGCGTGGTGGGCACGGACGTTGGCACGGTGACGGTCACCAACTCGGGCGGCACCAACTTCACCGGCACGGTGAATGCGGCGGCAGTAGCCTTGACCAACACCACGGGCGACATCGCCTTCAACGGCGCCTTGACGGCGACTGACCTGACGGCAGCGGCCAACGGCTACAACGTCAAGCTGAACGCGGGCGGCACGGTGACCAACGCGGTCACCTTCAGCAACACAGGCACCTTGACCATTGGGGATGCCGCCGCAGACAACATGGCCTTCACGGCGGGTGTCACGGCGACGGCGCCCAGCAGCAAGAGCATTGCCGGCACCATCAGCGCGGCGGGCACGGGAGTCATCAATCTGGGCACCAGCGCCACCACAGTAACGGACAACACCACGGTCGGCGGCGCCAGCACGGGCCAGATCACCCTGGCGGCGGTCACCGTCAATGACGGCAAGACCCTGACCCTGGGCACGGGAGTGGCGACACCGATCACCACCGGTACCGTAAGCGGCGTGGCGGGCGGCGCAGTCTCGAACCTGACTATTAATACGACCGGCACCGCGACAATCACAGGGGCGGTCGGTACAGACATTGGGACGGTGACGGTTCAAGCAGGCGGCACGACAGCGCTGAACGGCGGCACGGTCACAACCACAGCCGGGCAGACCTATAGCAGTCCGGTCGTGCTGGGTGCCAACACCACGCTGACCGGCGTCGGCGTTAGCTTCGGCAGCACAGTGAAGTCGGACGGCACCAATCGCAGCTTATCGGTGGTTGATAGCGGGACTACCACCTTCGGCGGGGCAGTGGGCAGCGCTGTCGCAGGCGAGAAACTCGCCAGTTTGACCACCGATGCGGCAGGCGCCACCGTGATCAACGGCGGGGCCGTCACGACCACGGGGGCGCAGACCTACAACGATGCCGTAAGCGGAGCCGCAATAATTACGCTGACCAGCACGGCGGCGGGGGGGCATATCACTGCCATCAATGCCGCGAACAACTTTGCTACCTTGTCAGTCAATACGACCGGCGCCAGCAACGTCTTGATCAAGGATACGAACGCCCTGATTTTCGGAGCATCATCGGTAGGCGGCTACCTTGACATAACCGCCGGTGGCAATATCACCCAAACTGGCCTTCTGAACATTACCGGCGATCTTTGGGCCAAGACTACTTCGGGCAACATCGAGTTTTATAGCAGCGGCATGAATACCCTGGGCGCTGCCAGTACTGTTTCACTCATTGCCCCAGTGGGTGGCACCAGCGATGTCAAGCTCTGGGCCAATTTGATCAAGGTCGGTACGGTTAGACCGTCGAATGGTTCGGTACTTGATACAGATACCGGCATTCAGGCAGCAACGGTGACGATCAAGGCGCCGAGTGGCGGTGCCTTTACCACCGGCGCTACCGGCCTCATCAAGGCGACGGCACCCCTCGCAGACTCGGCGGCTCTCACCATTGAGGCCAATGGCGCCATCGGTTCGTCGCTTACGGATGCATTGAACGTCGAAGTTAGCGGACGGGTCATAGTCGTGGGCGATGGTGTCGGGGATGGCGTGATTAATTTGAAGGGTAATGACGCAATTCAGCCGAAGTACGAGTTTTCCGGAGATCCGCTGCATCGGAAGGTGTTGTACAACGGCAACGAGGCCACGAATGCCCAGTTGGAAGCTGGTTTGACAGCGAGTAGTTCGGAAATCAATAATTTGACCAACGAAATCCGCGAATCGGGTTTTGGCAAGGAGAATGCGAGCAAGATTCTGCGTCGAGGCGTCGTAACTTCGGCGGGTCCTGGCCAACCGGCGGTGGATGACAGCACCGGGACGGCAGGTGTGGAGTCCTGTGATGGCAGCTTTGGCGAGGGTGGCCTGACTTGCCAATAAATGAGCTTTGGTCTAGAAATGGATTGTCTGCATTTCGCTGAATCTGTCGGGATGTGTGACTTTTGTCATTGACGCTACAGCAGGTGCAGGGGTAAGGTTCGATCCTGAGGTTGTTGGTTGTTGATGTCTAATGGAGATTGGCTATGATCAAACGTTTAGTAGTGGTTGCGCTGTTCCTGTCTTCGGCTTGCGGTGCGGTGTTTGCCGCCGATCAGGAGGCGAGGCAGACGGTGTCCATCAATTCCCCAAATCCGAAGGTGGATGAGGTCGAGGGTGCGTTGTTCCCGAAAGAGATTTCTGCGCTGAAAGACGAATGTGCGCAGATGGAGAAAATCGGTCTGCGCTGCCAGAGCGTCATTCCGAAGTCATCGCTGGATACGATTCAGATCACCTTCGCTCGTGGTTCGGCGATTTTGACGGAAGAGGGTAAGGGATTCCTGCGTTCCGTAGGAGCTGCCTTACAGCGCAAGGCAGGTGTCTGGAAGTCCTTGGCCATTGAGGGCCACACCGATGCGACCGGAAGCGATGCCGTCAATCGGCGCTTGTCGCAGAACCGCGCCGATTCGGTAAAGAGTTTTCTGCAGGCCGAGTTTGGTCTGAGCAATATTGAAACCATGGGGCGCTCGAGTGAGAAACTGCGTGACACGGATAATCCCTCCGGTGGCCTGAATCGTCGTGTCGAGTTTGTTCCGAATTGGTGAACTCCATGAAGCTAAGAACAGGTTTTGCTGTCATTGCTCTCGGCGCCTCGATTGCCGGTGGTGCATGGGCCCAAGAGGCGGCCGGAGACGTTGGTCTGGTGAATGCATTGCAAGGCGATGTGAGTTATCAGGGCAAGGAAGGCCCGGCGCGCAAGGCGCAGCCTTATATGCGGCTGCGCCACGGCGACAAGGTAACCATGGCCGCTGGCTCCGGAATTCGCATCAGCTATACCACCGCCAGTCGCCAGGAATCATGGACAGGTCCCGGCAGCTTTGTCGCCACATCGACGGGGGGCGAGTTACTGAAGGGCAACAAGCCGGAGGTGGTGCAATTGCCTGCGGCTGTTCCTCAGAAACTGGCGCGAATCTCCGAACTGATGAATACGTCGCGCGTTGGCGGTCTGGTCGTAAGATCGGTAAGCGCGAAGGGCGTGGTCAGCAAGGAGGAAGTAGCCGAAGCCATGGCTACTTACGAGTCGATGCGGGCTGCTGCTGCGCCTAGCGACGTGACTCCGGAGTTGTTCCTGTATTCGATGTTCCAGGAATACGGCATGGTCGACGACTTGAAGATCGTTGCCCGCAACATGTTGGCTCGCCAGCCGGATAACGCCGATATCCAGCAGTTGGCAAAGGCCGCACTTAGCACCAGATAGAGGGTGGCACGTGCTTCACTAGGCGCGGGGGCGACTGTTGAAAACGGTCGCCCTTGTTGCTTTGTGGTGCTGGGACTGGTCCAGCCGACGTATGGAGCCATGTTTCTTTGAGCTCGTGGCAAGAGTCGAGAAGAACTGAACTTGTCCAGCTTTTCAGGCCTTGCTTGGGGCGGGTGGGCAGACATAATTTGCCAGTGTCCGTCATTTCGCACCGGGTTGAACCCCGGGCTGGCCCGTTGCCATGAGTTCATTCAGTTTGTCTGAGCCCGCCTCCACTCCCTTGCCGGAAAAGATCGCCTTGCTGGTACATGAGGCGCGCTGGTTGCTGGTGGGTCTCGTCGGAATCTATCTTGGTCTTGTTCTGTGGGGGTTCGACCGGGCCGATCCCGGCTGGTCGCATTCAGTTACCGTGGAACGCATCGCCAATCCCGGCGGCCGCTTCGGTGCCTGGCTGAGCGACCTGCTGCTCTACCTGTTCGGGCTTTCCGCTTGGTGGTGGGTGGCCTTGCCTTTTTTCCTGCTGGCATGGGGCTACCATCGGCTTAACCGCCTTTTTGGTGGCGATCGCCGTTCGCTACTGATCGCACTAGCAGGCTTCGCCGTGCTCCTGCTCGCCAGCTGTGGTCTGGAGGCGATGCGTTTCTGGAGCCTGAAACTGGCCTTGCCGCTTGCTCCTGGAGGCATGCTCGGTTCTGAGGTTGGGCGTCATGTCACGCAGTTTCTCGGCTATACAGGCGGCACTCTAATTTTGCTGGTGCTGGCGATGATCGGATTGAGCCTGTTCACCGGGTTATCGTGGATAGGAATTGCCGAAAAGTCCGGCACCCTGCTGGAAGGCATCTACGTGGGCTTGCGCAGTTTGTGGGACGGCTGGCAGGACCGTCGCTATGGGCGTGCCGTGGCCGAGCAGCGCGAGGAAGTGGTTGAAATCGAACGTCGCAAGGTCGAGGACAGCCCCTTGCCTCCGGTGCGGATTGAGCCGCTTGAAATTGCCGTGCCGGTGGCACCCAAGGCCATCGCCCGCGCCGAGAAAGAGCGCCAGTCGCCACTGTTCTTCGATGCACCTGGCGGCGCGTTGCCGCCCTTGCACCTGCTGGCCGAACCGTCGCACAACCCGGCGGATCTGCCGGCCGCCGAGACGCTCGAATTCACCTCGCGCCTGATCGAACGCAAACTGGCTGACTTCAACGTCGAGGCCAAGGTACTGACGGCCCATCCGGGACCAGTGGTGACGCGCTACGAGATCGAGCCGGCAATTGGTGTCAAGGGCAGCCAGATCGTCGGGCTGGCCAAGGATCTGGCGCGTGCCCTCTCCCTGGTGTCGATCCGCGTGGTGGAGACGGTGCCCGGCAAGTCCTGCATGGCGCTGGAATTGCCCAATCCCAAGCGGCAGATCGTGCGTCTGTCGGAAATCATCGGCTCGCAGGCCTATCACGGCATGCACTCGCCGCTGTCGATGGCGATGGGCAAGGACATCGGCGGTCAGCCGGTGGTGGTCGACCTGGCCAAGATGCCGCACCTGCTGGTCGCTGGCACAACGGGCTCGGGCAAGTCGGTCGGCGTCAATGCCATGATCCTCTCGCTGATCTACAAGTCCGAGCCGAAAGACGTGCGCATGATCATGGTCGACCCCAAGATGCTGGAGTTGTCGATCTACGAAGGCATTCCGCATCTGCTGGCGCCGGTGGTGACCGACATGACCAAGGCCGCCAACGCGCTGAACTGGTGCGTCGGCGAAATGGAACGGCGCTACAAGTTGATGTCGGCCCTGGGCGTACGCAATCTTTCCGGATACAACAGCAAAATCAACGAGGCGAAGAAGGCCGGCGAGCATATACCCAACCCCTTCTCGCTGACCGCGAATACCGACATCGGCCCCGAACCGCTCGAAACCCTGCCCTATATCGTCGTCGTGATCGACGAACTGGCCGACCTGATGATGGTGGTCGGCAAAAAAATTGAGGAACTGATCGCGCGCCTGGCGCAGAAGGCGCGGGCGTCTGGCATCCACCTGATCCTGGCCACCCAGCGACCCAGCGTCGACGTGATTACTGGCCTGATCAAGGCCAATATCCCGACGCGCATCGCCTTTCAAGTGTCTTCCAAGATAGATTCACGGACCATCCTGGACCAGATGGGTGCCGAAGCCCTGCTTGGCCAGGGCGACATGCTCTTCCTTGCTCCTGGTACCGGCCTGCCGGTTCGGGTGCACGGCGCTTTCGTCGCCGACGAGGAAGTGCATCATGTGGTCGATCACCTGAAGAAGGTCGGCCCGCCAGACTATGTCGATGGCCTACTGGACGGCCCGGCGACAGACGATGGCGACGTCGGTGCTGGCGACATGGCAGGCGGTGATGCCGAGAGTGACCCGATGTACGACCAGGCCGTCGAGGTGGTACTGAAAACGCGACGGCCCTCGATTTCGCTGGTGCAGCGCAATTTGCGCATCGGCTACAACCGCGCCGCGCGCCTGATCGAAGCCATGGAAAAGGCCGGACTGGTCTCGGCCATGAACGGCGCGGGCGGGCGCGAGGTGATTGCACCGAACCGGTCGGAGTAAAGCGCGCAATAAAGCGCGCCGGGCAGGGGTGGAGTCGGGGATAATTGCCCCATGAAGCGACTACTCTGCCTTTCTATTATTCTCCCGGGATGGGCTCTGCCGGCGTCCGCGACCGGACTCGACCAGCTCAAGACCTTTCTCGAAACCAACCGCAGCGCACGAGGCGTGTTCACGCAAACCGTGATTGCCAGGTCCGGGCGCAAACCGCAGCAGTCGGCAGGCATTTTTGCCCTGCAGCGTCCCGGCAAATTTCGCTGGTCCTACGAAAAGCCATACAAGGCCTTGCTCGTCAGCGATGGAAGCAAGTTGTGGAGCTACGATCCCGATCTCAATCAGGTCGCCGTGAAAAAGCTAGGCTCGGCGTTTGGTTCGAGTCCGGCCGCGCTCCTCGCGGGGCAGGATCTGGACAAACACTTCGATCTCAAGGAAGGCCAGGCTGCCGACGGCATCGAAACCGTCGACGCGACACCCAAAGGCGGCGACGCGAGCTTCGAGAGCATGAAGATCGGTTTCGCCGCCAATCGGCCGGTGAGCATGGAAATCCATGACAGCTTCGGCCAGGTGACGGTGCTGCGCTTCACCCAGTTTGAGGCCAACCCGGCGCTGCCCGCCTCATTGTTCCGTTTTGTCGCACCGGCTGGAGCCGACGTTGTTGGCGACTGATCTGTTTGCGCGCACAAACACGCATGCGCCGCTGGCCGAGCAGATGCGGCCGCGCACCCTCGATGAGGTGATTGGCCAGCGCCACCTGCTGGGCGAAGGCAAGCCGCTCTCGCTGGCGTTTTCGTCCGGCACAGCGCATTCGATGATCCTCTGGGGCCCGCCCGGAGTAGGCAAGACCACGCTGGCGCGCCTGATGGCGGACAGCTTCGATGCCGAATTCATCGCCTTGTCGGCCGTATTCTCGGGCGTCAAGGACATCCGCGAGGCGATGCAGCAGGCCGAAGTCATGGCCCAGCAGGGTCGCCGCACGATTTTATTCGTCGATGAAGTGCATCGCTTCAACAAGGCGCAGCAGGATGCTTTCCTGCCTTACGTGGAAAAGGGCACGGTGACTTTCGTCGGCGCCACCACGGAGAACCCGTCATTCGAAGTCAACTCCGCACTGCTGTCGCGGGCCTCGGTATATGTGCTGAAAAGCCTTGATGAAGCGGAGCTCGGGGAGTTGTTCGACCGCGCATGCGCCGCAGCGCTGGAAGCACTGGACTTCGACTCCGATGCACGCGATCGGCTGATCGGCTATGCGGACGGTGATGCGCGACGCTTGCTCAACGTACTGGAGCAATTGCGCACGGCCGCTGCCACCGCAGGTCGTCGCAGCATCGGCGCCGACTTTCTGGAGCAGACCCTGGCCGCCGACCTGCGGCGTTTCGACAAGGGCGGCGATGCTTTCTACGACCAGATATCAGCCTTGCACAAGGCCGTACGCGGATCCAGTCCGGATGCCGCACTCTATTGGCTGGTGCGCATGCTCGACGGCGGCGCCGATCCGCTCTACATGGGGCGGCGCATCGTGCGCATGGCCATCGAGGACGTCGGCTTGGCCGACCCGAGGGCCTGGGAGATTGCGCTGAACGCCTGCGCCACCTACGAACGACTGGGCAGCCCGGAAGGTGAACTGGCGCTGGCCAATGCCGTGTTGTACATGGCGGCCGCGCCCAAATCGAACGCCGCCTACGTCGCCTATAATGCGGCCCGCGCCTTCGTGGCGAAAGACAAGAGCCGCGGCGTACCGGAGCATCTGCGCAATGCCCCCACCAAGCTGATGAAGGATCTGGGCTATGGAGCGGAATACCGCTATGCCCACGATGAAGCTGAAGGCTATGCCGCAGGTGAAGCGTATCTGCCCGAAGGCATGTCTGCCGTACATTGGTATCAGCCGGTGGCGCGCGGACTGGAACAGAAGATCGCCGAGAAGCTTGCCCACCTGCGCGAACTCGACGCGCAGGCAAAGAAGAAACGATAAGGAATCACCATGCTGGACATCCAACTCTTGCGCAGCAACCTTCCCTTCGTCGCCGAGCGCCTAGCCTTGCGCGGCGTGACGCTGGACACCGCCGCTTTCGAAGCGCTGGAAGCCGAGCGCAAGCGCCTGCAAGTGCATACGCAGGACCTGCAGGCGAAGCGCAACACGCTGTCGAAGCAGATCGGCATGTTGAAGGGCAAGGGCGAGGACGCCTCTGCCGTGTTGGCCGAAGTCGCCGGGTTGGGCGAAGCGCTCGCGGCCGGTGAAGCGACACTCGCCGAATTGATGCCGCGCTTCGATACCTTCCTCGAATTAATTCCCAACTTGCCTCACGAAAGCGTGCCGGTCGGCCGTGACGAAACCGGCAACGTCGAGGTACTGCGCTGGGGCACGCCGCGCGCCATCGCCGCACCGCGCGACCACGTCGATCTCGGCACCGCGTTGGGCGGACTGGACTTCGAGGCTGGTGTCAAGATTTCCGGCAGCCGCTTTACGGTAATGAAGGGCGCGATCGCCCGTCTGCATCGCGCGCTCGCCCAGTTCATGCTCGACCTGCACAGCGGCGAGCATGGCTACACCGAGGTCTACACGCCCTACCTAGTCAATCCCGAGAGCATGTTCGGCACTGGCCAGTTGCCGAAGTTCGAGGAAGACCTGTTCATGGTGCCGCGCGGCGACGGCAGCAAGCTCTACCTGATTCCGACGGCGGAAGTGCCGGTGACCAACCTCGTGCGCGGCGAGATCCTCGCCGGCGATGCGCTGCCGCTGAAGTTCGTTGCCCACACGCCGTGCTTCAGGTCGGAGGCCGGCAGCTACGGCAAGGACACGCGCGGCATGATCCGCCAGCATCAGTTCGATAAAGTGGAACTGGTACAGATGGTTCGCCCTGATCAGTCCTGGGACGCGCTGGAAGAACTCACCGGGCATGCCGAGGCGGTGTTGCAGAAGCTCGAACTACCCTACCGTAAAGTGGCTCTTTGCACCGGCGACATGGGCTTCTCCGCGGCCAAGACCTACGACCTCGAAGTCTGGTTGCCGGCGCAGAACACCTATCGCGAAATTTCGTCCTGCTCGAACTTCGAGGCTTTTCAGGCGCGGCGCATGCAGGCGCGGTTCCGCAACGAAAAGAACAAGCCCGAACTGCTGCACACCTTGAACGGTTCCGGCCTGGCGGTAGGCCGCACGCTGGTTGCGGTGCTGGAGAATTATCAGAACGGGGACGGCAGCATCACGGTGCCGACTGCATTGCGCGGTTACATGGGTGGGGTGGAGACGATCAACGCAGCTTGAATGATGGCTGTGCAGGGTAGGGTGAGCTATGCGCCGCTTCGAAGCGCGTGAGGATGTCGTAGTAGCTGCGAATGTTCTCCACCATGATCACCGCTTCGCCGCCGCGCGCGGCGCCACTCTTCAGTCGCGCGTAGATTTCCGGTCGCGCCAATTGAGGCAAGACCTGCTTCATGTCGTACCAGACGTCCGGATCGCGCTTCATGCTCTTTGCAATGGATCGCGCGCCGCGAAAGTGGCCCATGCCGAGGTTGTAGGCCGATAGCGCCAGCCAGAGGCGGTCCGGATGTTGCGCGCCGGGAATCTGCTCGGCCAGTTCAGCCAGATAGCGGGCGCCGGCGCTGATGCTTTCCTGCGCATCAAGTCGGTTCTTGACGCGCAGATAGTCGGCGGTGTCCTCGGTCAGCATCATCATGCCGCGTACGTTGGTGGGTGATGTCGCCAGTGGATCCCAATGGGATTCCTGATAGGCCAAGGCGGCCAGCAGGCGCCAGTCAATCCCGCTCAGGTCCTGCGCCAGCTGGAAATGGCGGCGCCACGCCGGAAGCTTGATTCGCGTATCGTCGAGGAACTTTGCAATTCCGGAAGCATTGATGCGCTTGATGTGGCCGAAGTAGCGGTCATGGATGCGCGCCAGCCTTCCGTCGGCGCGGGCGCCGGCGATGAAGGCGTCGGCCTTGTCGCGCAGTTCGCCGGCTTTGTCGCCGCCAAAGGCCCAGCCAATCTCGATCTTGCCCGGCAGTTGCAGCAGGGGACTCAGCTCAGGGTAGAAATTGACGCCGAGATCAAGCTGAATTTCATGCACGGCGGCCAGTTCCGACTTGTGTTCGGCGACGCGGGCCAGCAGGTCGATTTCGTTCACGCCCGGTACCTCGACAACCTGCGGGCGCGATTTCTCGTCCAGTCCGCGCAAGGTGTCGGCCAGCGGCGAACCCGCCATCACTTCGACCGTTTGCCCGGCCAGATCGGACAACTGTTCCGGACCCAGCACTTCGTTGTGACCGACAACCCACTGCGTGACCGTTCGGATCGGTGTCGAGTATTGCAAAGAGCCGTTGCCCAATGGCATCGATGCAGCGAGATGCACTCGGCCGGCAAGCGCCAGGTCATTCAATTCGTAGGGATCGGCGGCCTTGATGAAATTGACCTTGAGGCCCAGGCTGTCGGCGAAGGCAGTGACGAGATCGTGATCGAAACCACTCGCGCTTGGCCCTTCGCGCTGGAAGAACGCCGGCGTTTCACGAATCGCGACGACCAGTCTGCCGTCTGCTTCCGGCGGATCAATGCGGGCGCAAGCGGTCATAACGAGCACGGCAAGAAAGCAGATCAGGCGAGGCAGCATCGACAACGCTTTCCTTCCGCAAATGCTGCTTATTAGAGACGCTTCGCGGGTATAATCCGCGCCTCGCGGAGAGGTGGCAGAGTGGTCGAATGTACCTGACTCGAAATCAGGCGATGTCGCAAGGCATCCGTGGGTTCGAATCCCACCCTCTCCGCCACCAAGTATTAGCGTCTTGTTTTTAAATAAAAGACAAAATATATCAGTAGGTTGTAGCTCAGTCCTGTAGCTAAAATTGTAGCTCATGCTGTAGCTAAAAAGGACCTTCCGATGTATTTAGCCCACCGTGGAAACACATGGCACTTCTCCCGTCGCCTGCCCAATGATAGCCCTATCCGACCGGGTAGTCTGATCGTCCTGTCAGGACGATCCATCCTGATCGGGAAGAACGGCTACGTTCGATTTTCTCTGGAAACGTCCGACAAGCGCGAAGCCTTGCGACGTAGTCGACTGTATGCGGCAGAACTTGATAATGTCATTGAATCGAGCACGCGCGGTCAGGAAACGGTCGCACTCCCGATCACGGATCGTGACATTCAACGGGCCGCCCGCCTCATGGAAGCGACACTCCTCGCGGCCGATGAGACCCAATACAAGGAGTCACTTGCCGCCGCGTTGTCCGGCGAGGAGGCATTGCGGCCTCCCGATCGCGAACAAGACCTCGACACGCTGTTTCCGCCCGCCTCGGTGGTCGGCGATGCGCAACTGCTTCAGCAACTGTGCAGCCTGATTCCATTCTATGTGCTCCAGGCCACCGGCAAACCCATCAGTGGAAATCTGTCGGATTACGGCGACCGCCTGATTCCATTCGTACAAGCCTGGCGCAATACCGCGGAAGGACTCCGTGACCGCGCCGAAGGCAAGACGGTGATCACACCGCCCGACCCGCGCAACGATCCCGCTGAGGGCGCTCGGTTGAACTGGGACGAACTGCTGGCGTACTACGAACGGCAACATCCCGATCTGGCCGTACGAACCCGTGCGCTTTATAAGCTGGCCTTGGGCGAATTGGCGGCATTTGCCACCTGTGACCCTATTGACCTGAAGCGGGTCCACGTCGTCGAGTGGCGCGACCAGCTCCTGACGCACTTGCAGTCCAAGACCGTATTGACCCGCCTCAACGCGGCGGGCAGCGTGTATCGCTTTGCGCTTTTCAACGAAAAACTGGGTGGACGAGCAAACCCGTTTAATGGCGTCACGGTTGCCGGTGCCAAGTCAGCGACGTCCAGTCGCAAGGGCTTTGAACTGGCAACGCTGAAGACCGTGCTCGATCCCTTGCCCCCGCTCAGCGTGATTCCCGCATCGGCGGGCGCGCACGCGGCGCTGTGGATTCCGCTGCTGGCACTCTTCACCGGCGCCAGGCGAGGCGAACTGGCAGGATTGATGCTGGATGAGGTCGGGCAAGATGAGAATGGCATCTGGTATCTGCATTTCCGTCCCAACGCCCTGCGTAAGCTGAAGACCGGTGTCAGCGAACGCTTTGTGCCACTGCACAAGGAACTGGTGGCCTTGGGTTTCCCGGAATACATCAAGGTCGCCAAGTCCGCCGGCGTCAGCCAGTTGTTTCCCGGCATTGCCAATCCGGACTCGGTCGGGGAGTGGTTCGCCGACTTTGTGCGCTCGCGAATCGGTCCGACCGAGGTCATGCAGGATCTGCACAGTTTTCGGCATACGTTCAAGACAGCCACGCGCAATGCTGCCCTGGTCCAGGAGATTCATGATGCGATTACCGGACATGCGACCCCGGGGGGCAGTGCGCAAACCGGAGACCGCGCCGGGCTTGTCCGGGTGAAGATCGAGATCGACAAGATCGGCTATCCGGGCCTCGTGCTCACGCCGCCGCCCCAGCCCACGACGGAGGAACTCAAGCAACAGGAAACCGCCACCCGGCGGCGCCTGATCAGCGGGCAGCGGCGGCGAGTCAAGATTGCGGCCCGCAAGGACGCAAAGCCCGTGAAGGACCGCCGTTGATGTCGTGCGCGACGCCGTCCATCAAAGGAGGACGGCCTGTGCTGAATCCTGTGTGTTCGATCGACTCGTGCCGACCCCCTCCTCCGCGCTTGACTGTCTTGGCGATGCCGGCCTCCTGTCCTATCTTGAGGAAATGCTGCCAGGCCTTGTAGACTTGGAGATAGCCCGGCTTCAGCCCCGCCCGAAGCGACTCGCCGGAATTCTTAGCCTGATCGGCCAGGGCCGGTAGTGCCCCGACCTGCGCAATACCAAGGTAATCGACATCGTGCGCGAACTGACCAGCTACCATGCGAAGGTCGATATTTACGACCCGTGGATCGATGTTGCCGAAGCCGAACACGAATACCACGTCTCGCCGCTCAAAGACAAACCCCAAGCCAACACCTACGACGCGATCATCCTCGCCGTGGCGCACCCAGAATTCCTGCAACTAGGCGCCGCCGGCATTCATGCCTTCGGCAAGGTGCAGCATGTGCTGTACGATGTGAAATCCTTGCTGGGTAAGGCAGAAGCCGACGGTCGCTTGTGAACAGCGTGGCGTCGCCCGCTGCGTCGCCCGGGTTTCGGTAATCGGATATCGAGCGGGCCAAACACTGCGATGAACCTCCTGCTTATTCACCAGAATTTCCCTGCGCAATTCCGTCACATTGCGGCTCACTTTGCGGCCGACCCCGCGCACAGGGTCGTCGCGATAGGCGAGGCAGCCAACCTCAAGCGCGCAATGGGCAGCGGGCAATTGCACCCGCGAATCGAACTGCAGGCCTATGCGACGCCGCAGAGCTCGGGCAAGGAAACCCATCGCTATTTGCAAGGCTACGAAGCAGCCGTTCAACGCGGGTTGGTGTCATCGGCCATCGCCTCGCAACTCAAGGCCAGCGGGTTCCTGCCCGATATCGTGCTGGCGCATCCCGGCTGGGGCGAGGCGCTGTTCTTGCGCGAGGTCTTTCCCGAGGCAAAGATTGTTCTTCACGCTGAGTACTACTACCACGCGGCAGGCGCTGACGTCGGCTTCGATCCAGAGTTCCTGCCGCCGGTGGACGATCCATTTCGGGTCAGGATCAAGAACACCACCCAGTGGATGAGCATGGAAAATGCCGATCTCCTGATCGCGCCGACGCAGTGGCAGAAGAGCCGTTTCCCCGACCTGTTGCAATCCCGCATACAGGTGGCGCACGAAGGCATCGATACCCGCCAGGTGGCGCCGGATGTGTCAGCGCGGATCTCACTGGTGAAGGCGGGCATTGCCCTGAGTGCGGCTGATGAAATAGTTACCTATGTGGCCCGCAATCTGGAGCCCTATCGTGGCTTCCACGTTTTCATGCGTGCATTGCCGTCCCTGCTCAAGCTGCGCCCGAAGGCGCGGGTGCTGATTGTCGGCGGCGATCACGTCAGCTACGGCAGCAAACCCGCGGATGGCAGAACCTGGCGCCGGGTGCTGGTCGATGAAATCGGCAGGCACGTGGATACCAGTCGCGTCCATTTCCTCGGCCGGATCCCGTACGCCGATTACCTGCGACTACTGCAGATATCCACCGTGCATGCCTACCTGACCTATCCCTTCGTGCTCTCCTGGTCGCTGCTGGAGGCGATGGCGGTCGGCTGCATGGTGGTCGGCTCACGAACGGCGCCGGTGGAGGAGGTTATCCGGCATGGCGAGAACGGCTGGCTGACGGATTTCTTCGACCATGAGGCGCTGGCCGAAAAACTTGCTCAAGCCATCGAACAGCGTGATCAACTCAAACCGATCCGCGCCGCAGCCAGAAAATCGGTAGTGGAGAGCTTCGATCTGCACAGCCGCTGCCTGCCGCGGCAAGTGGGACTGCTGCAAGGTCTTGTCGGGTAGGCGCCGGGTTGCCGGCGATCAGCCTTGCGGCCTCCGGAGATACCCGGTTAAAGCCCACTCAAGCAGCACAAAAGCACCACAAATGAATCGCCGTTCAAGTACTAGATTCGATTGACGGGGATATGTCCAAATGGGCACCAGAGGGACTGCTGCCGTCCCGCGAGGCCGACTTTATTGCAAAAAACCGGCCGGGGCGCACCGGATGCTCGAAGCCATTGGCGACGGGGAGGGCGTCTGCGCATCTTGCGATGGGCGCTGGCCGGCGCGCCACCGGAAAATTCGGTGCTGGCTATACGGTGGCCGGCTTGTTTTTCGGAACCAATGGAGCAATCGTAGTCTGGGCCTGGCTATTCAAGCATTTTCGATACTTCCGCGATCAGGGTGTCGGCCAGATCACATAGCTCTGTGATGGTGGACTCATCTACTTCCAGAAATCCCTCGTACTCAGCCAGATTCCGCTTCTGATGAGCGGCATCCAGCACTCGCCAGCGGGGTGCAGGCCAATTCAAGGTATGCGTAAGGCACTGGAACACCGTGTATCGATTTTCGCTGCGATAGCCGTGCCAGCGAAGGGCGGTCAAGGCAGCCGCGTGGGCGGCGTTGTAGGCGCTGGTGAAGCGCCCTTCAATGGAGAGTTTTGTCAGTCGAGCATCTTCCAGACGGGTTCGCGCCATCGCCAACATTCGCCTGGCCTCGGCCTCGTTGCGCGGTTCGGCCTTGAGTTGGCCGACGCGGACCAGATTATCGAGCGCGGGCAGGCTCATGGGCATCGCCAATCAATGGAAGAATGGGCTGCGCCAGAACGCGATTCACAAATGAATCGGGTTCGGCACGACGGCGCTCAAATTCTGCGGGGGCGTAACAGGTTGGATTGATTTTCCGTCCTAATTGCGCTTCCAGTGGTACCAGCAATTCGAGGACGTTACTCAGCAACAAGTTCTCGCCGACAAGCATCACGTCTATGTCGCTTTGCGCTGTGTCGGTTTGTTTCGCCACGGATCCATAAACCCATGCCCCATGCAGACCGGGGGTCAGAGGTAGCAGCGCTTCGCGCAACAAGGGTTCCGCCCCCAGCGTCTTTCGCGTCAGTCCGACCAACTCGCTAAAAACCGGGCTTTGCGGATTGGCCTGGAATCGTCTCAGGTTGCCGACTCGCTCGGAACGAACCAAACCTGCATAGGCCAGTCGGTTCAATTCTCTTTGCAGGGACGCACTGCCTAAACCTGTGAGGCGACGCAATTCGCTCAAGTGAAAACCACGTTCAGGCTGGCCAAAAAGCCATTGAAAGACGCGGGATTGGCTATCAGTAAAAAGGGCAGTGGCGATCGACATGGCCAAATAATAGCATGATAGTGCCAAAATATAGCACGATACGTGCATACCCGGCCTTGTGGTCGCGGTCAGTGAAGAAGGCGCTCTTGTCATGAGTCTCGTCGAGAGCATTGCTCGACGGTGGTACCGCCCGCTGAAATCCTTGCTGACACCAGATCGCTGCGCCAGCAAAACTGCGTAGTTGTATGGGGTAATCGCTTCCGGTACTTGGCTGTTCTTGTTGGCTTTCAGGGTTGCGGCTTCAATTCATCGGCCCATTACCCGCTGGGGATCAACTCTCCCGCATCGCTTTCCGTACCCCGCCGATCAAGGGGTCGAGCCACATTTCCAGCGGCGTGCGTTCGCGGGTCTTGATGTAGGCCGCGATAGGCAAGCCCGGCCGCACCTCGAAATTCAGCGGCGCTTCCGGCTTTAGCTCGACGTACACGGTGAAAAACTTCTGTTGCGGGTTGGCCTGGTCGGTATTCAGGTCCGACGACACCATCGAAACCCGGCCATGAATCAGCGGTGTGACGCGCCGGTTCATACCGCTGAATTCGACCTCGACCATCTGCCCGACGCGAACCTCGTCGATGTCGGCGGGGCTGATGCGTGTTTCGGCGATCATCTCCGACTTGCTCGGCGTGATTTCGAGGATGGTCTCGCGCGGGCCGACCACGCCGCCTTCAGTATGAATGCGAATGGCATTGACGGTACCGCCGGCGGGGGCCATCAGAATGCGCTTCTTCAGGCTGTCCTTGAAGGGTAGCTGACGCTCCTGCAGGTTGAGTATGCGTGTCTGTGTCTCCACCATGTCGCGTGAGTTTTCGGCGTAGCGGCTGGTCGTCACCTGGCTCAGGCGCATCTGCACGTCGGCCAGCTTTTGCCGCGCTTGCGAACGCAGCGCCTCATATTCAAATTTCTTTTCTTCCTTTTCCGAAACCGACCGACGCGCATCCAGCATGCGGGCCGGCGCGACAAAGTTTTTCGCGACAAGCCCTTCGTAGGACTTTTCCTGCTCGCGCAGATAACCCAGCGAAGCCTCGGCGGCGACCAGTTGCCGGCCGAAGCTGGCGATCTCGGCTTCCGCCTGTTGCTTCTGCTCGCCCAGGCGCATGATCTGCTCGCGCACCAGGGCGTTTCGCGCCTTGAAATGATCTTCCTCGCGCTGCAGGATTCGCTGCAGGCTCGGGTCGCTCTTGCGCGCCAGGAGTGTTTCCTGAAAGCGCACCCGGGGCGCGTTTTCGATTTCGGCCTGCAGCCGGGCCAGTTTGGCCAGTTCCGCATCGAGCTGGTCGTTTACGATCGACAGGGACGCACTGGCTTCGGTGTCTTCCAATTCAACCACCGGCTCTCCGGCTTTGACCTGCTGGCCCTCCTTGACCAGAATGCGGCGCACGACGCCGCCCTCGAGGTGCTGTACCAGCTTGGTGTTGGCTTCCATCTTGATTACGCCCGGCGCGATCACCGCACCGGAAAGCGTCGCCAGTACCGACCACAGGCCGCCGATGCCGAAGGTGACGGCCAGCGAAATTCCTGCCAGGCGCCTGAGGCCGTTCAGCTCCCGCTCGGTTTCCGGGCGCGAAAAGACCTGATCGGTATCGGTGGTGGAGGGTGATGGCGTCATAGGGCTTTCGGTTCAGATCTCATACGGGGAGGGCCTTGCGTTCGGGTTCGGCGCCGCGTTGCTGGCGGGCCAGCTGTTTTGCTGTGCCGTCCTGCAACAGCAGCAGCCGGTCCATGCGATCCACCAGTGCCGGCGTGTGCGATATGACGATCAGGGTTGCCAGCCGCTGGTCGCGAATTGTGGCCAGCACCTTGAGCAGTTGCTCCTTGCCTGCCTGATCCAGACTGGCATCCGGTTCGTCCAGCACGATCAGCTTGGGCGAGCCGAACAGTGCGCGTGCCAGTCCCACCATTTGCCGCTGTCCGCCCGAAAGATTAAGCCCGCTTTCCGTCAGCATGGCCTGAAAGCCGCCTGGAAGCCGGGCCACCAGAGTTGTCAAGCCGACCAGTTCGGTGACGCGCGTGATCTCTTCCGAATGCCCCGCGGGATCCTGCATGCGGGCAATGTTTTGCGCGAGGGTGCCGGCGAACAGCTCCACGTCCTGCGGCAGATAGCCCAATTGCAAGCCCAGCGCGCTGCGCTCGTACTGCCGCACATCATAGCCATCGAGCCGTACCTTGCCCTGCAGCGGCGGCACCAGTCCCAGCATGATGCGCGCCAGCGTCGATTTGCCAGAGCCGCTCGGTCCCACCAGTCCCAGCGCCTGGCCTGCTTCCAGCCCGATCGATACGCCGGAAAACAGCATCGCATTCGGCCCGAAGCCAAAGCTCACTTGCTCCACCTCGATGGCGCCGGTAATCACCGGCAGCGCCACATCCGCCGTCTTGTCGGTGGGCGGGGCGTTCTTCAGCAGCAGGGTTTCCAGTCGGGCATAGGCATTGCGCGCCTCGACAAAACCTTTCCACCCGGAAATCGCCGTCTCCACCGGCCCGATTGCCCTGGCCACGATGATCGTGCCGGCAATCATGATGCCGGGCGAGAGGTTGTAGGCAATCACCAGGTAGGCGCCGGCGCCCAGCATCGCAACCTGAATCAGCGTTCGCGTCGCCTTGGTCGCGGCAACGATCGTATGCGAGCGGTCCAGCGCATGCTTGAGCTGGCCGAGCGCCTTCTCCGCGAGGTTCTGCCAGAGCTTCAGCATCACCGGCTTCATGCCCAGCGCATGGACAATTTCGGCGTTGCGCACCGAGGTCACCGCCATCTGCTGGGCCTGCGCCGCGGCCACGTTGGCGCGGGTGAATAGCGGATAGGTGACCCGCTCATCGATCAGCGCCAGTGCCAGCAGGACGGCGATGCCGATCAAGGTGACCACGCCCAGCACCCATGAAAAGGCAAAGATCAGCGCCGTAAACACCGGCGCCCAGGGCGAATCGAAAATCGAAAGCAGATGCGGGCTGGAGACATAGTTGCGCAGCGTCGACACATCCCGCATCAGTTCCGCACCGCGGCCTGACTGCGCCTGCAACTGGAAGTCATGGACACGATCAAGTACCTTGGGCCCCAGATCCTGTTCCAGCACATAGCCGGCGCGGGCCAGCAGCTTGGAGCGGATCAGGTCGAAGAAGGTCTGCGCCGCCACCATGATCACGGTAATCAGCGTCAGCATGCCCAGCGTATGCAGACTGCCGCCGACCAACACGCGGTCGAAAATCTGCATCATGTAGATCGGTGTCGTGAGGATGAAGAAGTTGATGAAGAAACTCAGCACCCAGGCAAAGGCGAGCCAGCGCTTGATGGGGGCCAGCAGCAGAAATTTGGGCAGGGGCGTCATGGGTGAATTCTACTTGGGGTATTCGGATTCGATTGTTCTGAGGTTGGTACAAGGCCATCGTCACTAAACTGCATTAGTTCTGTTTTGTGCAAAAACCTGATTGGCCGACATGCTGGCACTCGGCCAGAAGTTGTTCCCAATTATCGGGTGGGTGGCCGCTTTCCAGCATCTTTCGGAACACCCGATAGGCATCGGCGCCACTTTCGTAGGCACGCTTGGTGTCATCGTCGTTGACCCAAGCAAACACGATCACTTTGCTTGGTGCGTGGTAACGGAAGAATAGTCGATACTGCTGAAAAAACTTGGCCCGGAACCAGTGTTTGTGATCGTCACCAAGGGCTCCGCCTTGCCGATATTCTGGCCGCGTGGGGTCTTGCGGGATGACATCGAAGGCGAGTTTGGTAATTGCCGCCAACCGCTTGCTGGCGTTCTTCTTTACGTACTCCACGGGTTCTTTTTGCTTGAACCCCTCAACCTGACGGGTTAAGGCTTCAACTTGTGCAAGGAATAGAGGATGGGCGAAAACTGTCCAACCGTTGATGGCCAGGGGCATTGGCTTGTCTGCGCTCACGCTGAATCAGAGGGAAGCGCGGCATCAAGGTCGACATCAATGTTGCCAACCAATGACTGGATGCGCTGCGCAAGGCTGGCATCAATGGCCTGAACGCGCTCCGGATGACTGGCGATGTCATCGGCAAGAAATGCCAGAAATTGGCCAAGTACAGGATCATCTCCTTCGTAGTACCCACCCCGTGTCAGCACGACTTCTCCGCCGGGGCGGATCGTGTAGTGAATTTTGTCGCGCTTGCCAAGGCGGAGGACGCGGCGCACAGTTTCCGGCACCGTGGTTTGATAGCGGTCGGTCAGGGTGGATTCGACTTCGAGGGTAGCTGGCATGGTTCACTCCAAGCAAAAGGAAATATGGATTGAATGGTAATGCAAGTGCATTACCATGTCAATGTGCGAATTTCCAACCAATCACCTTCGATGAGGCATTCGAATACGAGCCATGCATTCCAACCTCAGAATGCAAGTGGCTTTTTAGGCTATTTGCATTCTGAGGTTGGGGCCAGGCGTCAGCGGCGCCTTGGAACTGATCCGTTGTGTGCAATATCGGGTTGGAATCCCGAAGGGCCAGTGGCGGCATTGCAGCGGTTGCCGTCAGTGGCGATGACGGTGGAATCCGATTTGTAGGTTGGCTCCCACCACACTTCTGCCATTCGAGAGCAATTCATGAGCTGCAGCTCTACCCCCAACAGGAGTCACTGAAGCCCGCTTAGGTTCGCTCTTTTGAAAGAGCCGCTATATGGAAAACGCCAGCAGCATGTTCAGTGGTTTTGCATGAGCGTGGAGACGGCAATATCTTCATCAATATCTGGCCAATGCACCCCGATGCCCTTGCCGATCAATCGCCAATGGCCCCGCTGCTCAACAGTGGCATCACGCAGTCGGGGGAACCACTCCAGTGGCGCTGATATCTCACGTCCGTCGGCCAAGATAAAGTGCAAGGCCGCTGTGTCGATGGTTACATCAATCGCGTGTGGGTCAAGTCGAACTGCCAAAGTGCTCATGCCATTTCTCCAAAAATAGAACCCTGTGTTCAATAACCAAGGCGCGCACGCGGGTCAGTTCATGACTTCGAAATCCTTCTGACATGGCTAGTTCGACAGGGTTCAACCAGTATTTTGCCACCTTGTCGTCATGCTCGATATGGATGTGAGGTGGCTCAGACCGTTCCCCGCTGAAAAAGAAGAACCGAAACCCCTGCAGTCTGACGACGGTTGGCATGAATCAAGTATGAACTACTCCACCTAAACCGCTAACGCGGCTATAGATGGAGTTTCTAAGGGCGGGCGAAAGCCCACCCTAGCGTCAGTTCCTGACGCAAACCACGAACTACCTTCGAGCAGCCAGCGCAACAACGTCCTGGCGGCATTCTCATCGCGCCCGCACGTACAGCCACAGGCACACCGATGGACGCGCTCCCCCAATTCCTTGGGAACGAGCGCACCACAGACATGACAGCGTTGCGTGGGCTTGATGACTCGGGTGTTGGCCAAGGCCAATGCGTTACCAGCTTCTTCCGCTTTGTAACCCAACATCCCCAGTAACATCGAAGGGGCGGAATCCAATATTCCGCGATTCAAACCTGCTTTCTTCTGTGCGCCATTCGGCAAGAACTCACCCGGTTTCTCGGGATCTTCTTTCGCCTTCGGGCGCTTAGTCATCTTGGTAGCAGCCAATTCTTCGGTGCCGATGAAGGCAAAGGTGGCCACCAGCCAGGCCGTCAGCTTGTGATAGAAATCCTTGCGCTGCCGTGCCACCTTGCTGTGGATCGCGCGCACCTGGGCATACAGTCGCTTGAGCCTGGCGTTCACCGGCAAACGTTGCCCTTTGACCAGCACCGCGTCCGGCGCCAAGCCAATGCGTACCTTGGCTTTGACTTCTTCCACAGAGACTGTGCGTTGCAGGGCCTTCAGTGCCGCGAGTTGATTGCTCAGCCAACGCGGGTTCTCGATCTCTTGCAACGACCCATCGGCCTTGGCCAGGGTCAGCAGTGTCGTGACACCCCAATCGAAGGCCACGGCCTGGTCACCGCTGGCGCGCATGACCTGGTGCTCCGGTACCGTGAAGGTGACGGAGAGCGACCAGGTGCCCTTTTGGTGCAGGATCTCGCAGGTCTTCGGGGTACCAATGAAGCGGCCCTGACCCCGGAGCGGGATGTCGCCCAGACCGGTCAGGTACAGACGATCATAGATGAAGTGCTTGCCCGTTAGCTTGGGGCGCAGTTTCCAACCGTCGCCGTACGTCTTGAAACCCCAGCCAGCGAAGCGTTTGAGTGATTTGAAGCGTGGATAGCCGGGCTCGTCACCGGCGGCCAGGCGTCGGAAGAACGCATCGAAGGCGAGGGTCACGCGCTTGGCGGTGACCTGGAGCGATTGGGCGTTGAGGGTTTTGAGCGCATCGGAGTAACTGCGCCAACCCGTTAACTCTTTGCACATGGCACTGAAGTTGAAGCCGGGCGTCTTGGATTCATAGCGACGCTGGTGCTCTTCGAGCAGGGCGTTATAGGCGCGGCAGTGCAGGGCCAGAGTGTCGTGCAACAGCGCGGCCTGAGTACGGCTGGGATACAGGCGATAGGTGATTTTGCGCTGGACAAAATTCATATATACAAGTATAGTTGATTTATGGATAAAGTCAATACCCACAAGCTGTTTCACTGCACTTTTTCACTTAGTTATCACTTCGTGTTTGTCACAAAGTATCGGCGCGCGTGCTTGTCCGCGGCCATGCTCGAGCGGCTCCGACACTGGCTAACAGAACTTGTGGCGGGATACGGCGAGGTACTGGAGTTTAATGGGGAAGCGGATCACGTCCACTTACTCCTGGCGCTGAACCCAAAAGTGGCCCCATCGGTCATGGCTAATACGCTGAAAACAGTGACCAGTCGCTTGTTGCGGCGGGATTTTGCAGAGCAACTGCGCCCGATCTATGCGAAACCCGTGCTCTGGAGCCGGTCCTATTTTGTGGCCTCGGCCGGAGGTGCGCCGCTCTCGGTGATCAAGCGCTATATCGAGCAGCAATACCGCCCCGAATGACCGCTGCGCGGTCAGCGCCTTTCACCTCCACCCAAGTCGGGCGCCTTCGGCTAGAGGCCGCTTCGCGGCCGGCGACTATGGATGGAGCACTTGGCGCAAATCTGGTAGCCCAACGTATACGATACGTGCTGTTTCTGGTCGCAGCCTGCCGGCGAGCCCGACTGATCATCCGGCCGCGATAGCCAAACCGCCAATCGTGCTTGCAGGAGCCAGCTTGCTGGCGATCAGCGCCACAAATCGCGAGCAATTTATTTATGTATATATGTATCTACATTCATTGCGTAAAGAAAAGTTTGTGGTAACGTACCTACATTAACCAGTAATCTGAGGTGTCACCATGACCATCACGACTCTTTCAAGTCGCCAGTTCAATCAGGACGCCAGCAAAGCCAAAAAGGCAGCAAAGGAGGGGCCCGTGTTCATAACGGATCGCGGAAGGCCTGCGCACGTGCTATTGACGTTCGATGAGTACAAAAAGATCACTGGCGGGCGTACGAAGATTGCCGATCTGCTGGCAATGCCCGGTATCGAAGACCTTGAACTTGACATCCCGCAATTGCGCGATATCTCGCAGCCAGCGGATCTCTCCTGATGTACCTGCTCGATACCAACGTCGTCTCTGAACTACGAAATATTGGTGCCGGGAAGGCCGATAGAAACGTCGCCGCCTGGGCCGACGCTACTGATGCCGGCGACATGTATTTGTCGGTGATTACCCTGCAAGAACTGGAAATCGGCGTGCTGCTCATCGAACGTCGCGATCCGGCCCAGGGGGCTCTGTTTCGGACGTGGCTGACCGGTCACGTCTTGCCAGCTTTTGGTGGCCGCATAGTGGCTATCGATACCGCCGTTGCGCAACGCAGCGCCCGACTCCATGTGCCGGACCCGCGCCCTGTCCGCGACGCGCTGATCGCCGCGACTGCTCTTGTACACGGAATGACCGTCGTAACGCGGAATGTGGCTGACTTTGAGCGAAGCGGTGTTCCGCTCCTCAACCCGTGGAACCCCGGCTGATCCCTGCTTTTGTAGGAGCCAGCTTGCTGGCGCTAGGCTCAGCGCCTCGATCTGGTTCTTGAGTCGTGCCTTGTCGGCCGTCATAATTTGGTCAGACATTGCCGTGCTTTTCTGGCCGCCGGCGGTCACCACGGCCTCACCGGGGTAGATGCGGCCGGTGCTGCTGGTCAGCGGTACCACCACGACACGTGCCAAATTGCGATTGGCGGCGTCATTGCTCACTATTACGGCCGGTTTCGTCTTGCGAATCTCGCTACCAACGGCCGGATCGAACTCCACCCACCAGACATCACCTCGCTTCATCGGCCACATCCACTGCGAGCGCGTCGGTCCATTCCTTCGCTTCCGCTTCGCGTACTGAATCCGTCGCCATGGCACGATAGCCCTCATCGAGCGCGGCGTCGGAAACGTAAGGGCGCACCAGATCCTCGATGAACTGGCTGATCTTTCCGCGGCCGACAATTCGGTGAAGCCCTTCGTAGATCGCCTCATCTACCGTGAGGGTCAATTTCTTGTGCATGGAGGCTCCTTATTTCCACGTTACACGTATGTTTGCAGAAAAGGCTCGTCTCATACTCATAGTCCCGTAGGAGCCAACTTGCTGGCGATCGGACTATCACTGAAGAAGACCTTGCGAGACCCGGGGCGCCGGCCTACTCATCCCGGCGCCATCCTGCCACAAGTCGCTGTCTGCTCTCGCCGGGGCAGGCTGCCGCAAAAGACAAATGAAACGCAATGGCCGTCCCAACCCGTCGCCCCAGAGCCTGCTACTCGTGCGTGTCGCGGATATATTTCCAGATGCGGAGATTCTGCACACAGCGGAGCAAGCAAATCAAAGAAGTTGCACACCGGGCAGCGGCCCCATGCGCTTGTCGAAGCTGAGGGTGTGGCTACAGCCAACCTGGCCGGCCTTAGCGACAATCAGGCAATCGGGAAAGTCGGCACTGCCGGCCTCGAAATAGGCGAGGGCGCTCTTCACGGCAGCCGGCGATTCAAGGGCGATACTGGCGTTATTGAGTAAAGCGCGCACAGTACGGGCAATGTCTGTGCGTGCAAGCTCATAGCTGCGCGCCAACGTCCAGCACAGTTCTACCAAAACGATGTCGGACACGAACAACCCGCCGTTCTCGCCAGAGTGCGAGTCGAACACGGCCTTGGCACGCTGCGCCTGCGCCTCGTCGTCGCGGGTGACGAGTCGTACCAGAACGTTGGTGTCGAGGGCGATCACTTCCGCGCCCGCCGGTTGCGAGTGCCGACAGCAGCAGCAATGCCTTGGTCCATCTCTTCGATGCTCCGTGCTTTGATACCGGCCCGATGTACCAGACCGAATAGATTGTCGGCGCCGCGCGTTAGTACTTGTACGCGCAACGTGCCGTCGTCCTGCACCTCGAAGTCCAGCCGGCTACCGGGCGAGATGCCGGTTTGGTCGCGGATTTCCTTGGGAACAGTGACTTGTCCCTTGTCTGTAACTGTCGCAAGCATTAGAGCCTCCAATCGCCGATAGAATTCATATTAATTCTCGCCGGTAAGGACAAAGCAGTCAATAAAGATTATTTGTAGATGTAAGGATATAAGTTGGCGAACCGAGTGCAGTCGGCCCGGGTTCGATCCCCGAGATCGAGATCACCAATCCGCTGCCGTTCTGACCTGCTTCAGATCCAGCATTCCCCAACTCCTTTTTCAGGCACGATTTAACCCCAACTTCGTGCCCAGAAAAATCGGGGGCGGCTCAACCATCGTTATTCTGACTCTGTTGCACGTGGTTCTTGAAAGGCGTATAAACACACATACACACAAACACCGGGATTTATCATGAATTCAGTCCGTTGGAACATCGCGGTGTCACCGGACACCGATCAATCCGTACGTATGTACCTCGCAGCCCAAGGCGGTGGTCGCAAGGGTGACCTGTCGCGCTTCATCGAGGAAGCCGTGCGGGCGCACATCCTCGAGTTGTCGGCGGAGCAAGCAAAGGCCGCCAATCTCAATGTAAGCGAGATTGATCTGACGGCAATCGTAGCCGAGTCGGTACAGTGGGCCCGTGAGCACTGATGCGTGTCGTTCTGGATACCAATGTCCTGCTGAGCGCACTTATCTCGCCCCACGGTCCGCCCGATGTCATCTATCGGGCGTGGCGTGCTGCGCGCTTTGAAATCGTGACGTCGGTGACGCAGCTTGATGAATTGCGGCGGGCCAGTCGAAACCCCAAGTTCAAGACGGTTCTCCAGCCGCATCGCGTTGGCGCCATGGTGAACAATCTGCAACGCGCGTTGGTTCTGGAATATCTGCCTTCGGACATCGAGGCCGACGATTCCTTCGACGCGTTCCTGCTGGCGATGGCCGTTGCCGGTAACGCCGAGTATCTAGTGACCGGAGACCATCGTGCGGGACTGCTGCAGCGTGGGCACATTGGGCACACACGGATCGTCACCCCGGCCGCGTTCTGCGCTGAAGCACTCTGATGCCCCATGCCCGTCGGCTTCCTGACTCCCGCGCAGCGAGAGCGCTACGGCCGTTACCCCAACTCGCTGTCGGCCGACGAACTGGCGCGTTGTTTCCATCTTGACGATGATGATCGCGAATGGATCGCCGGCAAGCGACGTGACAGCAATCGCCTGGAGTAAGCCATGTTCATGATCGACGTTACCGGTGTTCGTCACATCAATGGTAGGCAACTTGAACTGACCTTTGCTGACGGCCTTAAAGGGGTGCTTGATATGGATAAGGTGATCACCCAATTCACGGGCGTATTCGAGCCGCTGCGTGATCAAAGCTATTTTCTGCAAGTCAGGCTGAATGCGGAATTGGGAACGATAGTCTGGCCTAACGGTGCGGATCTTTGCCCGGATGTCCTCTATTCCCACGTATCAGGAAAGCCCATCATAGTGAATGGCCAGCGAGTTCTAAATTGAGAAGCGATATTCGCCGTTTCGCCGTTCCGCCAGCTCTGCCCATAACTTAAACCGCTGTCCTGAAAGCGGGATCCATACATGGCCGCCCCTGTTTGCCAAGCCTCGCCGTGGCGCGCCCTGCGTGCTTGCACCCAGGTGCTGCCCGGATTCATGCCTTCGGCAAGCCATTCCAGGCGGGTAAGCACAGCCGAAGAAATCCATGCCTGAAAGCCCCTTCATTAAGGCGTGGGGAGTTTTGCTTCCCCCCGCCGCAAAGGAAGGTTTGCCGGGTGTATTATTGCAACCGCTACATTTGCCGGGTGTATTATTGCAACCGCTACAATGTGGAAAGAGCATTCTTTCTATCGGTATCGGGGTTCTCATCGATCCGGTCCTTGCAGTCAAAGCCAAGCAGCGGCAACATTAACTTTCAAGCGTTATTAAGGAGTTATTTCCATGGCGACTATCAACTACTCATCCCTGTCCAATTCCTCCTCGACCACTTTCAATCCGGCGGTCGATGTTCTGATCATCGACGACCCGAGGCTTTTTGCCACGGATTTCCGTCCGTCGTCGATGGGGAATGGTTATGGCATCGTGCTTGAGCAGAAGGATTCCGCTACCGGGCAGACCATCAAGACGATTTCGCTCGTATTCACTTCAGGCGTGAACACGCCGGAAAATTTCTACAAGATCACTACCGGCATGATCAGCTTTCAGAGCGGATCCGTGCTGGTTGTCGGCGACAACGCAGGCACCACGGGTGACGATACCGGGCCGCACACTCTCCCCGGAAGCCTCTTTGGCGACCTGCTGATAGGTTTTGGCGGCGACGATACGCTGAATGGAAGCGACGGCAACGACGTTCTGGTGACCAACGGCGGTGCAGGCGGCACTGCGGGCGGTTCGGGCACGGATGCCTTCAACGGCGGCAACGGCACTGACATGCTTGCGCTGGAGCAGGTTGCCGGCTTGACCGGATACACGGTCAGCCTTTTGGCGGGCACCGGGTCGGTGGCTGGCACCAATGCATCCAGTTTCACCGTGTCTGGCATAGAGAATGTCGGTGGCTCCGATTTCGCCGACAACATCACCGGCGACACATTCGCCAACAAGCTCTTTGGTTGGGATGGGAATGATTCCCTAACCGGTGGCGGTGGCAACGACACGCTAAACGGCGGTGCCGGGGCCGACACCCTCGACGGCGGTACTGGCCTTGCCGACATGGCGGATTACAGCAGCGACCAGGATTCCAACGCCGATGGTTTCGGTGTGGCAGTCAGCATTGGGTCCACCCAAAACGGCAGTTGGGGGGGCGTGGCCTACAACGTCGTTGTAACTGAGGTCAGCACTGTGTTCTATGGCGCTGCGACCGATGGTTGGGGTAATACCGACAATCTCGGTACCGTCGGCACAATGGAAAACGTACATGGCTCGCAGTACGACGACGTCATTTTTGGAAACAATGCCAACAATTTCTTCTTTGGCGCAAAAGGGGACGATCTCCTTGTTGGGGGCGGTGGCAACGACACTCTGGATGGCGGCACAGTCGGCCCCGATGTCAGTTTCGACTGGACTTCCTACAAAGGCGCAACAGGAAACGGCGTTACGGTCAATCTGGGCACTGGCAACGCCGTCGCCATGGCCGGTGGCAATTCCGGCACCGACACACTGATCAACATCGACGGCGTTGTCGGCAGCAATTTTGCCGACAGTCTCACTGGCGGCAGCAACAGCCAGGCGTTCAACGGAATCAAGTACGAGTGGTTCCAGGGCGGCCTGGGTAACGACACCATCGACGGTGGCCGTGGCACGTTGGCCGCGATGGATGCAAGCAATTTCGAGTTCAACTGGGCGCGCTATGCAGGAGTTGCGGGCCAGGTTGTCGTCAACCTTGCCAGTAATGCAGCCAGTTCCGACGGCGAGGGCGGGGCGGACACCTTTATCGGCATCAACGCCGTCTGGGGCGGCAATGCCGGCGATTTGCTGACAGGCGGCAATACCACGTTCGACTATTACGAAATCTTCAACGGTTCAGGCGGCAGCGACACCATTGATGGCGGCAGCCGTACCGGACGCGACTTCGCGGCCTACCGGGACGCGACAATAGGCGTGACGGTTGTTCTCGATACCGACAACACGTTGGGCAACGGCAACAGCGGCACCGGCGCGGACGGACTCGGCGGCAACGACGTCCTGATCAGTATCGAAGGTGTGATCGGCTCGGACTTCAACGACACCATCACGGGCGGCGCCACGGACGACTCCTTCCAGGGTCGCAAGGGCGACGACAGCATGAACGGTGGGGCAGGCACCGCCGATGTGGTCGATTTTCTTGCGGACGAGGACAGTAATAGCGACACGTTAGGCGTGGTGGTCAATCTGTCTACCGGCGCACAATCGGGCACCTGGAGCGGGGTGGCCTTTAACGTGGCCGCCAACACCGCACTTGACGGCTGGGGCAATACCGACACGCTGAGCAACTTTGAGAACGTGCGCGGCTCCATCTACAACGACGTCCTGATTGGTAGCGCCGCCGCCAACAATATTCAGGGTAGCGGGGGCAACGACGTCATGGGCGGTGGCGATGGCGCCGACACCCTTGACGGTGGCGCCGACAAAGACGCTGCCACCTACCATACCGGCACCAGCAGCATCTCGGTGAATCTTGGCGCCGGCACTGTTGTCGATAGCTTTGGCGCGACCGACACCCTGATCAGCATCGAGTCGGTGCGAGGCACCGATTTCAACGACACGATGCTGGGTGACTCGAACAACTTCGCCCAGTACCTGCTCAGCGATTTTTCCCGGAATTTCGAAGGAGGGGGCGGTAACGACACCATTGATGGCGGCACCAGTTTGCCGACCAACTTCACCAACGTTTCCTACAGCACGGCGACCGCCGGTGTGTACGTCAATCTGGGCATGGGCAACGGTCCTTCAGGCACGGGAACGGCCTTCGATGGCCTGGGCGGCACCGATACCCTGACCAACATTGACGGCGTCACCGGCAGTGACTTCAACGACACCATCACCGGTGGCAGTAGAAGCGCGCAGGTGATTGCATCCAACCACTTCGAGGCGTTCGATGGCGGTCTTGGCAACGACACCATCGATGGTGGCGAAGGCACTGACCGGGCAAGCTATGAACATGCCACAGGCAGCGTCACCGTTGTGCTTGATAGCAATGCCGGCATCCCCGGCTACAGCGGCACGGCAACAGGTGCTGCCGGCAATGACGTCCTGCTCAACATCGAACAAGTCCGTGGCTCGAACTACAACGACCTTCTGACTGGCGGTAGCGCCAACGACGCCTTTGAAGGCCGTGGCGGCAACGACGTCATTCATGGCCTTGGCGGGTTTGACACCGTTCGTTTCGATAGTTCGATCGCGGCAGTGCAAGTCACGTTTACCTCCGGCGGTGTGGGCTACGCCATCGACGGTGGCTTTGACGGGGTTGCCGCGGGCTACGACACTTTCGACAGTATCGAAGCCGTCCGCGGCTCGGACTTTGGCGATACCTTTACCGGCACCACGACAGGCAGCGAGACCTTCGAGGGCATGGCCGGTAATGACACCATGGTAGGCGGCGACGGTGCCGGTATTGACACGGTGGTCTATTCGTCATCGCTGAGCGGCGTCTCGGTGACCTTGTCTGGCGGCAGCGCAACTGTTACCGACAGTTGGGGTGGCACCGACAGCCTGACCGGGATCGAATGGGTTTTCGGCTCGAATTTCAACGATACCCTCGTTGGCGATTCCAACGCCAACCAACTTGCTGGCCAGGGCGGTAATGACACACTGACGGGTGGGCTTGGCAACGACACGATCTCGGGTGGCTTTGGCAAGGATACGGCTGTTTTCAGTGGCACTTTCGCCAGCTATACGATCACGAACCTCGGTGGCGGCAGTTACACGGTCGCCGGCGCAGACGGCACGGACTCGGTCTCCGGTGTCGAGGTCCTGTCCTTCAGTGACGGCCCGCAAGCGGCGAATGCGATAACTTATACCTACGCCTCCTTGTCTAATGACGCCGAGTTCTACTTCGATCCGACTCTCGACATACTGAACGTTACCGGACTCGGCCCCCAGGATTTCGACATCAGCCAAATCGAGAGCGGGCCGAATAAGGACCGAGGGCTGCAGCTAACCCAACACGACCCGCTTACCCACAACCCCATAAAGACTGTAAGCCTGCTGTTCACACCGACCGCTGATACGAGCAACATGTTCAAGGTGAGCAGCAGCCACATCACCTTTACCGGCGGGGTTGTGCTGCTCGGCGACAATAATGCCAACACTGTCACTGATGACACCTTCAACGGAACGCTTGACAGTGTGATTTTTAACGGTGGCGCAGGTAAAGACATCCTGATCACAGCCGGTGGCAGCCAGATATTGAATGGCAATGATGGCGACGACATGTTTGTCACGGTCGAGCGCCAGTCTTCAGAGGGTTCGTCGGGCACCGACGTCTTCAACGGTGGCAACGGTAACGACACGCTCAATCTGGACAGTGCGCAGGGCGGGAAGATCTCCCAGTACACTGTCAATCTGGCGAATGGCACCGGATCGATCATCGCCGGCACGATTGGCGTCCCAACGCTCTATAACTCCAGTTTCACCCTGTCCAGCATCGAGAACGTCAATGGTTCCGATGCCAAGGACAGCATCACCGGCAACGACAGCGCCAACAACTTGTCGGGTGGATCTGGCGACGACACGCTGGTCGGCGCCGGTGGCAATGACAGCCTTTCTGGCGGCGATGGCGCCGATAACATTGACGGCGGTAGCGGCTATGACCTGCTCGATTTCTCAACCGGCGACTTCTCAAGCAATTCAGGGGTCAACGTCAGCCTTCTCGCTGGCAACGCAGTCCGGGGCGGCGTTACCGACACGATAGCCAACATCGAGGCGGTTATCGGCACCGATTCGAACGACACGCTGACCGGCGGCAACGTCGCCAATGATGCCCTTGAGGTATTCCAGGGCAGGAACGGCAACGACGCCATCAATGGCGGCTCCGGTTTTGACCGCGTTGATTACACCCAGACCAGCTTCGCTGTCACCGTTAGCCTGACGACGGGCTTCGCCAGTGATGGCTACGGCACGACGGACACCCTCTCCAACATAGAAGGCGTGCGCGGCTCGAACTTCAACGACACGCTTACCGGTAATGCCAGCAACAACCTGCTGGAAGGATGGTTCGGCAACGACACCCTGACCGGCGGCGCGGGGCTGGATACGGCGCAATTCGCGGGCAACAAGGCCGGCTACGACGTCGACAAGAGCGTCCCAGGGCAATACACGGTGACCGATATCAATCTCGGCGACGGGAATGATGGGGTTGATACGCTGTTCGGGATTGAGAAGCTGCAGTTTGTGGATGGGTTTACAAATCTGGGCGCGAAACCTGCCGGGCATGATTTCTCAGGTGACGGAAAGACCGATTTGCGTTGGCAAGGCCCAAGTGGCGAGACGTCGATTTGGCTGATGGACGGAGTCAATCACACCGACAGCAGCGCCGTATTTGGTCCTTATGCAGGTTGGACCATTGTTGATGCAAAGAGTGATTACAACGGCGATGGGAAGACCGACTTGCGCTGGCAAGGCACAAGCGGCGAGACGTCGATTTGGCTTATGGACGGGGTCAATCACACTGCTAGCAGTACAGTTTTTGGTCCCTTCGTAGGATGGAGCGTTGTCAACGAGCAAAGTGATTTCAATGGTGACGGAAAGACCGATTTGCGTTGGCAAGGCCCAAGTGGCGAGACGTCGATTTGGCTGATGGACGGAGTCAATCACACCGACAGCAGCGCCGTATTTGGTCCTTATGCAGGTTGGACCATTGTTGATGCGAAGAGTGATTACAACGGCGATGGGAAGACCGACTTGCGCTGGCAAGGCACAAGCGGCGAGACGTCGATTTGGCTGATGGACGGGGTCAATCACACTGCTAGCAGTACCGTCTATGGGCCCTATGCCGGGTGGAACGTAACTTAAGTAGGTCTTTAGGCGGGTGTCCGGTGGAGTTAACTCGGTGGGTCCGAGCACCTGACATCAGCACGATTGATTGACACACGTATTGTGGCGGAAGAGCGCCAAAGGGTTCGCTATCCTAGTCGATTGACGTCATTGATTCGAGTTTGGTTGTATATGAGTCGTCGAGAGGGGTGACCCCGTGGATAACCTCTGCGGCGGCACCGGCAGGCTACAGTGGCCGCGTTTACGCGCCGGGTTTCTAGCACTGATGGACTCCTTATCAAAGTAGACTATAACCACGAGTTGATGATACGAGATGTCGCTGATGCGGTAGCATTTAGCGGATCGATTAAGTAGGGCTGAAGGGCGTAGCGAGGGCTGATGGATAGTTCGCGAATTGCGCGCGGGGATGGACGCCACGGAAGGCGATGAAGAAGAGCCTACACGCGGTTGCCGCGGAGGGTAGTTTTGCGTTCTAACCACGCTTGATTCAGGCACAAAGCTGCCAAAGGAATGTGTTGTCTCTCACAATTGTAAAAGACTCGGCCTTCTTTCTAGCGGCTAGCTTGGTAACTGCTGGATCCGCGTTCGCTATCTTGCCGTATCTATCCCGTACTCTTGATATTCATGCCTTCGGCGAATTCGCACTAGCCCTTTCAATTCTCCAGATCGGTATCACCATAAGTGAGTTTGCATTCGGGCTGACTTCCGCACACCGAATGTCGGCCTGCACCCTCGAGGAGGGCATAGATCTCTTTAAGGTAATCACCCTCAGTAGGGCAATAACTACAGCGGCGGCTACCGCGCTCGCTGCCGCCGCAGCCATGATAATCATGGACAGTCCCGGCATTACCTTGACTTGTTCGATTGCACTCGCCGTGGTTGCGTCCGCACTACTTCCAAATTGGTACCTCATAAGCACGGGTGAGGCCAAGCTCTACGTATTGCTCACTCTAACCGCAAAGGCGCCTGCAGTTATTGCCATCTTTGTATTCGTCGATTCCACAAGCTCACTGAGTTTGGCATTGGGGTGTCTCTACGGGCCGTCTGCGATTTTGGGTATTGTCGCCCATTGGCGTCTTTGGAACCGTGTGGGCAGCAACACAAGTCCCAACCGAATGCTTGCTGCTATTGGGGAGATCAAAGATAATGCTGTTGTGTTCGCGTCCGTGTTTGCAGTTAGTGTCTACTCAAATATGTCATTACCTCTCCTTGCAGTCTTCGCAGATCTAAAAAGTGTGGCGCTCTATTCGTTTGCCGACAAGATAGTCGCGGCCACTCGGATGCTGTTAGGGCCAATTTTTCAAGCTTCGCTTCCTGCGGTTGGTTGCGCCCGAGAGGCGGGCTCGCGAAGCGCTATCTGGCGTGCATTTACGATAATGAGCGGCGTTGCGCTAATTTGCTCGGGTATCTTGTTGGCCAATGCTGAGCCGCTCCTGGTTTGGATTTATGGCGAGGCTGCAAGAAAAGCTAAGCTTGTTCTTCTTATCATGGTGCCTATTCCCATTTTTTTGGCTATTTCGCACGCGTTCGTTAGCCTAGGATTACTTGGGGAAGGGAAAAAGCGACAATGGTCGACCCTTATCGCGATGGGAACGGTAGTGCATCTTTTAGTTTTTTTTCTTCTTGTCCGTACCCCTTTGCTGCCCGAAGCCGCTATGGCGATAGCACTAGTGTCGTGCGAGGCTCTACTTGCAATTGCGGGAATCTGGATATTTATGAAGCCCAAGCCCACCACTCGTCATTGAGAGCAAACCCAAATGAAAGAAGTATATTCAAAAGACTTTTATTCCCGAATTGACTCGGGTTCAATGGCGTCAGCAGCGACTATTCTCAAGATCGTACAAGGCGAGGTGAGTGTTGGTTCGGTGGTTGATGTTGGGGCGGGATCTGGTGCGTGGCTGTCTGCAGCAAGGACGCTCGGAATTAGTCGTCTCCAGGCAATAGATGGTCCATGGGCTGCCGCTGCACTTGATGTGAAAGGCATTCCCTTTCATGCTATCAATTTTGCGGAGGAGACCTCCGAATTCAAACCTGACAGAAGATTTGATCTCGCAACATGCGTCGAAATGGCGGAGCATATTCCTAAAGCCAGATCGGACGTTTTAGTCGGATTCTTATGTTCGCTGGCCGATATCGTAGTGTTTTCGGCAGCTGCGCCTGGCCAAGGCGGTGATCACCATGTGAATGAGCAATGGCCCGAGTTCTGGGCCACCCTGTTTCGTGAGCACGGCTACGTTTGTAGCGATTGGCTGCGCTGGGAAATTTGGAACGAAGAAAGCGTTGAATGGTGGTATCGACAAAACATCTTGTTTTTTGTCCACGAGAGCAGATTTTCTAGGCTTTCTGAGAAACTTCAAGCCGCGGCTACGCAGCAGCCAAGACCGGTAGTCCACCCCGCGTCCTTCGCACGGTTCTTCGGCCGCGCACACAAATTAGCCGCTTTCATTTCTATGGTCAACAGGCGGCTAGGCCTGTAACCCGTTCAGGAACCGCTCGGAATCATGCTATCTCAAAAGGCTAACGAGGAACCAATCTCGGAACGAGTCATTTCAATCGAAGGAACGTTTGTAGTTTGCACCTATAACGGACACTCACGAATCAATAAGGTACTTGAACATCTGCAATTTCAGTCAGGGTCATGGCCAATTCTCATAGTAGACAATGCGTCCAATCCACCCATTAAGCACGCTATAAATGAAGAGCTGTCGAGCGCACTGGAAGGACGATTAAAAATCGTAACAGAGTCGGTGCCAGGCTTGATGAATGCACGGAAGAAGGGAATTCGTGAAGCTGATACGGCTCTAATTTGTTTCGTTGATGACGATAATATGCTCTGCCCCGACTATGCCTTCTATGCTGCGAAAGTTTTTCAGAGACACCCGACGCTGGGCGCAGTTGGTGGGTGTGCGTTGCCACCTGAAAACACTGTAATTCCAGAGTTTCTGCGAGGCTTTGAGAAAGCCTATGCAATTGGCCGTCTCGCAAGCGAGAACGGCGTTCTGAAGAGGGGTGATACGGTTTGGGGAGCTGGAATGGTCTGTAGTCGAGTTGCGCTCCTTGCATTGTTGGATAGCGGTTGGAATCCAGTTTTGGTTGGGCGAAAGGGCTCGCTACAACTAACAGGGGACGATACAGAAATGTTACTGGCACTAACCTTAGCTGGCTATCGCATCTACTTTGAGGATAGGTGTCGGCTAGTCCACGAAATAGATAGCTCTCGCTTTACCTTAGAAAAGCTAGCGAGCGTATACGCTTCAGTTGGCGCAGCAACTCCAGCGATTAACGAGTATCGGAAGCGGCTCCTTGGAAGGAAATACTTCGCTTATTCACTGCGTTATGCGCTTCCAATTCAGGTTAGCGTGGAGATTGTGAGGATGCTATGGCATTTCGTCTGTAGCAAGGTGTTTCAGCAACAGCAGACCGGAACAAAACACATGTTGTACTACCGACTCCGCAGAGAGAAGCTGCTTTCGCTGGTTGGCAGGCGGAAACTTGTATTTGGGGCTCATGTAGCCGCAGAAAAATGCGCGAATTTAGCCACTTCTCAGAGAGTAGATGATGGTACATCGCAGCATTCGAACAATTTGCTGGGCTAGCCGCACGTGTATAGGAAACTTAAATCATTAGTCTGGCGTGTTGCGCGAACTGTGTTCAACGTTGGCAGAACTGAGCAACACTGGGCGCGAGTTGTAATGGATCAGAATATCGAACAGACCGTTCGATCACTGTTCCCGGCGGAACTGGAAGTGCTGGAAATCTCGGGAGATAAATGGGCAACCAAATGCACTTTCAAGGGCTGTCAATCCGTATCGTTCCCACAGTTTGATATCTGTCGGGACAGGTTAGAAAGCAAATTTGACTTGATAATTGCAGAACAGGTTTTCGAGCATTTACTTGAACCGGCGGCGGCATTAAAAAATATGCGTGCGATGCTTCGTCCCGGGGGCAGAGTCATTATTTCAACGCCTTTTTTGCTGAAAATTCACAATCATCCGATTGACTGCTACAGATGGTCAGCTTTGGGTTTGCGGCAGTTCCTTCGCTCAGGAGGCTTTGCGGATGGTGACATTTCTGTTAAGGCTTGGGGTAACAGAGCATGTGTTCGGGCCAACTTAGATCGATGGGTCAGATATTCGCCAATTTTCCATTCTCTAAAAAATGAGGGTGACTTCCCTGTTGTCGTGTGGGCGATTGCAAAGATCGACTAGCTGGCAACCGAGTGGACCAAAGCCCGACAAGCCGGTCACGGCTCAAGCTTGTATATCCGAACGGCGATCCTTCACAAGATAGAGGCCACCGGGCTAGCGTAACATCTTTGGCGGAGTAACGAATGACTTGGTATCGCGCGTTTCATCCAACAGTGCTGATACTCATTGGTAGCGGTCTCGCGTGTACGCCGTATGTGTTGTGGCTGCTTGGTTATGAGCGGCCTACTGCTTACAATTTCGAGGTCAGCTATGTTCCTGCCATAGCTTTGGCCTTTTTTTGTTTGATGTTCGCTATGGGGGCCGTAATCTGCAGAAATGCGATGCAGGGCGCGAGACGCCCCACCTATGCAGTCAAATACCACATAAGAGGAGGGATTTTGGCCCCTATGATGGTATTGGCCATACTTATTCCACAGGCAGCTATGGTGGTAGTACTACATGGGACGGCCCCAATTCTATCGTTTCTATCTGGTTATGATGTTGATGCTGTTAATGAGGCGCAACGATCCAGTGAATTTGGTCAGCTTGGTATTTTTCTCGTGACAGTATTTTTGCTCAACGCCGTGCTTGCGCTCTTGCTGGGATCGAGTAACCCCAATACCTCAACGTCTCGGTTCATCTACCTAGTAATATTTGTGGTTGCAGCTATTGCAGCCGTGTTGCAGGGTAAGCGGCAATTAATTGGGATGTTTCTTGTATTCTTTATGTACGTTTCAACTGTTCGCACTGGCAACCCGCACAATTTGATCTTGAGTAGGTTTGGAGTGAGGGAACTGTCATCGTTTGGGTCGGTTATTTGGATGGTCGTCCTCTTAATGTGCTTTGTGCTTCTGTTCGGTCTCATGGGTAACCTAAGACTGGGTGAGGGTTTGCAGTTTGAGTTTTTCGATTCCCTAGAGCAACTGATTAACTACCTCTCTTTGCCCCTTATTAATTTTGAGGGCGTAGTTGCCCAATTCGACTATGGTTTAGGCCAAGGTGATTTTTTTGGTATCTTTCAAGGATTGGTGCCATACAAGATACGAGAAGAGTACTTTGGGGTACAGGCTGAATTGCCGAGGCTAGAACTGACATGCGGGGCTGGCCTCGTTGGAGGCTTGTATTGGTATTCAGGTGCTTCTGGATTGATGTCGTTTGGGATTCTTTTTGGCTATTTATCTAACGCTCTTTATCTTCGAGCGAAGAGCAGCCTATTTGCAATGCTCGCTTATGCTCAGATCGTGTGGAGCTTACTGAACTCACATACATACAACCATTTCTTTGAATTGGGATTCTTTCTCGGTCCGCTAGTGTGCTACTACATACTTGTTAAGGTGGTCATTACAAGAGATCGAAGTTAGCCGTAGTTTTCATTGCGGCGGCGTTGGAAAAAAACTGTGCGATATGAGTCTATGAAGTCGGAGAGAGTTCATGTATTGTTCTGTACGAAGTAATATAATAGATATGGCATCAGGAAATACTTGGTGTTCTGCCCTTTTGGGATGATGACTACCGACGGGAACACGGGATTCCGATCCGACATTCAAGGCCTCCGAGCACTCGGGGTCGTGTCGGTCATCACATACCACATCAATGCCGATCTCCTTCCTAGCGGTTATCTTGGCGTCGACATCTTCTTCGTTATATCAGGCTTCGTCATTACATCCGCGCTCGCGAAGCGCCAATTCAATTCATTCACTGAATTCCTGCTGTCATTCATCGCAAAAAGGATCGGGAGACTCCTGCCGGCGCTGGTGCTTTGCGTCGCAGTCACGGCTTTCGTGGGCTTGGCATTCATACCTCCGGACTCCGAATATTTCAAGCAGTCTTGGAAAGTGGGCATTACTGCCTTGTTCGGATTGTCGAATGTTCAAATGTACAGGGCATCACTCGAATACTTTGGCACACCTGCGGATTTCAATCTATTTAGTCGGCCCTGCAAAACATCTGCAACGCAGACTGGGCGTAGAAATTCATTGAATTTGTTACATCGGAAACTCGCAGGAATTGAAATAATAGACGCCGAAAACTGAGAGAAATCGAGACCTGAGAGATCCCATGACCGACGACTTTTTC
>CAMBRI010000013.1 GCA_945870205.1 Sulfuritalea hydrogenivorans sk43H | reverse complement strand
TCCGGCCGGCGCGTCAGGCCGCCGTCCGAATCCTCCTGACGCTTGACCGTTTGCTGCCACGAGGCGCCGTGCTTGCGCAGGCGCAACAGGATCCCGGCGCGGCGCAGCGCCATGCGCCCGGTGTCGTAGTAGATGCTGACCAGGTGGTGATGCTCGCGCGCGGCTGCCCTGGCCAGCACCGAATGCCGCAGCAGAGCGCCGTGGCGGTCTTCGGCGATCTCGAGCTTCAGGGCGATTTGTTGGGTCATGGCATTGTCGGCTTAAGGGGATTTCCGCAGAGTGTAGCCCCCGGACCCCGAAAGAATTATTACAGTGGTGCAATTTTCGCGCCGCAGGCGAGCCCGGTTTGCGGCAAATCATCGAAAATCGGCGTTGGCGACGCGGTGCCAGCGGCAGCCGCTGCAGGTGCCGCGACGGGCGCGGCTACCGCCTGCCAGGCACGTATCAGCTCCAGCCGGCCGTCGTGGTGCTCGACGATCGCGGTGCAGCTGTCTACCCAGTCGCCGCAGTTGACATAGACCACGTCGCCGACCGGGCGCAGGGCCGCGCTGTGGATGTGGCCGCAGATCACGCCGTCCAGCCCGCGCTCACGAACGGCATGAATCAGCGAATCCTCGAAGTCGAAGACGAAGGAAACCGCGCGCTTGACACGGCTCTTGGCGTAGCCGGCCAGCGACCAGTAGCCGGGGCGGCGCAGCAGTCGGCGCAATCGTGACAGCGAAGCGTTGAGGCGCACCAGCAGATCGTAGCCGACATCGCCGATCACCGCCAGCCAGCGGTGATAGCGCGTGACCTGGTCGAACTCGTCGCCGTGCAGCAGCAGGTAGCGCTTGCCATCGGCGGTGAGGTGGATGTGTTCGAGCCTGACCTCTATGTCGCCAAAGGATACGCCGTCGTACTCGCGCATGGCCTCGTCGTGGTTGCCCGGAATCAGCATCACGCGCTGGCCGTGGCGGGCGCGGCGCAGGATTTTTTGCACGACGGTGTTCTGCGCCGGGGTCCAGTGGATGCCGCGATTCATCGACCAGAAGTCGATGATGTCGCCGATCAGGAACAGATTGTCGCTTTCGTAATCGCGCAGGAAGTCGAGCAGGCGGTCGGCCTGGCAGGCGCGGGTGCCCAGATGAACATCGGAAATGAAGATTGAGCGGACGTGCATGAGCGTTAGTCCGGCACGAAGTGGTAGGCGGATTCGCTCGCCGCCGCGATCGCGGAGAGGGCGATGGCATCGCGCAGCGCCGCCACAAGTCTGTCGTGGATGAGGTCCCAGTCCAGCGCGGCAACGCTTTGCGGCGCTGCCGTGGCGGCGCGATGCCGAGCGCCGGGGCGGGTAAGCAGATCAAGTGCGGCACGGACGAACTCGGCGCTGGCGCCCGGTTCGGCCAGCATGCCGTTATGGCCGTCGCGGATCAGTTCGGCAGCTGCCGCCATGCGATAGGCCACTACCGGCAGGCCGCTGGCCAGTGCTTCGAGAGTGACGTTGCCGTAGGTTTCGGTCAGGCTCGGGAACAGGAAGATATCGGCCGAGGCATAGTGGGCTGCAAGGTCCTCGCCGTGGCGCATGCCGGCAAAAATGTGTTCGGGATTTTGTTGCTCCAGACGCTTGCGCGCCGGTCCGTCGCCCACCAGCAGCAGGCGCGCGCCGGGCGCGTGGGGGCGGATCGCAGCGAAGCTGGAGAGCAGCAATGGCAGGTTTTTTTCGGGCGCCAGACGGCCGACATGAGCGACCACCAGGTCATTTTCGGTGGCGCCCCAGCTCGCGCGCAACGCTTCGCTGCGGCGCGCCGGGTTGAACAGCGCGGCGTCGACACCGCGGGCCACCACGCGAACGCCGCGGTAGCCCCGGCGCATGAGGTCTATTCCAAGCTGGTGGGAAGGTACCAGGGTCATCTGGCTGCGGTTGTGCAGGCGCCGCAAATGGGCGCTGACCAGGCCTTCCAGCCAGCCGAATCCGTAATGGCGGCTATAGGCGTGGAAGTTGGTGTGGAACTCGGAGATGACCGGGATGCCCAGTTCGCGCGCTGCTGCAATGGCCGAGGCTCCCAGCGGACCTTCGGTGACGACCTGCACCACATCAGGCCGCTCGGCGCGCCACTGGCGGCGCAATAGCCGCGTTGCCGGCAGGCCGAAGCGCAGGCCTGCGTAACCGGGAATCGGCAGCCCGCGCACCAGCGTTGTGGTCAACTGCATGCCGCTATCCGCTACGTCTTGGGCCCCTTGGCGCGGCCGCGTCAGGCTGATGCGATGTCCGCGCGCCAGCAGGCCCTGCACCATGCGGCCCAGCGTCATGGCAACACCATTGACCTCCGGCGGGTAGGTCTCGGTGACGACGGCGATATGGAGTGACGGGGTCATGCCGATATCATGCGAGCAGCACCAGCGACCAGGTGGTCAGCACGTTGATAAGGGCGATCAGCACGGCAGCACTGCCGATGTCCTTTGCGCGCTTGGACAGGCGATGGTGGTCCAGTGAAATGCGGTCGATGGCCGCCTCGATGGCCGAGTTCAGCAGTTCGACGATGAGCACCAGCAACACGCTGGCGATCATCAAGGCCTTGGCGAGCCCCGGCAGGGGCATTAGCAGCGCGGTGGGAATCAACAGCGCGGCGAGCAGACTCTCCTGACGGAAGGCATCCTCGTTGAGGTAGGCCGCGTGCAGTCCGGATAGCGAATAGCTGAAGGCATTCCAGATCCGGCGCAGGCCGGTTTGGCCCTTGAAGGGGCTTTCTTCGACGACAGGGTCGGTATTCATGGGTTGGCGGACACGGCCAGCGAACAGTCGATTGCGCGCGGGGCGCGCAGCAGTTGGCGATACAGCGCGGCAAGCCGGGCGCCCTGCGTTCCGGCATCCCATTCGCGGGCGAAGGCGATGGCCTCGTCCGCCATGATCAGCATCTTGGTGGGCCGGTTGAGCAGTCCCAGCAGTTGCTCGGCAAATCCATCGGGGGTTTCCGCGCCAGGGATCGCGCCTCGCGCCGGGTTGATGATTTCGGCGGCGCCCAGCGCCGGGATGGCCAGCACGGGCAGTCCTATGGCCATGGCTTCGAGCAGCACCAGACCCTGCGTCTCGGTTTGCGAGGCGAAGGTGAAGACGTCGGCAGCGGCGTAGCAATCACGCAGGCCGTGGTCGCGTGGCAGGTAGCCGACAAAGCGCACGTGATCTTCGACGCGCAGGGTCGCCGCCTGCCGGCGCAAGGCCGGCAAGGCAGGGCCTTCGCCGGCAATTACCAGCAACAGCCGCGGCTGTTGCTCGCGAGCCAAAGCCGTCATCTCCAGCAGGAAGCCGATGTTCTTTTCAAATGCGGCGCGGCCGACGAAGAGTGCCACCTTGCGTTCCGGCGCGATGCTCCAGGCCTGGCGAAAACGCCTGCCATCGCCGCGCACGAACTGGGATTCAGGCAATCCGGTGGCAATCACGTGCAAGGGCGTGCTGACGCCATAGTCGTGCAGGGTGGCGGCCATCGGCTGCGACGGCACCACGACGGCGTCGAGCGCGTTGCATTGGTGCCGGGCCAGCCAGCGGGCGGCAGCGCGCAGTGCACCCCTGGGCAGGAAGCGTATGTAATGGAACAGGTATTCTTCGAAATGCGTGTGGTAGGTGGCAATGCAAGGTATGCCGCGTGCTCTTGCGAAGCGCAGGCCGGCGTAATGCGCGGCGAACGGGGTCTGCACATGCACCAGGTCGATGTCCAGTTGCGCCAGGCGGCGATCCAGGTCGGCCAGGGCGCTCCACTGCATCAGGCGATCTTCCGGATCCAGTGGCACGGCCCGCGCGGGCAGGCGGACTATGCCCGCCGCGGCATCGGCGGCGTCGTCAGTGCCCGGATAGGCGGGCGCCACCACCGTGACCCGGATGCCGAGCGCGGCAAGGCTGGCGCGGAAGGTCTGCATCGAGGTCGAGACGCCGTTGATGCGTGGAAAATAGACGTCGCTGATCATCAGCACATGCAGCGGTCGACCGGCGCGCGGCGTCAAGGCACGCGTCTCGCCGTGCAGGTCAAGTCCCGGTGTGACTTTGGCGATGCTCATGCCGCCACCGGATCCGCAGTCTTGATGAAGTGACGCATGTAGCGCGGATTCATGCGGGACATCGGCAGCAGCATCAGCAGGTCGGTGGTGTTGAAATCAGGATCCCAGGCGGGCTGGCCGCAAACCCAGGCGCCGACTCGCAGGTAGCCCTTGATCAGCGGTGGAATCAGCGCCGGCTGGCCATTGGTCAGCCGCTCGAAGGGCAGTCCATGCTGCGGAAAGCAGCGGTATTCTGCCGGGGCAATCTGGCTCGCATCCAGCTGGGCAAACAGGTTGGCGGCATTGTGCCCGCCGTCGGCCATGCCGATCGAGGCGCAGCCCATCAGGTACTCGTAGTTGTTGTTCACCATGTATTCGGCGAGTCCGGCCCACAACAGGGTGATGACCGCGCCGCTGCGATAGTCCGGATGGATGCAGGAACGACCGACTTCCACCATCCGGCTGCGCAGGTTTTGCAGCCGGTTGATGCGGAACTCGCTTTCCGAGTAGTAGTTGCCGATACGGCGCGCTGCATCCGGGGACAGGATGCGGTAGGTACCTACAATCCTGTCTGCATGGCTTTCGCGCACGATCAGGTGCTCGCAGAACGGATCGTAGAGGTCGATGTCGTGATATGGCACGGACGCCGGGATGCGGGCGCCTAGTTCCTCGACAAACACCTTGTAGCGCAGGCGCTGCGCTTCACGAACTTCTTCTTCGCTGCGTGCCAGCGTAACGCTGTAGCCTACGTGCTGGCTGGCAGCCGTGTTTTCGATCAGTTGTTTTTGCATGGCGTTCTCCTTTTGGCTCGTGGGGTTCGCCTGCATTGTCGAAACCCGGCGTTACGGGCTCATTGCGGCTTCATTACGGAGGCATTGCGCAGCGCCATCGGACGGGTTTTGCCCTCTGTTCCATGGATCGGATGCGGGTGTGCGTAGCGGTTCGCGTGAAAATGCCAGAGCCGTCGCCACCGCCTGATGGGCGCGGTGGGCAAGATGACGGCGATCGGGCAGTGGTGGGACGAAACTGGCCGCCAGGTTCACTCGGGCGACCAGTCCGCCGGCCTGGAGAACGCTCGTCAGGCAGTCGATCAGGCTGATATCGCCAATGTAGGCGGGTGCCTCCGAGCGTGCCCCGCCGGCATCGTGGTAGCTCAGCGCAACCGCATGTACTGGCACGGCGGCGTCGATGGCGCTCTGGAACAGCGCGCCATGAAACGGCAGCAGCGTGTCGCCCGCGGTGGTGGTGCCTTCGGGAAAGATGGCCAGACGCAGACCGGCGTCGAAGGCATGGCGCATTTGCTGGTGGGTGTGGTGGGCCGCCTTGCGGCTGCCGCGTTCGATGAACACGGTATCGGTCTGGCGACTGAGCCAGCCGATCAGCGGCCATTGCCCGACCTCGCTCTTGGCTACGAAGGCGCAGGGAAGCAGGGCGTTGATGACGAAAATGTCGATGAAGGAGATGTGATTGCCAACCAGCAGGCCGCTTTCGACGCCGGCCAGGTCGTCGCCAGACTCGATCCGGATGCCCAGCAGCGCCAGAAGCTGGCGCGACCAGGCGCGCTTGAGGCGCAGTCGCCAGGGAGCGCCCCCCAGGCGGAACAGAACCGCCGCCTGGAGTGTGCCTGACAGTAGGTGAAGGCCGATCCGCAGCAGTCGAAGGCGGACAAGTAGCGTAGTCATCAGAGAAGGATAGGCGTACCGCGTTACAGGCCGATGACCCTCGCTGGCGAAAAAGTCCAATTCAGCGCCGGGTTTAACGGCTTTGTAACATTCGCTGCCTAGACTGCGGGCTTCTTATATCGCACTGCACAAAGGGGTCTACTGATGAAATCCATGAAAATTGCTGCCGTCGTCGCCGGTGTTTTCGCCGCCACGGCTGTTCATGCCCAGGCACTGATCAAGATCGACGGTTCCTCGACCGTGTTTCCGGTCACCGAGGCGGTTGCCGAAGATTTCCAGAAGGCCAAGAAAGGCAGCGTCCGCGTCACCGTGGGTATTTCCGGCACGGGCGGCGGCTTCAAGAAGTTCTGTCGTGGCGAGATTGATATCTCCGACGCCTCGCGTCCGATCCTGGCGAAGGAAATGGAAGAGTGCGCCAAGGCCGGTATCAAGTACGTCGAACTGCCGGTGGCCTTCGACGCCCTGACCGTGGTGGTAAATCCGAAGAACACCTGGATCAAGCAACTCACCGTTGCCGAGCTCAAAATGATGTGGGAGCCGGGCGCCCAGGGCAAGATCACCAAGTGGAACCAGATCAACCCGGCCTGGCCCGACGCGCCGCTCAAGCTTTTCGGCCCCGGCGCCGATTCCGGCACTTTCGATTACTTCACCGAAGCCATCAACGGCAAGGCCAAATCCAGTCGCGGCGACTTTACCGCCTCGGAAGACGACAACGTGCTGGTGCAGGGCGTATCGCGCGACAACAATGCGCTGGGCTTTTTCGGCTTCGCCTACTACGACGAAAACAAGGGCAAGCTGAAGGCGGTGCCTATCGTCAACCCCAAGGGCAAGGCCGTGACGCCGTCGATCGATGCCGTGATGGCGGGCGAATATGAGCCGCTGGCGCGTCCGATTTTCATCTATGTCAGCGCCAAGTCGATGGATAAGCCCGAGGTCAAGGAATTCGTCGAGTTCTACCTGAAGGAGGGCGGCAAACTGGCCAAGGAAGTCAAATACGTGCCGCTGGGTGCTGCCGATTACAAGCACGCGCTGGAGAACTTCAGCAAGAAAAAGACCGGCACTGCCTTCGGCGGCGTTGCCGAAGTGGGCGTCAAGGTGGCCGATCTGCTGAAGCGTAACCCGAAGGAGTAAATTCTCAACGCGGCCCAGGCGGATGCCTGGGCCGGTTGGTGCGCATTTTTTCTGAATTGAACGTTTCCGGAACCCAGCAATGAGTGCAAGCGCGTCTGCGCCCCCCCTTTCCGCGTCCATCGGCGCTGGCATCAGTGATCGCCTGAGCAAAAAGGCCTCGCGCCACGTCAAGGAACGCATCATCGAGGCCATGCTGTTCGCGGCGGCGGCCTTCTCGGTATTCGTCACCGTGGCCATCGTCTACGTCCTGGTCAAGGAATCCTGGGTATTCTTCCAGACCGTGCCCTTGTCCGATTTCCTTTTCGATACGCAATGGACGCCGCTGTTTGACGACGCCCACTACGGCATCATGGTGCTGCTCTCGGGCACCCTGACCAGTTCCGCCGTGGCCCTGGTGGTGGCGATTCCGCTGGGCACCATCATCGCGCTCTACCTGTCCGAATTCGCCGGATTCAAGGTACGCGAGATCGCCAAGCCCTTCCTCGAACTGCTGGGTGGCGTGCCGACCATCGTTTATGGCTATTTCGCCCTGACCTTCCTGACGCCCATCCTGCAAAAAATTTACCCCGACCTGCCTGGCTTCAACCTGCTGTCGGCCGGCCTTGTCATGGGGATCATGATCATTCCCTATGTTGCGTCGCTCTCGGAAGATGCCATGCGCGCAGTGCCCATGGCCCTGCGCGAGGGTTCCTACGCCATGGGTGCAACGCGACTGCAGACCGCCCTTTGGGTGGTCACTCCCGCGGCAACCTCGGGCATCGCCTCAGCCTACATCCTCGGCATTTCGCGCGCCGTCGGCGAGACCATGATCCTCGCCGTTGCGGCAGGGATGCAGCCCAACCTGACCTTCAACCCGGCCGAACCGGGGGCGACCATCACCTCCTACATCGTCCAGGTGGCGCTGGGTGACCTGCCGCACGGCTCGATCGGCTACCAGACCATTTTCGCCGCCGGCTTGACCCTGCTGCTAATGACGCTGGCCTTCAACCTGCTCGGCTACTGGCTGCGCAAGCGCTACCGCGAGGTGTATTGAAATGATGAAAGCCGCCGACCTCGACGCAATCCGCGCCATCATCACGCGCGCCAAGCGCTGGGACCTGATCTTTTCTGTGCTCGGCATCCTCTCGCTGATGCTCGGCATTCTCACGTTTGTCGTGCTCTTCATCGACATGGCGATCCAGGGGGTACCGCGCCTGAGCTACGATTTCTTCACATCCTTCCCGTCGCGCCGGGCGGAAAATGCCGGCATCCTCTCGGCCTGGGTCGGCACCATCCTCGTCATGCTGGTGACCGCCTTGTCCGCCGTGCCGCTGGGCGTCGCCGCCGGCGTCTATCTCGAAGAGTACGCGCCGAAGAACTGGATGACCGACATCATCGAAATCAACATCAGCAACCTGGCCGGCATCCCGTCCATCGTCTATGGTCTGCTGGCGCTGGGCCTCTTCGTCTATTACTTCGGCTTTGGCCAGAGCATCCTTACTGCCGGCCTGACGCTGGCACTGCTGATCCTGCCGGTGATCATCGTCGCCACCCGCGAGGCGATCCGCGCCATTCCGCAGTCGATCCACGAGGGGTCCTACGCCTGCGGCGCGACCACCTGGCAGACGGTCAGCGACCACATCCTGCCGTATTCGTCGGCCGGGATACTTACCGGCGTGATCATTGGCATGGCTCGTGCCATTGGCGAAACGGCGCCGATCATCACCATCGGCGCCCTGACCTTCATCGCCTTCCTGCCGACGCCGCCGTTTGCCGGCGATCCACCGGCCGGAATGTTCGACTGGATCTTCGCTCCCTTCACGGTAATGCCGATCCAGATGTTCAACTGGACCTCGCGCCCCGAGGCGGCCTTTACTCTCAATGCCGCTGCAGCGGGATTCGTCCTGGTTTTCATGACCCTGGCCATGAACGGCCTGGCCATCTACCTGCGCTATCAACTGCGCAAAAACATCAAATGGTGAACCCCATGCAAATACCCAGCACCGGATTGGCGGCGGGTGTCGAAGGCGCCGTGCTCAAGGCCGATGTCCGCGATCTGGATTTCTACTACGGCGCCTTCCATGCGCTGAAGCGGGTCTCGATGCCGATCCATGACCACATGGTGACGGCGCTGATCGGCCCTTCCGGCTGCGGAAAGTCTACCCTGCTGCGTTGTTTCAATCGCATGCATGACCTCTATCCCGGCAACAAATACGCAGGTGGCGGCATTGTGTTTTACCCGGACAACACCAATCTGCTGGCGCCCGATGTCGATCCAATCGAAGTGCGGATGCGCATCAGCATGGTGTTCCAGAAGCCCAATCCCTTCCCCAAGTCGATTTACGAGAACGTCGCCTACAGCCTGCGCGTGCGCGGCATGCGCAACAAGAATGAACTCGATGACCGCGTCGAGTCGGCGCTCAAGGGCGCCGCGCTGTGGAACGAAGTCAGCAACCGCCTCAAGGAACTCGGCGCCAATCTTTCCGGCGGCCAGCAGCAGCGTCTGTGCATTGCCCGCGCCCTGGCCTCCGATCCCGAGATCATCCTGTTCGATGAGCCAACTTCTGCGCTCGACCCGATTGCCACGGCCAGCATCGAGGAACTGATCATCGAACTGAAGGAAAAGGTCACCATCCTCATCGTCACCCACAACATGCAGCAGGCGGCGCGCATCTCGGACTACACCGCCTACATGTACCTCGGCGAGATGGTCGAGTTCGGCGTCACCGACCAGATCTTCATCAAGCCGCAGAAGAAGGCGACGGAAGACTACATCACGGGTCGTTTTGGCTGATTCCGCGGCCGGGAAGTCGTCGATCCCGGTTGATATGCACCGGAAACTTGCGTACCGGTCAAATTGTGATTCCGCGGTTTTCACGCATCAATCAAAGGATACGACATGAAGTTCGACACAGGCGCACTTGAGGGCGACGTACAACGAATTGCCCTTGAGGGCCGCTTGGACATCGATGGCACACAGGCTATCGATGCCCGCTTCTCCTTTTTGGCCACCGGTCGCAAGGCGAATATCGTGGTCGATCTGGCGGGGGTCAGTTTTCTGGCATCGATCGGCATTCGCCTCCTGATGACCGCAGCGCGCGGACAAAAGGGGCGTGGCGGCCATCTGGTGCTTGCCGCCGCCCAGCAACCCGTGATGAAAGTCATACAGACTGCCGGCATCGATCAACTGATTCCGGTGTACGCCGACGTCGAATCCGCACGGGCAGCGATCGCCGGCACCTGAGATGCCGGAGTCGGCGAAGCATCACCTGCTGATGCTCGAAAGCGGACTCGCCGCGGCTGGCGAGGCGAGTATCTGGGCGCGTACCCTGGCCGCGCAGCATGGTGTTCCGGCCGAACGTACCGGCGACCTTGACCTGTGCATCATCGAACTCATCAACAATGTGGTCGACTATGCCTATGGCGGGGGGCCTGGTGAAATTGAACTGGAATTGACGGTCAGCCCCGAGACCCTGCTGCTCACCGTCGCTGATTCCGGTCCCGCGTTCAATCCCCTGGATCTTGCTCCGCCGACGCAGGCAAAGTCGCTTGACGACGCTCGCGTTGGCGGCCTCGGCGTGCATCTGGTGCGACAGTTCGCGGATGTTTGTCATTACGAACGCCGGCAGAAGAAAAATTTCTTTACTGCCGGCTTTGGCGATGTGCAGGAACTGCCGCGGCGCGTGGACCGGCGGCGGTCAGGGCTCAACGGCTTTCCGCTCGAGCGTGCCGACGGCGCCTTGATCACCGATGAGCAGCGTTCCGACATCGATCGCCGTTCCCTTGGATTCATCTCGCGCTGCGACTTGTTTCGCGACGTCCCCTACATGGCCCTGGAGGAGATACTCGGGCGCTGCCGTCTGGTGGAGTATCCGGCGGGTGCCGTAGTGCTGCGGGCGGATGAACCGCTGCACTCGGTCTTGGTCGTCGTCAAGGGCAGCCTTCGCGTACACCTTGGTGGCCCGAACTCCGAAGATGCGGTGGATATCCCGACTGGCCAGTGTGTGGGGGAACTTTCCGTCGCGGACGGAAAGCCGGCGTCTGCCTGGGTTGCGACGGCGGAGGCGACTTTGCTGCTGGTAATCGAGGGCCCCGTGTTCCTTGAGCGGCTGCTGGCCATTCCGCGCATTGGCCGCAACCTGATTGTCATGCTCGCCGAGCGCATGCGCCGCGGCAACGAGCGCATTGTTGCCCGTATTCGCGGGGCCATGGAACTCGAGGCGTTGCAGCGCGAACTCGATTTTGCGCGTCGCATCCAAGCCAGCATGCTCCCCGGTAATCCGCTCCTCGCCGGCGCAAGTGGCCTTGATTGTCACGGCTTCATGCGTGCGGCGCGCCAGGTGGGCGGCGATTTCTACGATGTCCTGCCACAGGGACCGGATCGCTTTTTCTTTGCGATCGGCGATGTCTGCAACAAGGGCATGCCGGCGGCGCTGTTCATGGTTCAGGCCTTGACCTTGTTGCGCAGCGAAGCGGCCCGCCGCGAACAGGACCCGGGCGCTCAGTTGGCGGGGCTCGCGCGCCATGTCAATGACCAACTGGCCGCTTCCAATGAGGCGCAGCTGTTCGTATCGGTTTTCTGCGCGATCCTGGATCTTGACAGCGGTTTCCTGCACTACGTCAATATCGGCCACAACGCACCATTGATCGAGCTGCCCGGCGCCGCGCCGGTGTTCCTCGAGCAGCCACGCAACCCGATCGCGGGGATGGTGCCGGATCTGGCGTTCAAGGTCGGCAGGATTGCGTTTCCGAGCGGCAGTCGGCTGTTGCTCTACACGGACGGCGTAACCGAGGCCGAGGCGGTCGATGCTGCCCAGTTCGGCGAAGAGGCGATGCAGCAGTTGCTGGCCGGTAGCCGGTCGGATGTGGCCGGCACGGTGCAGGGTATCGTTGCCGCTGTCGATAATTTTGCCGGGTCACAGCCTCAGTCGGACGACATTACGCTGCTTTTGATCCGTCGCTGCTGATTCGCCTCACCTTGATTGTCGATCATTTGGCTTCCGGGCGTTTGGTTCATCTGCGATACATGCGGACAGGGTTGCGGGCTTCGCCAGGACTGGCATCTGGATGGTGGGCGACAGCGATTTCAGAAACGCCACCAGGTCGTCGATTTCCTCCTCGCTGAGCTTCAGCGGTTTGAGGATGCGCTCGCCGTCGGCATGCAGGCGGTCTTCATCGAGTTCCGAATAGTGCCTTACCACGTCGCGCAGGGTGGCGAGGCTTCCGTTATGCATGTAGGGCGCCGTGACGGGCAGGTTGCGCAAGGTCGGCACCTTGAACTCGCCGAAATTGCGATGTTCGGGTCGCAGGAATTTTGTGCCTGTCGCGTTGTTGCGCGTTACGTCGTCGTTATACGGGCCGAGCAGGTTATGGGGGTTCGCCAGCAGGCGCTTGATGCCGCCCTGGCGGCCGGGATCGACGCCGTTTGGTTTGACGAAGAACGGCATCCCTGTGTCGCCGAATTCGCCATTGGTGAACATCGGTCCGGCGTGGCAGGTCGCACATTGCCCGCGACCGAGGAAGAGGCGCAACCCGCGCTGCGCGGCGACCGGGTAGGCAACGGTCGCTCGTGCATCCTGACGTGCCAGTGCATCACGAAACCGGTCGAAAGGGCTGGCGGGGGAGACCAGGGTTTCCTGCCAGGCGGCGATCGCCTTCGCGACGTTGACCAGCAGTTCCGGGTCGCTCGCATGCGGCCTCTTGCCGAAGGCTTGACCGTAGTGACAGGCCAATGCCTTGTCGTTTCGAAGCACGCTCGCCGTGCGTTGTGCGCTGCCGCCCATCTCGCTCGGGTCGAGAATCGGACGCAGGCTGGCCGACCAGAGATTGTCGTGCCCGCCGTCCCAGCCGAACCAGCGCTGGTGGCGCACGTTGAGCAGTCCGGGCGTGTTGCGCACTCCCGTCGCCAGTCCGCGACCGGTGGCGCGACCGTCCTGAAAGCCGAGATCCGGATCATGGCAGGTGGCGCAAGCCACCCGGCCGTTGGCGGAAAGGCGCCGGTCGAAGAACAGCTGGTGGCCCAGCCAGATCGCGGCGGCATTGCCCGAGACCCGATTGCCGGGGTCCGGCGTCCAGGGCAAGGGCCAGGGGCCATGCGCGGCAATACGGCCGAGTTCTGCAGCGGTGAATTCCCTGGCGTCCTCGCCGGCTGCGCTCATCGACAGCGCGAGCAGCGCGGCCGCAAGTCCCAGGCGCCTCAGTGCGCTCCTACTCGACCTGTACGTCATGAGTGAGGCGCACTGTCTCCTTGCCGGCGTGCACTTCGAAGGTCAGTTCCCAACGGCCCGCCATATGGAACATCATGCCCTCGACGCGAAAGTGCCCCGCGCCCAGTGATGTGATGACCGGGCGATAGTTCATGCCATGCTTGTGCTCGGGCATGCTGGCATCGGCCTTGTGCAGACGTGCTGTCGAGGCAGCGCCTTTTTCGCATAGCTGTACCTCCAGTGCAAAGTGTTGCGCCATGGGTATGCGGTCCGGCTTTGCCCCCTTGTCGGCGTTAGCCACGGGCCGGTAGGCGAGCACCAGTTCGCCCTTGCTGACCACCGCGCCATCGACAGTGGCCGGTGGGCAGGCGGCATGCGCCGTGGCTGCTGCAATACTCATGGCCACAGCGATCGGCACACCTTGCCAGCAAAATCTTCCCGTCATTGCCTGCCCGCCATCATCGACGCGAACAGGGTTTCGCCATTGCGCCAGCCGATCCGTTCGGCGACATCAGGCGGCAAATCGGCGAGCCAGGCGCGCGACCAGTCGGCATGCTCGGCGATGTAATACCAACGTTCGGGCGTGAAGGTGTCGGTACCGACCAGAAAGCGGTCGGGGAACTCCATGAAGGCCACGCGCCACGCGGGATCGACCTTGCCGCCGCTGGCGTGATCGTTGCGGAAAGCCAGATCGGCATACAGCTTGCTGTGCTTCTTAAGCATCGTGCGCACCGTCTCGGGCCGGTCGAATCCTGAGTGCGCCCAGAGGATGCGTGCTTCGGGGTCCTGCACCAGCACCCGCTCGATGGCATCGGTATCGCCATGCAGGTGCAGCCAGAGTCTGTAATGCTTTGCCAGTTGTACCGCGCGACGCACCACCGGGAGGTCGGCATCGCTGCCGTAGACGTGGAACTCGCCGATCGCAGCGTAGCGATACTTTTTCAGGCGCTCTTCAAGATGTGGAATGATGGTCTCATCGCGCACCCAGCTGGAAATCTCGCCGCGCTTGCGGTAGGGCCGCAACGATGGCACCACCAGGTCGGGCGCTTCGGCGTATAGCTTTTGCGTACCCTCGTCGCTGGAACTGGACACCATCGCCCGCTTGAGTCCGGCCTTGCGCAGGATCGCGATGGCGGCCTTCGGCGGCGTGCTCTCCCAGGCGTCATGGCTGTAATGAACGTGGGCGTCGAAGATCGGCAGCTTCGGGTCGGCCGCGGAAGCGGCGGGGAGAGCCGACAGTGCGCCCGCCAGCGCGGCAAGAATTGCGACCAGACGCGCTATTGGCGGCCGTGGTCGAACTGGCTGTATCAGGGGCGATGCGCTCTTGAGGGCTGAAGGCATGTCTTGCTCCTCGTGGATCGAATTCCAAATGATTGAAGTCTCAACGGTGGCCGCGTGAGTATCTCCGGTCCGAGCAGCGCGCGTCAATCGAAAAGTCTGCCTTCCCCGATTTCTGGTCACGGCGCGTCAAAAGCTGCCTAGGCACTACCTTTTTGCAGGACAGCCGTGAACCAGAAGGTGCTGCCGAGCCCCGGATTGCTCTCTACCCCGGCGGCGCCACCCATCATTTCGGCGAGACGTCGCGTAATCGCGAGCCCCAGACCGGTGCCGCCGTACTTGCGGGTAGTGGAATTGTCGGCCTGCTCGAAAGCACTGAAGAGCCGGGGCAGGGCGTGGGGTGGAATGCCGATCCCGGTATCCTGGACCTCGAAACGAATCTTCACCGATTCGTCGGTTTCTTCCTGCTTCAGCGTGCGCAAGGTTACCGAGCCTGCTTCGGTGAATTTCACGGCGTTGCTGCCGTAGTTGAGCAGTGCCTGCTGCAGTCGTGTGGGGTCGCCCAGCAGGTTCGGGGGCAGTGCATCCATTTCGATCAGCAGGCGGATGTTGCGGGAACTGGCGCGTTCGGCCAGGATCGAACTGACCGCGCTCAGCAGGCTGCCGACGGCGACAGGAGCCTCTTCGAGCATGAACTTACCGGCTTCTATTTTCGAGATATCGAGGATGTTGTTGATGATGCCGAGCAGGTGCTGGGAGGACGCGTCGATAGTGTCGAGGCGGATCGCCTGCTTGGGCGTCACGCCTTCTCGTCGCAGGATGTGCGCCATGCCGACAATTCCATTCATCGGTGTTCGGATCTCATGGCTCATGTTGGCGAGGAAGGCGCTCTTGGCAATATTCGCGGTTTCGGCTGCTTCCTTGGCCAGCGCCAGCTCGGTGGTGCGGGATCGCAGCGCATCTTCAATGCGTTTGCGTTCATCGATCTCCGCCACGAGGTTCCGGTTTGTCGCCGCAAGAGAGTCGGTACGCTCCTGCACCCGCATGTCCAGTTCCTGAATCGACATCTCGAGTTGCAGCTTCTGCCGATCGATAACGCTTTGGGCGCGCGCGACAAAAACATACTGCAGCGCATAGAGCAGGCCCAAGAGGCCGAGGACCGTGGCTATCACGATCAGGCGCGTCTTGCCGAGGTGCGAAGTAAGGTCGGTAAGGTCGCTGTAGATCTCGAATACGGCGACAGTCCGTCCCTGTGCATCATGAATTGGTAGATAGGTGGAAATGATATCGATATCGGTCAGGGTTCCCTCGAAGGCGTCAATCGTGTCCCTATGCGCCATGCCGCTGGTTATCCGACCGGCGAGCGCTTCACGAAACGCGGGGTTCTGGCTCTTGTCTTCGCCGGTTTGTGGTGGATCGGTCGAAAATACGGTCATCCCGTCGAGTGCATAGATCTTGACTTTCACTACCTCGGTGCGGTCCATCTGGGCAGCCACCAACTGGTAGAGATCGCCATTTTTGGCTTCGGCGCGCAGGAAATCAGGTGAGGTCCGCAGGTCGTGATTTACCAGACCGGAAAATCGGGGCCACAGAGAATTTGCGAAGGCACGGGTCAGGGCAACGTTGCGATCCTCGCCCAGATGTTTCAGATCACGCAGCGCCAGATACTGGTAGCTCCAGCCCAGCAGCACCGCGACAACCATGGTGCACAGCAGGCTGGCAATCGAAAAATAGCGCTTCAGGGCAAAGCGCGGAGTAGCAGCGACTCCGCCAGCTTGCGTGCTCATTCAAGCTCTCCTCATCGACTCTGGACCTGGCTGATCCAATGCGGATCAGGATCTTAAAGCCAGGCGCCCTGGGCCATTTTATTGTCTAGGTCTATTACCAAGTATATACCCGAGCCTTTCGCGCGATGACCCGTGCCAGGTACTCGGCCCTGCAGCCACGCTGCACATGCCGTGCCTGTAACTGCTGCCGGCAGCACGCTCAGCGCGGCGGGTCTACCGCGCGATACAGCACCGCCGCAAGCTCCTGCGCCAGAGGGCGCGCCACGCCGAGCATGACATTCAGCAGTTCATGCGCGATGAGCTCGCGTAGCGGCACCAACGGACCCGGCAGGCGTACCGAGCGGCTCAGGGAGCGGGTTTCTTCGCCATACAGCCGAAACAGCTCGTACAGCAACTGGGCGAATTCGTCACGTGTGAATGTTGTACACAGGGCACTGCGCAATCGATGTCCGCTGTTATCGCTGGCAAGAATTTTGCGCGCGGCGTCGTACAGCAGCTTGATGCGGCGTGACCGGATCGGCGTTATTTCGTCGTAGCGGATGACGATTTCAACCGGAAATCTTCCGATGCGGGCGAGGAACATGCGGTCGATATCCTTGGTGGCCTGGAGTAGCTGCGGCAGAAGCTCATGCCAGCCGGACGCGAGTTCCGTCGCCAGTTCCCCGGCGCGCAGGATGACCAGTCTGTCCTTCTGGACTTCCTTGTCGACGTTCAGCGCCAGCACTGGTTCCAGGTGCGGCATGGCCAGGCGCAACGGCAGGGCCTCGCGCAACGCTGTGGTGGTGCGCCGGCTGTAGATGTCGAGGATCCGGCCATTGAGCCGGGCAAGGGACTTCGCCCGCTTCAACTTGCTTGCGCTTCGCCGATTGATCAAGCCGGAACAGGCTTGGTTGCACGATGAAACCCGAGCATGCCGTGAAACACGGTATCCACTTTGATTTCAACGTAACCCAACTCGCGCAGCAGGATCGACAACTCTTCGGCGGTGTAGAACAACTCCAGCGCATCGAGAAAATACTGCTTGGCTTTGGCCGCTGCCGGACCACTGCCGACGATCAGGCCGGTCAGGCCGAGGCAACTTCGCAGGTAGGTGTAGTAGAGATTCTTCACGATCACGTTACGCGGACGCAGCATGTCGGAATGGTGGAAGTGTCCGCCCGGCTTGAGCACACGCAGGATCTCGCTGAACACTTCTCGGACGCGCAGGTGGCGCGAGGCAAACTGGAGCGTTACAACGTCGAAGTGACTGTCGGGAAAGGGCAGGGTGTGCACATCGCCGATGGTGCTCTTGATCTGCAAACCCTGAGCTGCGGCGCGTTGCTGTCCGACGGTCTGCATGGCGACGCTGCGATCGATGGCGTGCACGTCAAGTGTCGGCTCGCGCTTCAGCAGGGCGATGCCGATGGCGTTGGTTCCGGCACAGACGTCCAGCACCTTTTGCTTCGGTTGAAGATTCACCAATTGCATGAAGCGCCGCAGAAAATTGCCGAACTGCCCAAGTGCAGCGATATTGTTGGCGCGGTCATAATAGGGCGCGACGTCGGCAAAGACGTCGTTCAGGTCATTGCTCCAGACGTCGCTGAATCGTTCTTCACGTGCGGCCTCGCGCGAGGCCAGCGGGGGGGGTGCCATTGGTCTTGTTCTTTCCCTGAAAATATACGGTGCTTCGCCTAGATGCGCAGCAGGAATAATGCTGATGCAATGCTGGCGACGATTGCTGCGACATAAAGTACCGTCGCGACCAGCGTGTCGGCGCGAACGCCAAAATCGTAGAAAGTGCAGCGCAGTCGATGCGCCGAGCTCCATAGCGAGAGTGCAAGCACGCCAAAGATGATCAGCTTGCCAAGGCCGCTGCCGGCGAAGGCGTGCATCCGCTCGTAGCTGAGCCCTGAAGGCACATGGCCCAAGGCAGCGAGGAAGGTGAGAACGACGATCACCGGAATGCAGAAGGCGATGACGGTTCCGCCGGCTGCAAAGGGAAACCAGACGACCGGTTTGTGTGATTTGGCCATGGTCAGAATGCTCCCGCGAAATAGAGGACGGCAATGGACAGCACCGCCCACGCCACGTAGTGCGCCCCTGATATCACACTGCCCGGCACGAAATCCTCGCCGATCTGAATCGGCATGGCTTTCTGCGTGGCATTGAACCAGGTGGCGGCATGATACAAAGCGGCAGCCAGTGCCAGCAGGTGGAAGACGATGGAATCGGCACTGCGCAGCGCCAGCAGGAAGCCGTCCCAGGCGGCGGGACCGGCGGCGAGACGTTGCAGGCCAACCACCAGCATTACACAGTAGGCGGCGATGAAGATACAGGTGATCTCGCGCGACATGTAGCGCAGATAGCGCGGATGGCGGAAAAACCAGGTGGTCGGCGGGACCTCTCTGACCAAGGGGTTGCGGCTCATGATTTCCCTCCCGGAATCAGGTGTTCGACGATCCAGTCGATTGAACTGGTGATCTTCATTTGTTGCAGGGCGCTGGCCGGATCGACGTGGGCCGGGCACACTTCGGAGCAGGCGCCGACGAAGGTGCAGTCCCAGACGCCTTCATGGGTGGCGACCACTTCCTGCCGGGCCAGTCGTCCGCCATCGCGCGAATCCAGGTTGTAGCGGTGGGCCAGGGTCAGCGCCGCCGGGCCGATGAAGTCCGGCGTCAGGCCGTACTCGGGGCAGGCGGCGTAGCACAGCATGCAGTTGATGCACATCGAGTACTGACGGAACTTCATCAGTTGCGCCGGGGTCTGCTTGTATTCGCCCTCGCTGATCGGCTTTTTCTCTTTCGGGATGATGTAGGGCTTGACGCGCTTGAGCTTCTCCATGAAATCATCCGGCGCGGTGACCAGATCGCGTTCGATGGGGAAATGCGCCAGCGGCTCGACCCGGATCACGCCTTCATAGCTGCGAAGGAAGGCGTGGCAGGACAGCTTTGGCTCGCCGTTGATCATCATGCCGCAACTGCCGCAGACGGCCATGTGGCAGGACCAGCGGAAGTTGAGCGTCGGGTCGATGTCGGCCTTGACCTTGTTGAGGGCGTCGAGCACCACCCATTCCTCCTGGCAGACCACTTCATAGCGCTGAAAATGGGCCTCGGTATCCGTGTCCGGGTTGTAGCGCAGGACTTCGAGCTGGACCAGGCGTTCCTTCAGTGGCGTCATTTGTGGTCTCCCGAGTAGTCGCGCACGCCGGGCGGCGATTTGGTGATAACTACGTCAAGGTAGTCGACACGAGGCACATCCAGCCCCTGGTGATGGACCATGGTGTGGCACAGAAAATTCTTGTCATCGCGCTCGACATAGTCCAGGCGCTGGTGCGCGCCGCGCGATTCCTTGCGCGCCAGCGCGCCGACCGTGACGGCTTCGGCACAATCAAGCATGGAGCCGAGTTCGAGAGCCTGAAACAGATCCGTGTTGAAGACGCTGCTCTTGTCAGTGAGGATCACGCGCTGATAGCGCTGGCGCAGTTCGTGAATCTTGCTCACACCTTCCTGCAGGCCTTCCTCGCTGCGGTAGATGCCGACGTTCTTTTCCATGGTGTCCATCATTTCGCGGCGCAAGCCGGACATGGATTCGGTGCCGTCGCTGCGCGAGAAGAGTTCGCTGATGCGTTGTTGCGTTTGTTCTGCGCGTGCATTCAGTGCCGCGGTGTTGGCGGTTGGCAGGTTCTGTATGTGGTCGATCGCCGAGAGCGCGGCGCGGCGGCCGAAGACCAGCAGTTCAACCAGCGAATTCGATCCCAGCCGGTTGGCGCCGTTCAAGCTGACGCAGGCGCATTCGCCGGCGGCGAAGAGGCCGGGCAGGGGCGTTGCCGCCGCCGTGTTGGTGGAAATCCCGCCCATCATGTAATGCACCACCGGGCGGATTGGCACCGCGTCCTTGACGATATCGACGCCGAGGTAGGCCTCGGCCAGTTCACGCACCAGCGGCAGGCGTTCGTTGATCTTCTTTTCGCCGAGGTGGCGCATGTCGAGCAGCACGCATTCGCCCCACTGGGTGGTGACCGTATTGCCCTTCTGCAGTTCGTGCCAGTAGGCCTGGCTGACCCGGTCGCGGGGGCCGAGTTCCATGGTCTTGAGTTGCGGTTGGCCGACGGGCGTCTCCGGGCCCATGCCGTAATCCTGCAAGTAGCGGCGGCCGTGCTTGTTGACCAGGATGCCGCCTTCGCCGCGGCAGGCTTCGGTCAGCAGGCTGCCAGTGTTGGGCAGGCCGGTCGGGTGGTACTGCACGAACTCCATGTCCTTCAAGGGTGCGCCGGCGCGGTAGGCCATGGCCATGCCGTCGCCGGTCTTGATCGCACCGTTGGTGGAGAAGGGGAACATGCGGCCGGCGCCGCCGCCGGCAATGATCACCGCTTTGGCGTGGAACTGGCGCAATTCGCCACTGCGCATTTCCATCGCAGTCACGCCCTGGCAGCGGCCGTCGTCGACCAGCAGGTCGAGCGCGTAGTACTCGTCGTAGCGCGTGATCGAGGGGAACTGCAGTGAGGTCTGGAACAGGGTGTGCAGGATATGGAAACCGGACTTGTCGGCGGCGAACCAGGTGCGCTTCTTTTTCATGCCGCCGAAGGGTCGTACCGCCACCGAGCCATCGGCTTCGCGGTTCCAGGGGCAGCCCCAGTGTTCGAGTTGCAGCAGTTCTTTGGGGGCCTCGTGGATGAAGTATTCGACGCAATCCTGGTCGGAGAGCCAGTCGCCGCCGCCCACGGTGTCGTCGAAGTGCATGTCGAAGCTGTCGTCCGGCTTTATCACGCCAGCGGCGCCGCCTTCTGCAGCGCAGGTGTGACTGCGCATCGGGTACACCTTGGAGATCAGCGCAATGCGCAGTGTCGGGTCGGTTTCCGCAAGGGCAATGGCGGCGCGCAGACCGGCTCCCCCGGCACCTATGATTGCAACATCAGTCGATATCGTTTCCATCGTGCCCATCCATGTCGAATTGCGTTGGTCTTGGGTCGCCATTCTCTGCGCTTTGCCGGCCTTCTTGTTGATTTGTGTCAAATTGAATGAACCGAAAATGATCCGGGCATCGTGTTGCGTGTCGAATTGGATGGATGATTCCCTGGCGGACGCTTGGGCAGTCTGGCATTCGACCGGCGCAGTCGCTATAATCGTGGGCTTCGTATAAATGCTTCCGTGCCATCATGCGTGCAAAGCTTGTCGCTGGAAACTGGAAAATGCATGGCAGCCTTGCCACTAATTTGGCGCTTCTGCATGCCGTCCGGGATGGAGTCAAAGGTTCTGCCGAGGCCGCCGTGTGCGTGCCTTACCCCTACCTTGCGCAGGCTCGAAGCGTACTCGATGGCAGTCGCGTTGCCTGGGGCGCGCAGGATGTGTCCGAGCACGCCCAGGGGGCATGGACGGGCGAGGTAAGCGGATCGATGCTGACCGATTTCGGCTGCCGCTATGCTTTGGTCGGTCACTCCGAACGTCGTTCCTTCTTTGGCGACACCGACGCCGTGGTTGCGGCCAAGTTTGCGGCGGCGCTTAAGGTCGGCCTGACGCCGGTACTGTGCGTCGGCGAATCGCTTGCCGAACGCGAGGCCGGTATTACCGGTAAGGTGGTGACGCGCCAGATCGATGCCGTTCTCGCCAATTCCGGCGTGGCCGCGTTTTCCGGTGCGGTCGTCGCCTATGAACCGGTATGGGCAATCGGCACCGGACGCACCGCATCACCCCAACAGGCACAAGAGGTACATGCGCTGATTCGTGCCCGTTTCGAGCGAGATAGCGCCGAAATCGCCGCCGGACTGCGCATTCTGTATGGCGGCAGCGTCAAGGCGAACAACGCGGCCGAACTTTTCGGCCAGCCGGACATCGATGGCGGACTCATCGGCGGAGCGTCACTGGTGGCGGAGGACTTTCTCGCCATCTGTGCTGCCGCCTGAACATAATCTGAAGAGGTTGACATGGAATTGCTGCATACAATCATTCTGACCGTGCACATCATCGCCGGGCTCAGCGTTATCGGTTTTGTACTGCTCCAGCACGGCAAGGGCGCTGACATGGGTGCGGCTTTCGGCAGTGGTGCTTCGGGCAGCCTGTTCGGCGCCACCGGCTCGGCGAATTTTCTGTCGCGCGTGACGGCAGTTCTGGCGGCAGTGTTTTTCCTGACCAGTCTCGCACTTTCCTATATTGCCACCTCGAGTCCCAAGGCATCGGGCAGCGTGATGGACTCGGCGCCCGTGCAGACGGCTCCTGCCTCGCCGGTGCAGGCCCCGGCGGCGCCCGACTCAAAAGCCAAGGACATTCCGAAATAAGCGGTGGAGCAAGCTGGTTTATAGATTTTTTTGTTGCGGCGCACGAACGAGTCGATGGCTTGTTATATAATTTGCGCCGCTCGCGCAGTAACGAAATTGCCGACGTGGTGAAATTGGTAGACACGCTATCTTGAGGGGGTAGTGGCGCAAGCTGTGTGAGTTCGAGTCTCACCGTCGGCACCAGGAATTCGCAGCAGAAGCGCAGTAGCAAAAATGGTTTTGAGCGTCGATTGTCTTGCAGTGCATCGCGGGGTGGCCGGCCGACAATAACGAGTCAAGTGGCTTGCCACCAAAATGCTGGATAACTACTTTCCCATCCTCGTCTTTGTTCTCGTGGGTCTCGGTTTCGGTTGCATGCCCATCCTCCTCGGATGGCTGGTTGCCCCCAATCGTCCCGACAGCGAAAAGCTCTCTGCCTTCGAGTGCGGTTTTGCTCCCTTTGAGGACGCGCGCATGAAGTTCGACGTGCGTTACTACCTGATTGCCATTCTCTTCATCCTGTTCGACCTTGAAATCGCCTTTCTCTTCCCCTGGGCGTCGATCTTCAAGGAAATCGTCAATACCGATGCGGTGAGGATGTTCGGTTTCATCGAAATGTTCGTGTTTATCGGCATCCTCGTTGTTGGCTACGTGTATGCGTGGGCCAAAGGAGCGCTGGATTGGGAATGAACCGGATCAAGGGCATCAGGTCATGAGCATCGAAGGCATCCTGCAGGAAGGCTTTGTCACAACGTCGCTGGACAAGATCATCAACTGGACGCGTACCGGTTCGATGTGGCCCATGACCTTTGGTCTTGCCTGTTGCGCCATCGAGATGATCCACGCCGGGTGTTCCCGGTATGACCTCGATCGTTTCGGTATCGTGTTTCGCCCGAGTCCCAGGCAAAGCGATGTGATGATCGTCGCCGGAACGCTGACTAACAAGATGGCGCCGGCCCTGCGCAAGGTTTACGATCAGATGGCTGAGCCTCGCTGGGTACTGTCGATGGGTTCCTGCGCCAATGGCGGTGGTTACTATCACTACTCCTATTCCGTGGTGCGCGGTGTCGATCGTATTGTGCCGGTCGATGTCTATGTTCCCGGTTGCCCGCCAACGGCAGAGGCGCTGCTGTATGGCCTGATCCAGTTGCAGAGCAAGATCCGCCGTACCACCACCATCGCCCGCTGACCTGTCAAGCCTATCTCATGAGCGTCAAACTGGAACGTCTTTGCCGGCAACTGAAGGAAAGCTTTGGCGATCGCATCGGCGAGCCGGTGCTGGCGCTGGGCGAAGTGACTGTTGCGATTCCTGCAGAAAACTATCTGGATGCGATGCGCCAGTTGCGCGACGATTCCGCGCTGCGTTTCGAGCAGTTGATGGATCTCTCCGGTATCGACTATTCCGAGTTTACGGGCTATCAGGGCAAGCGCTATGCGGCCGTCAGCCAGTTGCTGTCGATCACCCACAACTGGCGCTTGCGGGTCAAGGTGTTTGCGCCGGACGACGAATTTCCGGTCGTGGCATCCGTAACCGAAATATGGAACAGCGGCAACTGGTATGAACGCGAAGCCTTTGATTTGTTCGGCATTCATTTCGAGGGTCACCTCGATCTGCGTCGCATCCTGACCGACTACGGCTTCGTCGGACATCCGTTCCGCAAGGACTTCCCGATTTCCGGCTATGTCGAGATGCGCTACGACCCGGAGCAGAAGCGTGTGATCTATCAGCCGGTGACCATCGAGCCGCGCGAAGTGACGCCGCGCATCGTGCGCGAAGAACAGTACGGAAAAGGCGACGGCCGTGGCTGACATCAAGAATTACACCCTCAACTTCGGGCCTCAGCATCCGGCTGCTCATGGCGTTTTGCGCCTGGTCCTGGAACTGGACGGCGAAGTCGTGGTGCGCGCCGATCCCCACATCGGCCTGCTGCATCGTGGCACCGAAAAGCTGGCTGAAACGCGCACCTGGCTGCAGACCCTGCCCTATCTGGATCGTCTCGACTACACATCGATGATCCCCAGCGAGCATGCCTACTGCCTGGCGGTCGAGCGACTGCTTGGCGTCGATGTGCCGATTCGGGCGCAATACATACGCGTCATGATGGACGAGGTGGCTCGGATCAAGAATCACCTGCTCAACATCGGCACCCATGCTCTCGATATCGGCGCGATGACCATGGTGCTTTACACCTTCCGCGAGCGCGAAGATCTGTTCGACGTACTCGAGGCGGTGTGCGGCGCGCGGATGCATCAAGCCTACTACCGGCCCGGCGGTGTTTACCGCGACCTGCCCGACCAGATGCCGAAGTATCAGGAAAACCGCTTCAAGAACGCGCAGACGGTGAAGGAACTGAACGAGGCGCGCAGCGGTTCGCTGCTGGATTTCCTCGAGGATTTCACCAACCGTTTCCCGGTATATCTGAGCGAATACCATACCCTGCTGACCGACAACAGAATCTGGAAGCAGCGCACCGTCGGCATTGGTGTCGTCAGCCCCGAGCGCGCCTTGCAAATGGGTTTCAGCGGCGCGATGCTGCGCGGTTCAGGCATCGAGTGGGATCTGCGCAAGAAGCAGCCCTATGAAGTTTATGACCGCATGGATTTCGATATTCCGGTCGGTGTCAATGGCGACACCTATGATCGCTATCTGGTGCGCATGGAAGAAATGTTCCAGGCCAATCGCATCATCAGGCAGTGCATCGAATGGCTGCGGAAGAATCCGGGCCCGGTAATTACCGACGACCACAAGGTGGCGCCACCGTCGCGAGAAAAAATGAAGGGCAGCATGGAAGAGCTGATCCATCATTTCAAGCTGTTTTCCGAAGGCATGCATGTGCCGGCCGGCGAAGCCTATGCTGCCATCGAGCATCCCAAGGGGGAGATGGCAGTTTGGGCGGTATCGGACGGGGCAAACAAGCCTTACCGCATCAAGCTGCATACGGCCGGGATTCCTCACCTGGCCGCAACCGATGAAATGTGCCGCGGCCACATGCTGGCCGATGCAACTGCCGTCATCGGCACCATCGATCTGGTGCTTGGCGACGTTGACCGATAGAACGCCGCATGAATAATCAATACGACATGTTGAGCTCCGAATCCCTTAGAAGAATTGACCGGGAAGTGGCCAAATATCCGGCGGACCAGAAGCAATCTGCCGTGATGGCGGCGCTGGTGATTGCGCAGGACGAAAAGGGCTGGCTGGCCAAGGAAACCATCGCTGCCGTTGCAAGCTATCTGGGCATGGCGCCGATTGCTGCCTACGAGGTCGCCAGCTTCTACAACATGTACGACCTCAACCCGGTAGGCAAATACAAGCTGACGGTATGCACCAACCTCCCCTGCGCCCTGTCGGGCGGTGTTCATGCCGCGGATTACGTAAAGCAAAAGCTCGGCATCGATTTCAACGAAACCACTGCGGACGGCAAGTTCACACTGAAGGAAGGCGAGTGCATGGGGGCCTGCGGCGACGCACCGGTGATGCTCGTTAACAACAAACGCATGTGCAGTTTCATGTTGCCCGAGCAGATCGACAAGTTGTTGGCGGAGTGCAAATAAAATGGCTCTGATCGACACCATCAATCCGCTGCTCACCACCGGTTGGGCCAAGGGCGACGCTGGCTGGAGTCTCAAGGACTACGAAGCTCGCGGCGGGTATGCCCAGCTGAAGCGGATTCTTTCCAGCAAGATGAGCCAGGACGACCTGATCGCCGAGGTCAAGAAGTCAGTCCTGCGCGGTCGCGGCGGCGCCGGTTTCCCGACCGGCCTCAAGTGGAGTTTCATGCCCAAGGCGGCGCCGGAAAAGTACGTCGTCTGCAACACCGACGAGGGCGAACCGGGCACCTTCAAGGACCGCGATCTGTTGCGCTTCGATCCGCATTCGACCATCGAGGGCATGATCATCGCCGGCTATGCGGTGGGTGCCAAGCGCGGTTACAACTATATCCACGGCGAGATCTTCGAGATCTACCAGCGTTTCGAGGAAGCACTCGACCAGGCACGCGCCGCCGGCTATCTCGGCAACAATATTCTTGGCTCCGACTTCAGCTTCGACCTCTTTGCGCATCACGGCTGGGGTGCCTACATTTGCGGCGAAGAAACCGGCCTGCTCGAATCCATCGAAGGCAAGAAGGGGCAGCCGCGTTTCAAGCCGCCTTTTCCTGCGAACTTCGGCCTGTATGGCAAGCCGACCACGATCAACAACACCGAAACCTTTGCCGCGATCCCCTTCATCCTCGGCATGGGCGGCGAGGCCTACCTGAATCTGGGCAAGCCCAACAACGGCGGCACCAAGCTATTCTCCGTCTCGGGCCATGTCAATCGTCCCGGCAACTATGAAGTCCCGATGGGCACCCCGTTTGCGAAACTGCTGGAAATGGCTGGTGGCATGCGCGGCGGGCGCAAACTCAAGGCGGTGATCCCCGGCGGTTCCTCGGCCCCGGTACTACCGGCCGACGTCGTGATGGAATGCACCATGGACTACGACTCGATTGCCAAGGCCGGCTCGATGCTTGGCTCGGGTGCGGTGATCGTGATGGACGAAACCGTGTGCATGGTCAAGGCGCTGGAGCGACTGTCCTACTTCTATTTCGAGGAATCCTGCGGCCAATGCACGCCCTGTCGCGAGGGCAGCGGCTGGCTGTATCGCGTGGTCCATCGGATAGAGCACGGCGAGGGTCGCCCCGAAGATCTCGATCTGCTGAATCGCGTGACGGACAACATGATGGGCAAGACCATTTGCGCGCTGGCTGATGCCGCCGCATTTCCGGTACGCAGTTTCATAAAGCATTTCAAGAGCGAATTCGAGTATCACATCGAGCACAAGAAGTGCCTCGTCGATCCTGACGTGCAGCGCGCGGGCAGTGGCTTCTTCAGCGCATCAGCAACAGCGGGGACCGTGTAATGGTCGAGATCGAGATCGACGGCAAGACGCTGGAGGTTGCCGAGGGCAGCACCATCATCGAGGCGGCCCATCAGTTGGGCACCTACATACCGCACTTCTGCTACCACAAGAAGTTGTCCATCGCGGCCAACTGCCGCATGTGCCTGGTCCAGGTCGAAAAGGCGCCAAAGCCGATGCCGGCCTGCGCCACGCCGGTGACCAAGGGCATGAAGGTATTCACCCACTCCGATCTGGCCGTCAAGGCACAGAAGGCAGTGATGGAGTTCCTGCTGATCAACCACCCGCTGGATTGCCCGATCTGCGATCAGGGCGGCGAGTGCCAGTTGCAGGATCTCGCGGTCGGTTACGGCGAGTCCGCCTCGAAGTACGAGGAAGAAAAGCGCGTCGTGCCCGACAAGGATCTCGGTCCGCTGGTGTCGACCGACATGACCCGCTGCATCAACTGCACGCGCTGCATCCGTTTCACGGCGGAGATAGCCGGCTTCATGGAACTCGGCCAGTCCTATCGCGGCGAACGTGCCGAAGTCATGCCCTTCATCGGCAAGACCGTAAATACGGAACTCTCGGGCAACATCATCGATCTGTGCCCAGTTGGCGCATTGACGTCGAAGCCCTTCCGTTTTTCGGCGCGCACCTGGGAACTATCCCGGCGCAAATCGGTGAGCCCGCATGATGGTCTGGGCAGCAACCTGATCGTGCAGACCAAGCATGACAAAGTGATGCGCGTGCTGCCGCTCGAAAACGAAGACATCAACGAATGCTGGCTGACTGACAAGGAGCGATTCTCCTACCAGGGCCTGAGTTCGAGCGCGCGGCTGACCAAGCCGATGGTGAAGCAGGGTGGCCAATGGGTGGAGGTCGACTGGAGCGTTGCTCTCGACTATGCCGCACATGCATTGCGCGACGTGGCCAAGACTCACGGCGGCGCCGCCATTGGTGGTTTGCTGAGTCCGCACGCGACACTGGAAGAAATGTATCTGGCGCAGAAACTGCTGCGTGGCATGGGCAGCGAGAACATCGATTTTCGCCTGCGTCAGAGCGACTTCTCCGCCGACGGGCACCGTCGCGGAACGCCGTGGTTGGGCATGAAGATCGCCGATATCGCTAAGCTCGACCGCGTACTGGTGGTTGGTTCCTTCCTGCGCAAGGACCATCCGCTGCTTGCCCAGCGCCTGCGCCAGTCGGCCAAGCGTGGCGCACAGATCAGCGTGCTGCACAGTGCCGATGACGACCTGTTGATCAAACTGACGGCGCGCGCCATCGCTGCGCCGTCGCAACTGCCGGCCCTGCTGGGCCAGGTGGTCAAGGCGGTCTGCGCCCTCAAGGGCACGGCCTCCGACACAGCTCTGGCCGCTGTTACGGTGTCGGCCGAGGCGCAAGCCATCGCTCAGAGCCTGGCATCGGGCAGCGATGGCGGCAGCGCTGTTCTACTCGGCAACTTCGCCCAGCAGCATCCTCAGGCGGCAACCCTGCAGGCGCTGGCTGGCCAGTTGGCAGCCGCCCTCGGCGGCCGCTTCGGTTTCCTCGGCGAGGCTGCCAACAGCGTCGGCGGCTACGTGGGCAAGGCGACGCCGGGAGCGGCTGGCCTCGGTGCCGCGGCGATGCTCAAGGATCCGCGCCATGCCTACGTCGTACTGGGCGCCGAGCCCGAATTCGATTGCGCGGACGGTGCGCAAGCTTTGGCCAGTCTGGGCAAGGCAGCGGCAGTCGTGGTCCTGACTTCCTTCAAGTCCCAGGCCATGCTCGATTATGCAGCCGTCCTGTTACCGGTGTCGCCGTTCTCGGAAACGTCCGGCACCTTCATCAATACCGAAGGGCGCGTGCAGAGTTTCTTCGCCGCCGCCAAGCCCTTGGGCGAAACACGTCCGGCCTGGAAGGTGTTGCGCGTGCTGGGCAACCTACTCGACATGCCGGGGTTCGAATTCAACAGCAGCGAGGATGTGCGCAGCGAAGCGCTGGCAGGCAAGCCCGACTTTGTATCGGGACTGGACAACGGCATCGACCTGGCCGAGCTGAATTTGAACACGTCCATCAACGGCGTCGAGCGAGTGGCCGACGTACCGATTCACTTTGCCGATGCGCTGGTACGTCGCGCACCCTCCCTGCAGCAGGCGACCGATTCCGCGGCACCCACCGCGCGCATGAATGCGGCGACATTGGGAAAGCTTGGATTGGTCGCTGGTGATCGCGCAAGAGTAGGAACCGGCGGTGCGGCGACGGTGACGCTTTCGGCCGAACTCGACACCGGCCTGCCCGACGGCGTAGTGCGCATTGCGGCGGCGCATGCAGATACCGTTGCACTGGGTGCGATGTGCGCGGTTCTGAGCGTGGAGAAGGCGTGATGGAAGCTACCGTCCTCAACCTGCTGGCATCGATTCTCGGTTCCCTGTGGGCGCCGCTGTGGGCTCTCGTCAAGCCGGTATGGCCGCTGCTCTGGACCCTGGCCAAGATCGTCCTGATCATGGCCCCGCTGCTGTTGTCGGTGGCCTATCTGACGTTCTGGGAACGTAAGGTCATCGGTTGGATGCAGGTACGCATCGGCCCCAATCGGGTCGGTCCCTGGGGCCTGCTGCAGCCGATCGCCGACGGCCTGAAGTTGTTCCTGAAAGAAGTGCTGTTCCCGGCTGCGGCCGACAAGAAGCTCTTCGTGCTCGGCCCGATCATGGCGATTGCGCCGGCGCTGGCCGCCTGGGCAGTGATTCCATTTGCTCCGGGTTGGGTGCTGGCCAATGTCGATGCCGGCGTGCTCTACCTGCTGGCGATCAGTTCGGTTGGCGTCTATGGCATCATCATCGCCGGTTGGGCCTCTAATTCAAAATATCCGTTTTTTGGCGCCATGCGGGCCTCGGCGCAGATGATTTCCTACGAGGTAGCTATGGGCCTCGGTTTGATCACTGTGCTGATGGTGTCGAGCAGCCTCAACCTGAGCGAGATCGTCAGCATGCAGGACAAGGGACGTTTTGCCGGTATGGGCATTGGCTTCCTCTCATGGAACTGGCTGCCTTTGCTGCCGATGTTCGCGGTGTACCTGATTTCGGGTGTGGCCGAAACCAACCGTGCGCCGTTCGACGTGGTGGAAGGCGAGTCAGAAATTGTTGCCGGTCACATGGTCGAATATTCCGGCATGGCATTCGCGATGTTCTTCCTCGCCGAATACGCCAACATGATCCTGATTTCGGCGATGACTTCAGTCTTCTTCCTCGGCGGCTGGTTGTCCCCGGTCGGCTTCCTGCCCGATGGCTTCCACTGGATGGCGGCCAAAATGGCGGCGATCCTGTTCTTCTTCCTCTGGATTCGCGCCACTTTCCCGCGCTATCGCTATGACCAGATCATGCGCCTGGGCTGGAAGGTGTTTGTGCCGCTGACGCTGGTCTGGATTCTGGTGGTCGGCGTCTGGATGATGTCGCCGCTGACCATCTGGAAATAGGGCCAGGAGAGATCACCATGGGTGCAAAAGATTTCATAGGCAGTCTGTTCCTCAAGGAACTGTTCAAGGGCATGGCGGTGACCGGCCGCTACATGTTCGCGCGCAAGATCACGATTCAGTATCCGGAAGAAAAGACGCCACAAAGCAATCGTTTCCGTGGCCTGCACGCCTTGCGCCGCTACCCTAACGGCGAGGAGCGTTGCATCGCCTGCAAACTGTGCGAGGCCGTCTGTCCGGCGCTGGCAATCACCATCGAATCGGCCGAGCGCGATGATGGCAGCCGGCGCACGACCCGTTACGACATCGATCTGACCAAGTGCATTTTCTGCGGCTTCTGCGAAGAGGCCTGCCCGGTCGACGCCATCGTCCAGACCCGTATATTCGAGTACCACGGTGAGGCGCGCGGCGATCTCTACTACACCAAGCAGATGCTGCTGGCCGTGGGCGACCGCAACGAAGCGCAGATCGCTGCCGATCGTGCGCAGGATGCCCCTTACCGCTAATGCCACGCTAATCCAGCCATGGAATTCAAGACCATTCTTTTCTACATATTCTCCGCTGTTACGGTGTTGGCCGCGCTGCGCGTGATCACCGCCCGCAACCCGGTGCATGCCGCGCTGTTCCTCGTGCTGGCCTTCTTCAACGTCGCTGGCTTGTGGATGTTGCTTCAGGCCGAGTTTCTCGCGCTTGCCCTGATCATGGTTTATGTCGGCGCGGTGATGGTGCTCTTCCTCTTCGTGGTCATGATGCTCGACATCAACATCGAGCGCGTGCGCCAGGGATTCTGGAAGAACCTGCCGCTTGGGGCCCTGGTTGGCGGTTTGATGGCGGTCGAGATGTCCATGGTGCTCTCCGGTCGCTACTTTGGTCTGGCCAATCTGCCGCCGCAAAACCTGCCGGCGAACTACAGCAACACCAAGGAGCTGGCGCGCCTGCTTTATACGGACTACGCCTATCCCTTCGAAATTGCGTCAGTCATCCTGCTGGTTGCCATCATCGCTGCGGTCATGCTGACTCTGCGCACCCGCAAGGACAACAAGGCCATGCATGCATCCGATCAGATTGCCGTCAAGAGCAAGGACCGCATGCGCCTGGTCAAGATGGCGCCCGAGGTAGAGGTTTCCGTTCCGACGGCGAAAGAAGGGGAGCAGGCATGATTTCGCTTTCACATTACCTGATCCTGGCCGCCATCCTGTTTTCAATCAGCGTTGTCGGCATCTTCCTCAACCGGAAGAACCTGATCGTGCTGTTGATGGCCATCGAACTGATGCTGCTGGCAGTGAATATCAATTTTGTCGCCTTCTCGCACTATCTCAATGACCTTTCCGGCCAACTCTTCGTCTTCTTCATCCTTGTGGTTGCCGCGGCTGAATCAGGTATCGGTCTTGCGATCCTGGTGGTGCTGTTCCGCAACCTGTCCTCCATCGACGTCGAAGACCTCGACAGTCTGAAGGGCTAGTGGGTACATGGGCATGAAAACTCTCTATCTGCTGGTCCCCCTGGCCCCGTTGGCGGGCGCCATCCTGGCCGGATTTTTCGGCAAGATTCTCGGTCGTACCGGTTCGCACGTCGTTACCATCCTGGGTGTCACGATCTCCTTCGTGCTCTCGGTGCTGATCTACCAGGATGTGCAGGCGGGCAACGTGTTCAACGGCGCGGTCTACACCTGGATGGAATCCGGCGGCCTCAAGCTCCAGGTCGGCTTCCTCATCGATCCGCTGACCGTCCTGATGATGATGGTGGTCACCTTCGTCTCGCTCATGGTGCATGTCTATACCATCGGCTACATGGCAGAAGACCCCGGCTACCAGCGCTTCTTCAGCTACATCTCTTTGTTCACCTTCTCCATGCTGATGCTGGTGATGTCGAACAATTTCGTCCAGTTGTTCTTCGGCTGGGAGGCGGTAGGTCTGGTCTCTTACCTGCTGATCGGCTTCTGGTACACGCGGCCGACCGCGATTTACGCCAACCTCAAGGCCTTCCTGGTGAATCGCGTCGGCGATTTCGGCTTCCTGCTCGGTATCGGACTGATCGCTGCCTACGCAGGCAGCCTCGACTACGCCGAAGTCTTCGCCAAGCGCGAGCAACTCGCTGCCCTCACCATGTCTGTCACGGGCTGGCCGCTGATCACCGCTGTATGTATTTGTCTTTTCATCGGCGCCATGGGTAAGTCCGCGCAGTTTCCGCTGCATGTCTGGCTGCCTGACTCGATGGAAGGTCCGACCCCGATCTCAGCACTGATCCATGCCGCGACCATGGTCACGGCCGGCATCTTCATGGTCTCGCGCATGTCGCCGCTGTTCGAACTGTCGGACACCGCCCTGTCCTTTGTCATCGTCATCGGTGCCATTACGACGCTGTTTATGGCCCTGATCGCCATCGTGCAGACCGACATCAAGCGTGTCGTTGCCTACTCGACCCTGTCGCAGCTCGGCTACATGACCATGGCGCTGGGCGCATCGGCCTATTCGGTGGCCATCTTCCACCTGATGACGCACGCGTTTTTCAAGGCAGTCCTGTTCCTCGGTGCCGGCTCGGTGATCATCGCTATGCATCACGAGCAGGACATGCGGCGCATGGGCGGCTTGCGCAAATATTTGCCGATCACCTACGCCACCATGCTGATCGGCGCCATCGCCAATGCCGGCCTGCCGCCGTTCGCCGGCTTCTTCTCCAAGGATTCGATCATCGAGGCCGTGCATCATGCCCAGGTCCCGGGCGCCGGTTTCGCATATTTCTGCGCCCTGGCCGCAGTCTTCGTCGGCGGCCTGTATTCATTCCGCCTGATCTTTTTCACTTTCCACGGCAAGGAGCGCTTCCGCGAGCCGGCGCATGACGCCCATGGCCACGATGCGCATCATGACGATCACGGCCAACATGGTCCGGTCGAGCCGCATGAATCGCCCAAGGTCGTCACCGTGCCGCTGATCCTGCTGTCGATCCCGGCGATCGGCGCCGGCTGGCTGATCGGCACGGTTCTGTACGGCAACTGGTTCGGCGGCTCGATCACCATTGCGGCTGCCCACAAGGGTATGGCCACCATGGCCCACGAATTCCACGGGGTGATGGGCATGATGGCACACGGAGTCACTACCTTGCCCTTCTGGCTGGCAATCTCCGGCGCGGCAACCGCCTGGTACCTCTATATCGTGCGACCCGATCTGCCGGCCGTTATCAAGGCGAAATCCGGGGTGCTGGCAACGATCCTGGAAGAGAAATACGGCTTCGACAGGTTCAACGACTGGTTCTTCGCCGGTGGTGCCCGTCTGCTGGGGCGCGGCCTGTGGAAGGGTGGTGACCAGGTTCTGATCGACGGCGTGATGGTAAATGGTTCGGCCGGCGCTGTCGGCTGGATTTCCGGCCTCGTCGGCCTGATCCAGTCGGGACGCATTTACCGCTACGCCCTGGGCATGATATTTGGTGTCGTTGCGCTCCTGTCTTTTTGGAGGGCCTGATGCAAACGCGCGCTCATGCAAACAGGCCTGATGGAATATTAATCCGATGAATTCGCAACTCCTGAGTCTCGCAATCTGGGTCCCCATCCTCGGCGCCTTGCCGGTTTTCTGGATCGGCTCCGAACGCCGCACGCTGGTGCGCTGGCTGTCTCTGGCTGTGGCCCTCGCCGGCTTTCTGGTGACCTTGCCTCTGTATACCGCTTTCGATGCGACGCAGGCCGGCATGCAGTTCGTCGAACAGTCGCCGTGGATCACCCGCTTCAATGTGCAGTACCTGCTTGGGGTTGACGGCATCTCGATGCCATTCATCCTGCTCAACAGCTTCATCACCGTCATGGTGGTACTGGCTGGATGGGAAGTGATCGAAGAGAAGCAGGCCCAGTACATGGGCGCCTTCCTGGTCATGTCGGGTCTCATGAACGGAATTTTCAGTGCTCTGGATGGTGTGCTGTTCTATGTATTCTTTGAAGCCTCCCTGATCCCGATGTACATCATCATCGGTGCCTGGGGCGGGCCCAACCGCGTTTATGCAGCCATCAAGTTCTTCCTCTACACGCTGCTCGGTTCGCTCCTGATGCTGGTTGCCCTGATCTGGCTGTTCCTTGAGTCCGGCGGCAGCTTCAACATCCTCGATTGGCACCAGATGCGCATCGGGATGGCGCCGCAGATACTGATCTTCATCGCCTTCCTCGTTTCCTTCGCCGTCAAGGTGCCGATGTGGCCCGTGCATACCTGGTTGCCCGACGCCCACGTCGAGGCGCCCACCGGCGGCTCCGTGGTGCTGGCCGCCATCGCGCTGAAGCTGGGCGCCTACGGTTTCGTGCGGTTCTCCCTGCCGATCGTGCCCGACGCCAGCCATTATCTGGCGCCCATGATGATCGCCCTGAGCCTGATCGCGGTTGTCTATATCGGCTTCGTGGCGCTGGTGCAGACCGACATGAAGAAGCTGATCGCCTACTCGTCGATTTCGCACATGGGTTTCGTCACGCTCGGCTTTTTCATCTTCAATGCCATCGGCGTCGAAGGTGCGCTGGTGCAGATGATTTCCCACGGTTTCATCTCGGCAGCGATGTTCCTTTGCGTTGGCGTCATGTATGACCGCATGCATTCGCGGATGATCGCCGATTACGGCGGCGTGGTGAACACCATGCCGAAGTTCGCTGCCCTGTTCGTATTCTTCGCCATGGCCAATTCCGGATTGCCGGCGACCTCGGGTTTCGTTGGCGAGTTCATGGTGATCCTGGGTGCCATCAAGTTCAACTTCTGGGTCGGCTTCGCTGCCGCCACCACGCTGATCCTCGGCGCGGCCTATACCCTGTGGATGGTCAAGCGCGTAGTGTTCGGCGAGGTGGCCAACGATCATGTCGCCAAGCTGACGGACATCGGCGCCCGCGAATTCCTGGTGCTCGGTCTGCTGGCGGTCTGCGTCCTCGCCATGGGCCTTTACCCATTCCCTTTCACCGAAGTGATGCATGCCTCGGTGGATAACCTGCTCAAGCACGTTGCAGCAAGCAAACTCTAATGCACACCCATGAGCGGCATACGACACGAGAGACACGAGAGAAGCGATGCTGAATAATTTCGTGATGCCCGACCTGTACCCGGCGGCGCCGGAGATTTTTCTCCTGCTGATGTCCTTCCTGGTACTGTTCGTCGACCTGATCTTTGGCGCCACCCATCGCTGGATGGCGGCCATGTTGACGGTGATCACCCTGCTCGGCTGTGCGGCGATCACCCTGGTCACCTCCGACGGGCAGACCGCGCTGACCTTCAGCAACATGTTCGTCGACGACCTGCTGGCCGACTTCCTCAAGCTGATGACTTACCTTGCGGTGATCATGATGCTGGTCTACAGCCGGCAGTACATGGCCGACCGCGGGCTGGACAAGGGCGAGTTCTACGTCCTGGTGCTGTATGCGACGCTGGGCATGATGGTCATGATCTCGGCGGCCAACTTTGTGACCATGTACCTCGGTCTGGAACTGATGTCGCTTTCGCTCTATGGCCTGGTGGCAATCGATCGCGACTCACGGCGCGCCACCGAGGCGGCCATGAAGTATTTCGTGCTCGGAGCCCTGGCCTCGGGCCTGCTGCTCTACGGCATGTCGATGATCTATGGTGCCACCGGCAGCCTGGAAATCGGCGGCGTGGCCCAGGCGCTGTATCAGGGCCAGTCGGAAAAGACGGTTCTGGTTTTAGGTCTGGTGTTCATGGTTTCCGGCGTTGCCTTCAAGCTGGGCCTGGTTCCTTTCCACATGTGGATTCCCGACGTGTATCACGGTGCGCCGACGGCCGTGACCATGTTCATCGGTTCGGCGCCGAAACTTGCCGCATTTGCCATGGCCCTGCGCCTGCTGGTCTATGCGTTGTTCGCGCTGGCTGTTGATTGGCAAAAAATGCTGCTGATCATGGCGGTGCTTTCGATCGGTCTTGGCAACCTCGCGGCCATCGCCCAAAGCAACATCAAGCGCATGCTGGCGTATTCCGCGATCTCGCACATGGGTTACATGGTGCTCGGCCTGATGTCAGGCATCATTGGTGGCCAGGTCGACCCCTTCACTGCAGTCAATGCCTACAGTTCGGCGCTGTATTACACCGTCGCCTACGTACTGATGTCGCTGGGTGCCTTCGGCATGGTGCTGCTGCTATCCCGCGCCGGTTACGAAGCCGAGAACCTCGAGGATTTCAAGGGCCTCAATCAGCGTAGTCCGTGGTTCGCCGCGATGATGCTGATCATTATGTTCTCCATGGCCGGCATCCCGTTCTTCGTCGGCTTTTTCGCCAAGTTCGCCGTGCTGCTAGCGGCCATCAAGGCGGGTTACACCGCAGTGGCCGTGATCGCCGTGATGTTCTCGCTGATCGGCGCCTTCTACTACCTGCGCGTGGTCAAGCTGATGTACTTCGACCGTCCGGTCGATTCAGCACCGATCACCGCCGGCCTCGACCTGCGCGTGCTGTTGTCGCTCAATGGCCTGGCCGTAGCCGGCTTCGGCCTGTTCCCCGACGCCTTGATGATGGTCTGCACCACGGCCCTGATGCGCTCTTTGTAAGTAGTGCGTTGGTGCCGGGTCGCCAAGCCGTCATGCTTAGCCCGCATGGCGGCTTTGTCGTTGGTGCTTCGTTGTCGCGCTGATATAAGATAGCTGGCTGTGGTGCATGTTCAAGTTTCAATCACTGGCCCGACGCGTAAATGGAAGATTCCGACCTGATCGAACACACGCTCTTCAGTGAGCCGGTATATGACGGCAAGCTGCTGCACGTACGGCGCGATACGGTGCGCATGCCCGACGGTCATGAGGCCGTGCGTGAGTGGATCGCCCATCCCGGCGCCGTGGTCGTGATTGGCATGCTGGACAACGGCAAGCTGCTGTTCGAGCGGCAGTTCCGCTATCCCCTGCAGCGCATTTTTGTCGAACTTCCGGCGGGCAAGATTGATCCCGATGAGCACCCGCTGGATACGGCGAAGCGCGAATTGCGCGAAGAAACCGGCCATCAGGCGAAAGTCTGGCGGCATCTGGCGACCATGCATCCGTGCATCGGCTACTCCGACGAACACATCGAAATCTTCTGGGCACGCGGCTTGATATATGTCGGCCACCAGCGCGATCACGGCGAGTTTCTCGACATCATCGAAATGAGTGTTGCCGAGGCCCTGCAGGCCGTGCACGACGGCGAGATCACCGACGGCAAGACCATCGCCGCCCTGATGTGGGCCGACAAGATAGACGCCGGCGTGTGGTCGATGCCTGACTGAGCCATGAACAGCCTCGATCCCCCGACTCCACCGGCCGAACTCGATCTCGATCCCTCCGGCGGCCATACGCTGGAAGCGCTGCACGTCCTGGCCGAGATTTCCAGCAATCTTGCCGATGAAGACGATCTCGACGAGTTGCTGGGCCGCTTTCTGGGGACCATGATTCGTCTGGCCAAGGCCGATGCCGGCGTGGTGCGGGTGTTGACCAGCGACGGCCTGCACCTGCGCATGGTGGCCTCGCGCGGCCTGCCGCCGGCGGTGGTCGAAAAGGAGCGCCTGGTCTCGCGTGATTGCGGCCAGTGCGGCATCGCGATCAAGCAGAACCGGCCGCTGTTCGAGATCGACCTCAAGCCCTGCGCCGAGCGCACCGGGGAGAACTTCTTCGACCAGGGCTGCCAGGCCATGGTGGTGGTGCCCCTGTCGAATGGCGGCCGCCTGCTAGGCACCTACAACCTGTTCCTGCCCGAGGCCTTCGAGCTGCCCGAAGAAGTGGCGCTGCTGTTCCGTTCCATCGGCGAGCACCTGGGCATGGCGCTGGAGAATGCCAGGCTCAAACGCGAAAACCTGCGCATCGTATTGACCAGCGAACGCCAGATGATGGCGGCCGAAATTCATGATTCGCTGGCGCAGACGCTGGCCTACATGAAAATGCGCATGGCCATGCTGAATGACGCGATTGCCGACCAGTCGCTGGAGAAGAGCGCCAAGTACGCCGGCGACGTCGGCCAGGCCCTGGACGATGCCTACGGTCACCTGCGCGAATTGCTGGTTCAGTTTCGCAGTCGCATGGATCCGATGGGCCTTGAGCATGCACTGCAAGGCCTTGCCTGCGGTTTTCAGGAGCGCACCGGGATTTCCCTGCGCTATGACAATCGGCTCACCGACCTGCGTCTCGAACCGGACAAGGAAAGCCAGGTATTCCACATCCTGCAGGAAGCCCTTGCCAACGTCGCGCGACATTCCGGCGCGACAGAAGCCAGCATGACGCTGGAGGCTGCCGGAGACTATTACAACGCCACCATTGAAGACAACGGCAAGGGTGGCCAGGGCTTTTTTGCGATTGCCAATCGAGTTGGTGGCTTCCAGGAGCATCCCGGCTTGCGCGATCATTTCGGTCTGGCGATCATGCGTGAGCGCGCAATGAAGATCGGCGGTCACCTCGAGGTCGCCAACCTGCCGCAGGGCGGCTTTCGCGTCAGGCTCAGCTTTCCGCCCGGAGGAGGCGCACTGGCATGAACCTGCAGAACAACGGCGATCCGATTCGCGTCCTTCTGGTCGACGACCACACCCTGTTTCGCAAGGGCCTCGCCGAACTGCTGGAGCAGCGTGGCACCATCAAGGTGGCGGGCATAGCCGGCAACGCCGACGATGCACTGCGCATTCTGGTCGAGGCGCGCCCCGACGTCATCATCACCGATCTCAACATGCCCCCCAACGGTGGGCTCAGCCTGCTGCGCCAGCTGGTGGCAGACGGCTGGCACGGTCCGGTGCTGGTACTCACCGTGAGTGATGCCGAGGAAGATCTTGCGGCGGCCTTGCAGGCCGGCGCCAAGGGCTATCTGCTGAAGGACATGGAGCCGGAAGACGTGGTCGACGCCGTGCAGCGCGCGGTGCGCGGCGAAACCGTGGTGGCCCCGGCGATGACCCTCAAGCTGGTCAACCTGCTGCAGGGCGGCAATGCCGCGGCGACCAAGGCCGACACCATGAAGCTGCTGACGGCCCGCGAGCGCGAGATCCTCCAGCAGTTGTCGCAAGGCCTGTCGAACAAGGCCATCGCCCGGGTGCTCGACATCAGCCATGACACGGTCAAGCTCCACGTCAAGCACATCCTGGCCAAGCTCAATCTCACTTCGCGTGTCGAGGCCGCCGTATTTGCCGTAGAGCAAAAGGCAGCCGGGCAGGGTCGGCGCGTGTCCTAGCAGTCCCCCAAACCAACCAACAGAAAAGGAATATCCAGGATCATGAAGCTCTATTACAGCCCCGGCGCCTGCTCACTGTCACCGCACATTGCCCTGGCCGAAGCCGGTCTCGCATATAACGTCGAAAAGGTCGATCTCAAAACCAAGAAGACCGAATCCGGCGCCGATTTCTTCGCAATCAATGCAGCGGGCTACGTCCCGGCGCTGGTGCTCGACAACGGCGAAGTGCTCACCGAAGGCCCGGCCATCGTGCAATACATCGCCGACCTGGCGCCGACAAAAAAGCTGGCGCCGCCCGCCGGCAGCTTCGAGCGCGTGCGCCTGCAGGAAGTGCTCAACTTCATATC